>PXTN01000107.1 GCA_003022565.1 Bacteroidetes bacterium QS_3_64_15 | reverse complement strand
TCCAACAGGATTCGCAGCGCCGGCTCCTGACTCTGCTTAGGCATGGGTGTCTGCGTCCTGCAACGTCTTGTCGAGGTACGCTTCGGCCTGTTCACGCGTTACAGTCGGAAATCCCTCCAGGAACCGATCAAGCGTCTCTCCCGCCTTTAGGTAATCAATCAACGTTTGGACAGGTACGCGAGTCCCTGAGAATACGAGTGCTCCGCTCAACACCTCAGGATTCCGCGATACGACCTCCTTTTCGTTCGCAGACCGGTTTGTATCCATCAGAAAAGGAGCAGTTGTGATAAAACCTGATTTAGAGTTGTACGTCCTGCGACCGGATTTCGATCCAGAAACTAAGATCTAAGCAGCATAACGAGAACGCTCACCTGACCCGGGCGGGAAGACGTTCGGTTCCAACTGTTACTGCCTGAACTGTTACGGTTACCGGAGTATCCATCCGTTCGTGCCGTTGCTCTCGGTCAGCGAAGCCGATCCGTTCTAACTGAGCAACATGAAAACGGAATCAGCCCGGGTTCAGGTGCAGTGAGCGGGTTATGCCTCCTCGTCGATCGCCCGTTTTACATTCTCGAACACTTGCTGATTGATTCGGCCTTTCCCCCTCAGCTCAGCAAGCATTCGACTCGCCTGGGCTGTACCGATTGTCTCTTCTCGAACGGCTCGAAGAAGCTGACCAGCAATTCCTGAAATCCTGATTTCCAACTCGCGCGCAACCGCTCGACCCGATTCCTCCTCTATCAGCAATGGAAGGTCAAATTCCAACGCGAGCGCAATCGCCTCTCGCTCGCCTGGGTCGAGGTGCTCTGTCTCCTCCCGCTCCGAACGTTCAGGCTTTTCTACCCGGAGAAGATCGTCGATTCCAAAGTGAGATAGATAAGCCTCCTCACTGTCGAACGGACCGGCTGCCAGTTCCCGAAGCACCGCTGGAGGCACGAGGACTCTGTCGTAGCGCTAGCGAAAAAACGTGTAGCCCCCATCGATCTTCTCCAGCGAAATCAGCGGACTGGTATCAGAGACAATGCGCTTCACGTGCCGAGTTCTGTCTGGACGTTTGCCTCATTGTCGACGAGAATGGAAAACCCGTAGCGAGGCAACATGTCCTCAAACTCGCGACGGCTCATTCCCAATATCTCTCGCGCTTCACCCCCAGAGAGCTTGCCATTGCTGTAAAGCGTAGCCACAAGTGCCTCCCGAGCATACGTCTCGTCAATGTCTCCGAAGCGGTCGGGAAGATCGATCGTCACTTTCATTGGAATCTGCGCCTGTGAGTGGAGAGCTTCAGCAGAGACAAACGCACCTCCCCTTCATCAGTTCTAACGGAGGAGATTAGCTCGCGAAAAGTTGTGGCACGGCTGCTGCTTCAAACACAAGAAACGACCCCCGCTACATGAGGGCAGATTGGAACGAGCTTTTCGTCAGCTACATCGAGGGTTATGCGCCTGCTTTCTCCTTTCCTTCAGCGGCTTCCTCTTCACTCTGGGCTACTACCAATTCGCAGAGCAGGTGCTGCTTTTCTAATTTTGCTACCCTCCACATTCCCCCAAAGCAGCGAATCCCATACAGAAAGCAAGGAACAGCGGGAAAGAAAAATCCACGAGTGTCCAGTCCGCACCAACTCCTACCTTAGAAAGAGCCGTCAGCACGGCCCCAAATGCTAAAAGCGCTGCTGCAACTCCCGCGTTTACCTTCGTCCAATAGATTCTGTGTTCAAGCGTAGGCAGTTTCTCTTCCGCGACTTCGGCGTACTGGCCTCCCTTGATCCGCTGTCGATCCGTATAGCTCAGATGGATGTCGGGATCCTCTATCGAGGACTTGAACTCCTCCGTAAACCGCGAAAACAGCTCTTCATACATTGGACTGACTCATTCTATTTCCAAAAGAACGAGATATTTGATTAGACGCATAACAACGTTATGACGACCGATCCGTGTGTTCATGATACAGCGTTTTGCTGTGCAGATCAAGCCACACGATCTCGCTCCGGTCCGCCTCCTCGCACGGGGTCGGCATACGGGACATCCGAAACGACCGGTCCCTCCTTGCCAAGCGAAGCGTCATCGCATCCCACAAAAACCCGTCGAAACGCCGCGCGCCCCGTTTCGGAGGACCGTCCGGTTCCGTAGCTTGGGGGCGCATCGTCGGGAGATCCCATCCACCGCGCCCCGCCATGAAGGACTACCTTCACACGCAGCTCCGCCGCGTCCTCGACACGTTCGACGCCGTGCCGGACGACTTCGAGATCGAGCTTGAGGCCCCGGCCCGCCCCGAGCATGGCGATCTCGCCACGAACACGGCCCTCCGCCTCGCCAGCGTGCTCGGCGACAATCCGCGGTCCATCGCCGAGACCGTGGCCGAGCGGCTGCGGGCACAGGTCGATCCAGGCCGCATCAAGAGCGTGGAGGTGGCCGGGCCCGGCTTTGTCAACTTCCGCTACGCGCAGGACTACCTCTTCGACGGCCTGGCCGACCTTCTGGCCGAGGGCGACATGTTCGGCCGGACGGACGCCGGGGCCGGGCAGCGCGCCCTCGTCGAGTACGTAAGCGCCAACCCCACCGGGCCGCTCACCGTGGGCCACGGCCGCAACGCGGTGCTCGGCGACACCATCGCCAACCTCCTGGCGTGGACCGGCTACGACGTGACCCGCGAGTACTACTACAACGACGCCGGGCGGCAGATGCGCGTGCTCGCCCAGTCGGTCCGCGCCCGCTACGAGGCGCTCGCATCGGACGTGCCCACCCGGACGATGACGCTCGACGACGGGACGACGGTGGAGGTGCCCGAGAACTTTCCGGAGGACGGATACCTCGGCCAGTACATCGTGGAGATCGCCGAGGCCCTGCACGACGAGCACGGCGATGCGCTCCTCTCCACCGACGACCTGACGCCGTTCCGAACGGCCGCGGAGGAGGCCATCTTCGCCGACATCGAGCAGACCCTCCGCCGCCTCGATGTCAAAATGGACGCCTTTGCCAACGAGCAAGACCTGTACGACGCGGGACGGGTCCAGGCCGTGCTCGATGGGCTCGACGAGGCGGGCGTCACCTACGAGGACGAGGGCGCGCTCTGGCTCAGAACCACCGAGTTCGGGAAGGAGGACGACACCGTGCTCGTCAAGCAGAGCGGCGAGCCCACCTACCGCACGCCCGACATCGCGTACCACACTACCAAGTCCGAGCGCGGCTACGACCTGATGATCGACGTCTTCGGGGCCGACCACCACGCGGCCTATCCGGACGTGCTCAACGCGCTGGACGTGCTGGGCTACGACGCCGACGCGGTCGACATCGTGCTCTACCAGTTCGTCACTCTCGTGCGCGGCGGCGAGCCGGTAAAGATGAGCACGCGCCGGGCCAACTACATCACGCTCGACGACCTAATCGATCAGGTGGGGGCGGACGTGACGCGCTTCTTCTTCCTCATGCGCTCGCCCGGCACGCACCTCAACTTCGACCTGGAGCTGGCGGAGGAGGAGAGCAAGGAGAACCCCGTCTTCTACCTCCAGTACGCCCACGCCCGCATCTGCTCCATCCTCGACACGGCCGAGGAGGTGGGCTTCTCGCACGACGCGGACGCCGATCTCTCCGTGCTGACGCACGAGGAGGAGATCGCCCTCATCAAGGAGCTGTTGCGCTTCCCCCAGGAGCTACAAAATGCCGCAGAGAACCGTGCGCCCCATTTCGTCCCCAACTACCTGCGCGACGTGGCCACCGCCTTCTCGCAGTTCTACGACAACTGTCAGATTATCGGCGAAGAGGAGGAGCTGGCGTCCGCCCGCATGCGCCTCGCCCTCGCGGCAAAGACGGTGCTCAAAAACGGCCTCACCGTGCTCGGCATCTCCGCTCCCCGGCAGATGTGAAGGCGTGGGTGCGGGAGAGCGTGGGAGTGTAGGGCGTGGGAGGAGGATCATACCGCCCGCTCAGGTGAGAGGAAACGCACCCCATCGATTTTCGACTCGCCCCTTACCCGCGACGACCTGTTGCCGTAGGCCGCGAAATCGAGGCGTCCTTCAGGATCGCACTCAGCTCCAGCATCGTCACCGCTCCGTCGAGCAGTGCGTCGAGCCGAAGCACCTCGTCGGAGTCGAGCACGACTGTTGGATGGCCCTCCACGCGCAGTTGCCACCGACAGTCCCGCCCACAATGATAGACCTCTCTCGCCAGCGACAGGGTCGTCTCCCGCAGGGCCGGCACGTCCGAGGGCGCGAGACGCCACTGCATGGTGCCCAGCGCAATCCGGACGCGTCCGGGGTCCGTCCACTCCACAGAGCCGTGATCGGTGGCAAACAGAGCCGACGTGTCGAACGAAGCGGAGGGCATGGACAAACCGAGAAGCAGGGAAGAGAATGTGACCGTCTATTTAGATCGAATACAAACAAGTAGGGTTTCCAAAATCGGAAACCGGAGGTGTAAAGGTTCGGCGAAGCCTGAACGCGACGCCCTCCGAATCGCTTCGTACAGTGTCGACCTCGTTTCTCCGCTCTCCACCGCCCGCATGCTCCTGCAAATTCACTGGGACATCGACCCGGCGATTTTCCGTACAGAAATCCCATTTCCATTCTTCGGCCCGCTAAATCTATCGCCGCGCTGGTACGGCCTGCTCTTTGCGTCGGGCTTCCTGATCGGCTTCTACCTCATGCGGCACGTCTTTGAGCGGGAGGGCAAGCCGGAGCAGGACCTCGACTTTCTGCTGTTCTACCTGCTGGGCGGCACCATCATTGGCGCCCGGCTCGGGCACATCCTGTTCTACGCCCCGAGCTACTACTTCAGCAATCCCGTCGAAATCCCCATGATCCAGCGGGGGGGACTCGCCAGTCACGGTGGTCTCATCGGGGTCGTGCTGGCGATCTGGATCTACTGCCAGCGCCGAGACGATCAGCCCTTCGTGTGGTTGCTCGACCGCCTCGCCGCCCCGGTCACCCTCACCGGGAGTCTCATCCGACTGGGCAACTTCTTCAACTCCGAAATCCTGGGGGTGCCCACCGACCTCCCGTGGGGGGTCGTCTTCGAGCGGGCCGCCCGGCTCCGGGAGGGCATCCCCGAGGCCCCGCTCCACCCCGTGCAACTCTACGAGTCGATCTGCTACTTCCTCATCTTCGTCCTGCTGTGGCGGCTCTACCAGCGATGGGGGGCCGACACGCCGCGAGGGATGCTGGTGGGCATGTTCTTCACGCTCATCTTCGGCGTCCGCATCGTGCTGGAGTTCTTCAAGATGCGGCAGATCCACTTCGAGGCGACCCTTCCGCTGGGACTCAGCATGGGCCAGCTCCTCAGCATCCCCGCCGTGGCACTCGGCATTTGGCTGTGGGCCCGGGCAAGCAAACCCTCGTCCTCGCCCGTCCGCCAGTAGCCGCCGAAGGAATTCGAACAGTTGCAGTCGGGCTCGTCGTCTTCGTCTACCTCGCCGCCCCCGGCCTCATCGGCCACCGATTCCGGACGTAGATCACATCGCGGGCGTAAAGAACTGAAGCCGGGACGCGAAGCTCGCCACCCAGCTTTCCCACTCCCCTTCGCTCTTCTGTAGCGTGCTGAAAGTGCGACATTGCCGTCGAAAATGGATCCTTGGGAGATGTATGGCCGCATCGCCCATCGCCATGCCGCTCTACACACCAACTCTTATTCTCGTTCTGGAAAATAACTGTAGTCTATCTTCTGCATCGCCCTACGCCGGAGCGTCACCCTTTCCCCCTTCCCTCTTCCCCCACTCTCATTCTCCCACTCGCCCACTCCCAGAAAGTTGACCCTCTCCACGCGATGTGCCAGATTGTGGGCGATTTCACTGAGATCTCTCCGTGACAGCCTCGCCCCGTGTTCGCCTCCCCCCTCGTGTCCGGCCCGATGGCCATTGCCGCGCTGTTTAGCGCCATCCTCGGGTTCGTCTTTTGGCTCGATTCGTTCGACCTCTTCGAGCCGGTCTTCAAGTACCTCCCGCCCATCATCTGGGCGTACTTCATGCCCATGCTGTGCACTACCGCCGGCATCACGCCCGCCGAGAGCCCGGTGTACGACTGGATGTCGACCTACCTGCTGCCCTTTTCGCTCTTCCTCCTCATGATTACGGTCGACTTGAAGGCGATTATCCGGCTGAGGCCCATGGCCTTGTTCATGATGTGCGCCGGAACGCTCGGCATCATGGTGGGCGGTCCGGTTGTGTTCGCACTGTTTGGGCAGTTCTTCGAGGATCCCGTGGCGTGGAAAGGCTTTGCCGCCCTGTCGGGCAGTTGGATCGGCGGCACGGCCAACATGATGGCCATGAAGCAGAGCGTGGGCACGCCGGACAGCACCCTCGGGCCGCTCCTGGTGGTGGACGTGGTGGCCGGGTACGGCTGGATGGGCGTGCTCATCTTCCTGAGCGCCTACCAGGCCCACTTCGACAACTGGATGCAGGCGGATACGATGGCCATGGATCGGCTGAACAGGAAGATGGAGGAGGCGGGAGGACCAGCGGCGTCCGGTGACGCTCCGCGACTTTGCGGTCATGATCGGCATCGCCCTGACCGCGACCGTAGGGGCCAAGGCCCTCGCGGGCACCCTCCCCGAGTTCGGCGACCCCACGATCATCACCACGAGCACGTGGGCCATCCTGATTGTGGTGACCGGGGGGCTGCTGCTGTCGTTTACGCCCCTGCAGGAGATGGAGGAGGTAGGCGCGTCGCGGCTGGGCTACTTTGCGCTGTACCTGCTCCTCACTTCGATTGGCGCGAAGGCCGACCTCGCGGCGGTGCTCGATGTACCGCTCTACCTGCTGGCCGGGGTCCTGTGGATCCTCATCCACATCGCCTTCCTCATGGCTGCTGCGCGCATGGCGCGGGCGCCCCTCTTCTTCGTAGCCACCGGCAGCATGGCCAACGTCGGCGGGGCCGCCAGCGCCCCCATCGTGGCGGGCGTCTACCTGCCGGCAATGGCCCCGGTGGGCCTGCTCATGGGCGTGGCGGGCTACATCCTGGGCATCTACGCGGCGCTCGGCTGCAGCTGGCTGATTGGGCTCGTGGCAGTGGGGCTATGATCTTCGCCGTCTCGAATGCACGCCGCATGGGCACCAACACGCCGGGGCTCCGTCGCACCGCAGATGAATCCCGGCGCAATCAGCACGCGCCGGGTGTACCCGGAAAGTCGAGTGTCATCAGCCATGAAGATGTAGGAGGATGGATGCAAGGGGTCTCCGTCGGCCACCGCCGAGGGCCGCGTTGCAAAGATCGCATCGTTACCGGTTTGCACGGTCGGGGAATTTTCCTTGGGAAGCGGACTTCTGCTGACGCTTGTGCTCCAAGAAGAACGCGCGGCTGAGCATGTACGCCGTTTCAGCCGTCGCCATGGTGAACCAGTAGTTTATCCCGGCCCCCGCGGCCACACCGGCAAGCGGGATCAGCTGTGCCATCTGGCGCGTGGCGACGTTGCGGGCAATCTCGTTGGCCGGTGCGCGGCTCTGATTTTCCGTGGTCTGCGTTCTCTCCGGGGACGCCTCGGAGACGCCCACCCGGCCGGCGGTTGAAGAGGCCGATAGTGCGTTTTCCTTTGCCAGGGCCGCGCCGGCCGCGCGCAGCTCTTGAAGCGCCTCCCGACGCGCCTCGGGCGTGTCGGCCGTGGCGGCGCTGAAGATGCGCAAGACCAGCGGGCGCGCCTCGGGGCTGCCGAAGCGGAAGCCGTAGGAGGCGGCGATCTGCTGGATGAGCCGCAGGTTGATCGAAAAGAGCATAGGAATGTCTGCTGCGAGGAGGATCGCGCCCCCCAGTCCCGTGCCCCCGCCTTCGATGACGGAGAGGACCGCATTCTCAGTGAAGTAGCTATGCGCCAGGTTGTCGAGGGAGTCCATGGGCTTCGTGCGCAACTCTGCCAGCGAGCCGACGCTGAGGTCCTGCTCCTCACGGGCGCGTCTCAGGACGTATTCTTCGTCGTACGTCCAGGTAGAGGCGTCCGAGAGGGCATTGAGGACATCGATGATGCGTTCGTTGATCTCCTCCATGACATCTTCGGTCACAGGACGCTCGGCGAGCCAGTCGAGCGGGCGCTTGGCGAGACGCAGTCCCTCCGAGAGGACCGAGGGGTCGTCCTCGGCCCAGCCCTTTATCTCCTGCACTGCACTGTTCTCGTGGGGCGTGAAGGCGTCGCTTTTCGGAAGGACATTGCCGGGAGATAAATCGGCCATAAGTCGACTGTACCGTTGAGCAGTATAGAGGGGACAACTCACAGAGTGACGGCTGACAAGCCGCGACTCTGGCGTAGAGGTCCGCGGCCTCGAAGAAAACGCCGGCCCGAACGGTGCTGGAGATGAAGCGCCCGAAATGAATCACATCTGAGCACCCTCAGCCAAGCGAGGGCGGGCTTTCAGAGCGCGAGCGCCAAGGGATTCTGGAATCGGATCGCCCCTGGTCATCGGTGCAACGTTGCTAGTACGCTATCGGATGCGAGGAGGTTCGGCGCAGGATGAGTCAGGCTGAGTTGGCGTTCGTAACCCCCCACTGCAGGTGACG
This sequence comes from Bacteroidetes bacterium QS_3_64_15, assembly GCA_003022565.1. Taxonomy (GTDB): domain Bacteria; phylum Bacteroidota; class Rhodothermia; order Rhodothermales; family Salinibacteraceae; genus Salinibacter. The sequence continues at coordinate 40,578 of PXTN01000107.1, read as the reverse complement.
AACCAATGCAGCGATGCAAACACCGATCGAGGAGACCAGCGTTGATTCCCGCCCGGGCATCTCTTTAGTTGAACGGTGCTGTTGGAGTTCTTTTCTCCCTCCTCGTCTCGCGCACCGTTCCCCCGACGAATCGACTGCTGTATGCCCGAGTTTTCGCATCTCCACTGCCACACGCAGTACTCCCTCCTCGACGGCGCCGCCGGCATCGACACCCTCATCGAGAGCGCCGAGCGCCGCGACATTCCGGCCGTCGCCATCACCGATCACGGCAATCTCTACGGCGTCCCCGAGTTCTACACCACGGCTCAGAACTCGGACGTGCAGCCCATCATCGGGTGCGAGTTTTACCTCACGCCCAGCGGCATTCAGGACCAGTCGGACTCGACCCGCTACCACCAGGTGCTCCTGGCCAAGAACCAGACCGGCTACGAGAACCTGATGCAACTCTCCTCCACCTCCTTCCTGGAGGGCTTCTACTACGAGCCGCGCATCGACCTCGACCTCCTGCGCGAGCATCACGAGGGCCTCGTGGCCACCACGTGCTGCCTGCAGGGCCAGGTGCCGCAGATGATTCTCAACCAGAGCGAGGAGCGGGCCCGCCAGAAGTTTGAGGCGTACCTCGACATCTTCGGGGACGACTACTACATCGAGATCCAGGACCACGACCTCGACGACCAGCAGACGGTCAACGAGGTGCTTCTGCGGTGGGCGAAGGAGTACGACGTGGAGGTGCTGGCCACCAACGACGTGCACTACGTGGACCAGCAGGACCACGAGGCGCAGGACCTCCTGCTCTGCCTGCAGACGAACGACGACTACACCGACCCGGACCGGATGCGATTTGACAGCGATGAGTTTTATCTCAAGGATCCGGCGGGCATGGCAGAGGCGCTCACGGGCCTCCCGGCGGAGTTCCAGCGCAAGGCCCTCGTGAACACCAACGAGGTGGCCCAGAAGTGCAAATTCGACATCCCGATGGGCGATCTGCTGATGCCCCACTACCCCATTCCGGACGGGTTCGACGACATGGACGCGTACCTGCGTCACCTTACCTTCGAGCGGGCGAAGGAGCGCTACGGGGACCCGCTGCCGCAGACGGTCGTCGACCGTCTCGACCACGAGCTCGGCATTATCGCCGACGAGGAGTACTCGGGCTACTTCCTCATCGTGCAGGACTTCACGGAGGCGGCCCGCGAGCTCGACGTGCGCGTGGGGCCGGGGCGCGGCTCGGCCGCCGGAAGCTGCGTGAGCTATTGTCTCGGCATCACGGACGTGGACCCGCTGGAGTACGACCTCCTGTTCGAGCGCTTCCTGAACCCGGAGCGCGTGTCGATGCCCGACATCGACATCGACTTCGACGACCGGGGCCGCGAGAAGGTGATCGATTACGTGGTCGATGAGTACGGGCAGGAAAACGTGTGTCAGATCGTCACCTTCGGCACGATGGGTGCAAAGACCGTGGTGCGCGACGTTTCGCGCGTGCTCGACATCCCGCTGGACCGCGCCGACGAGATCGCCAAGATGATTCCGGAGGGCCCCGGCGTGAACCTCGACCAGGCGTTCGACGAAAATCCCGACTTCCGCGCCCTCAAGGACGCCGACAATCCCGAGGTCCGCAAGATGATGCAGTACGCGGAAGTGCTGGAGGGGTCGGTGCGCCACACCGGGGTGCATGCCGCCGGCGTCATCATCGCCCCCGGCGAGGTGAGCGAGTACGTGCCGGTGTCTGTGGCCAAGAGCAAGGGCGAGGAGGTGGTCACCACCCAGTACGACGGCGACTGGGTGGAGGAGTTTGGCCTGCTCAAGATGGACTTCCTCGGCCTCAAAACCCTCACCTTGATCGAGGACACCGTCGACCTCGTGGCGGAGACGCGCGGCGAGGAGATCGACATCGACAATATTCCGCTCGACGATGAGACGACGTTCGAGCTCTTCCAGAAGGGCGACACGGTCTCGATCTTTCAATTTGAGTCGACCGGCATGCGGGAGTATCTCCGGAAGCTGAAGCCGACGGAGATCGACGACCTGATCGCCATGAACGCGCTCTATCGTCCGGGGCCCATGGAGAACATTCCCACCTATATTGCCCGGAAGCACGGGCGCGAGGAGGTGGAGTACCCGCACCCGATGCTCGAGGACATTCTGGAGCCGACGTACGGCATTCCGGTCTATCAGGAGCAGGTCATGCAGATCGCCCGCGAGATGGGCGGGTTTTCGTTGGGCAAAGCCGACATCCTGCGCCGATGCGTACCGGGCAACACTCTGGTCGTGGATGCCGAGACGGGCGAACGGCGCCGCGTCGACTCCATAGAGCCCGGCACGACGATACTCACGCTCGACGACGAGTACGAGTTGACGGAAACGACCGTCGCCGAGCGCTTTGAGAACGGGAAGAAGCCTGTTTTCCGCGTCACGACCCGAAGCGGTCGGTGCATTGAACTCACCAAAAATCATCCTCTCCGAACCGTCGAAGGCTGGGAGCATCTCTCCGATCTCTCAGAAGGGGACGAAATTGCCGTCCCGGCTTCTCTCCCTACGACCGGAACTAAACGTCCTTCGAGTGCCCGAATCCGCGTTCTTGCCTACCTGCTAGGGGACGGGCAGACGATGGCCGATCAGGGGCGTGCTGTGGCTCGCTTCTATAACAGCGACCCGGATCTTCTCGATGACTATCGAAATGCGGTTTCTGCTCTCGGTGCCAAAACGAGCACCTACGACCATCCGACTACGGACGTGAAAACGGTAACGGCTCGTGGTTCCGAAGAGGGGAAAAACCCCATCACTGACCTCGTCCGGGATGCCGGGATGGTCGGTCGAGCGGAAGAGAAGCACCTCCCTCGTGAGGTTTTCCGCTACGATTCGGAGTCGCTCGCACATTTTCTTGGAACCCTCTTCAGCACAGACGGCTCCGTTGAGAAGACACGCATCTCCTACAGCTCCTCGAGCCCAGCCCTCATCGATGATCTTTCCCATGTGCTTTTGCGTCTGGGCGTAGCCACGGTGCGAAGACATCGCGAAACAACGCACCAGAACAACATCGAACTCATCGTCACCGATCAACGGGACATTGTGCAGTTTGCGAAGGACATCGGCCCGCACCTTTGTCCTCGAAAAAAAGAGGCCTTAGACATCCTGCACGAAGATGCCCTCGACCGATCCCGCAATCAGTCGATCTACAATCTTCCGGCAGACGTAACCCGCGAGGTTCGTCGGGCCAAGCACGCAAGCGGGCGAACCTGGCGTGAAGGGGGCAAAAAAGTTGGCATTTCAGGAAGCAATCTATCGTCGGGTCTTAACTTCAACAACCCTAGACACAAGCTCAGTCGACATCGCCTAGAAGCCCTTGGACAGGCCTTCGACAGTAAAGAGCTCGTCAATCTGTCGAATGGAGAAATTCTCTGGGATCCCATCGCCGACATCGAGAACGTCGGCGAAAAAGAGGTGTACGATCTGGCTGTTCCTCCTCACTCCAACTTCGTTGCCTCGGATGTGGTGATTCACAATTCGATGGGCAAGAAGAAGGAGAAGATCATGAACCAGATGAGGGGGGAGTTCGTCGAGGGTGCGTGGGAGCGGGGAGTTGATGAAGATACGATCGAGCACGTCTGGGAATTGATGGCCAAATTCTCGGGGTACGGCTTCAATAAATCTCACGCAGCGGCGTATTCACTGGTCGCCTACCGCACGGCCTACCTGAAGGCCCACTATCCGCCGGAGTTCATGGCGGCGGCGATGACCAACGAGATGGACAACACCGACAAGCTGTCGAAAGTGCTGGAGGAGGCGCAGAGCATGGGCCTGGAGGTGCTGCCCCCTTCCATCAACCGCAGCCAGGCGCACTTTACGGTCGAAGAAGACGAGGAGGGCGAGTACCGCGTCCGCTTCGGCCTCGCGGCCATTAAGAACGCGGGGGAGAAGGCCATCGACGCCCTCATCGACGCCCGGGAAGAGCACGGTCCCTTCAACTCCATCTTCGACCTCACGAAGAACGTGGACCTGAGCACGGTGAATAAGCGCACGCTGGAGGCCCTTGCGCAGGCCGGGGCGCTCGACGACCTGGAGGGCCACCGCGCGCAGCTCGTGGAGATCATGGACACGGCCGTGCGCTACGGCCAAAAGGTGCAGCACGACCGCGCCGCGGGCCAAAACTCGCTCTTCGGCAACGGCGACGCAGGCACCGAGGCCATGCAGCCCGGCCTGCCGGACGTGGAGACATGGGCGAAGTCGAAGCGCCTGAAGGCCGAGCACGAGGTGCTGGGCTTCTACGTCTCCGGCCACCCGCTCGATGAGTTCCGGGCCGAGGCGGACGCCTTCGCCACCGCTCACTTCGGCGAGCCCGAGCAGCTGGAGCAGGTGATCGAGCAGGCCGCCGGTGGGGATGGGCGCAGTCGGGGTCCCGTGCGCACCTTCTGCGGCATCATCACCGACGTGGACCGCAACACCACGAAGTCTGGGAAGCCCATCGCCTTCGCGAAGATTGAGGACTTCACGGGACAGGGCGAGATGGTGGTCTTCTCCAGTATCCTCGATCAGGTTCAGCCCTACCTGAAGGTGGACAAGGTGGTCCTCGTGAGGGGCAACGTGGAGGTGCGCGGGGGCACTGTGAAGGTGCTCGCCAAGGACATCAATCCGATGTGGAAGGTGCGCGAGCAAATGGTGAGCGAGGTCGTGCTCACCGTGGACCTCGACCAGGTGATGCCGGACGAGCTCCACACCTTCCGGCAGCTCTGCGAGCAGACGGAGGGAAACTGCACGCTCTACTTCGACGTGGACGCGCCCGACCTCCGCGGCCAGGAGCGCCTCCGCAGCCGGGCCTACGTCGTCGAGCCCACCGCCGAGTTTATGCGCGGCGCCCAGCGCATCTTCGGCTCCGACAACATCGCCCTGAAAGGAAACTAATCGTCCCTTTCCTGTGATTAGTGCCACCCAGCAGAGGATCCTAGCCCTTGAAAGACAGGTCCCCTGATGAGAGGCTACAACCGAATCGACAGACTGACGCCGACATTGCCAACCTGGGCTTGGATAACTGGCGCGACGGAGACGGCGGCCGTCCCCTCGTTGGTACCACACGGGATGCGAGGCGTCTCCTGCATCGACCACCCCATGGCCCCCAGAACCACGTAGCTGGTGAAGAAAAGCCCCAACCCTACGGGCAGGGTCAAAATAAACCCTCCCAGGCCGGCGTCATCCAGCGCTCGCTCCGCCCACTCCCAGATCAGAACGGTGCCGCCCATGCCCGCACCCCGCAGGAGGGTCGGGAGCACGCTCTTCCGGGCGTAGCGCCCACCCAGGCACCACTGCCCCGTCGACGGCCCAACGAGCAGCCCCGGCCCAATGGTGGCGAGCCCCAGGCCGTTCAGCGTCCGGTCCCGTGGGCGCGTTCGGAGGAGCACACTCCCAACGGCAAGCGGAATTACGGTCGACAGAACGGCCCGCCCCGTCGCGTACCCCCACCGCCAGTCCTCGGCGGCGAATCCGATTGGGGGGTGCCGGTCCCATTGCAAAGGACCGGCCCACTGAGAAGGCCCTGATGACAGACTCACCGCAGGTCGTAGAGGCTCCGCATTCCTTACGGAATGGCGCCCTAGTTCCCCCTCCAGCTGTCTCCCTAGCCCCCCCGGTCTACACTGCGCCCACGTGTCACATGGAGCGAGCGCCACGGCCGCAAGAAGCAACAGGCAGATCGGAATCCCCACTGAAGAGGGGACATCGGCATCCGAAGACATTGAAACACCTCGGTGCAATCAAATGAGCGAGAATGCCACGAACCCAGAGCGGACGCGTGCCGTCACGGAATGGTTAGCGCGTAGATCTTTCGACCGCCGACATTTACCATGTACTCCTCCCCCACTGCTAAGGGCGATACATACGTGTACGGGATACCCTCCGTTGCATACTCCGGCGGGTAGCTGTGCCAGATGACTTCTCCGGTCTCGGCCTCGAGCACCCAGATTTGCCCCCCGGCCTCGTTGCCTAAATACACTCGGCCGTGTTTGGCGGTGAGGATTGTAAACAGGCTTCCTCCCATCTCCCTTGACGCCCAGCGTTGCTCCCCGGTCCGCACGTCGAAGGCATAAACGCGTGCCCCGAGTGATCCTACGTAGGCCGTTCCGCTCTTGACGACAACTGACTCGCCAAAGCCATCGTCTTTGAAGAACACGTCCCACTTCTTCTCTCCCGTGGACCGGTCGAGTGCGAACACGGACTGGCTGGCAGCAAACACAGCACGTTCGTTCCCCAACCCTACCCGCTCCACATCTGCATCGAGCTTGATCGAATCGGACACGGAGGGGGGCTTGACGTAGCGATGGGGCACGTCGTAGCCCCACTGGTACGCACCTGTCTGGGCGTTAAAGACCAGCACGTTCCCTCGGATCGCTTCGAAGCTGTCCCGATGATAGGCGGTCGGAACAAAGAGTTGTCCCTCATCGACCTGAACCTCGTAGGCCGTCTGGGTAAACTTGTCGCGAGCAAGTTGCTCAACAGGAATGCGCAGGTCAACGGTCCCGTCGTCCTTCCGAATCCGTACCACTTCCCCTTTTCCCCCGAGAAACAAGTGAGAGGTGTTTTGAGCCATCCGGGCATTAATCGTTGAGCGGAAGTCCTGGATTTGCGTACTCCACACGAGGCGCCCATCTGTCTTTGCAAATGCCCGGACGAGCGGGCCATCGTTCACGAAGAGACGGCCTGCACTCTCCAGGATTTCCCCGGCGGAGAGATCTTGATCGCTGGCAATCATGTCCGTACTCCAGCACTTCTCCCCATCTTCCAGAGAGCGGCACTGAAGGGAGGGGCCAAGTGCCACGTACGTGCGCTCCGAATCTATGACCGGCTGGGCACTGGTCGCATAATCCCCGGAAAAAGATCGAGACCACGCGACCTCCCATCCTCCCCGCTCGTCCCCGCCATTGATCGAGTCGCAGGCGTTGGCGAGCCCCGCACAGACGAGGAGTGCACACAAGCCCCACCCCCACCGCACCGTAGAGCAGGCCATACGAGTATCCATGACGCGCAGGATTCGGAATCAGGACGATAGGAAGCTCCTCAAAGCCCCGCAGAATGACAGTAAAAAGGGGAGTGCCGGCGAGTCCCCAGAAGTTCTACTATCCAGGCAGCAGACGCTGTTTCACGAATGGATGCGACGCCGACACAAGCGTTGCTGGGAGCAAAGCGACCGAACGCTTTCAGAGTGTGATTGACGAGGCGCCTCCCAACCTTCAACTTTTCTCCCACGGAACGCACTTCCCCGTCAGCGGTCGATTTAGTGACGGTTCATTGAATGACCGAAAAACTCGCAATGCGCCTCGCCCTCATCGACGCCTCGCTCGGCACGCCGCACGCCCAGCGCAATTTTCAGCGGGAGGTGGACGCCGCCCTCACCATCTACAACGCCAACGAGGGTGAAATGCCGCCGCCGATTGGCGACCCGACCCCAGTGCAGACGCAGGACCGTCCTGCACAACCGTTCGACGGGGTCATCATTACCGGCTCCCAGTCGTCCGTCTACGACGATCATCGGCCCTGGATTCAGGAATTGAGCCGGTGGGTGGAAGGGACCATTGCCGACGGGCTTCCCATCCTCGGCGTCTGCTGGGGGCACCAGCTTCTCGCCCAGATTCTCGGCGGCACCGTGCGGGGCGGCTCCTACGAGCTCGGGTACGTGGAGGTGAACCAGGAGGCGGACGACCCGATCTGGAACGGACTCTCGGACCCGTTTACCGTCTTCGCCACACACTCCGATCACGTGGTGGAGATGCCGCCGGACGCCCGCCTTCTGGCCTCCAACACGACGGGCGTGCAGGCCTTTCGATGGGAACAGGTCTACGCCGTGCAGTTCCATCCCGAGTACGACCTGCAGACGGCCAAGGCGATGATTCATTCGAAAGAGCTGTCCGACCGCACCATCCAACAGGCCCTCGACACCTGCACGGAGGCCAACGTGAATGCCGCCCAGGCGGCCCCGCGCATCTTCGACAACTTCCTTGAGCACGTCGCCGCCACGGCCTACGACGCCCCGTCCTCCGCGATGAACGCCTAAGTTCACGTCTCTTGTGCCCAGTCCCTGCCCCAGCCATGTCCTTTCCGTCCCTCACGAAAGACGACATTCAGACCCACACGGCCGGCGGGTCGTTCGAGCGCGGTCGGCAGTACCTCGCGGACGGGGCGGTGCAGGCCCTGAAGCAGACGGGCGAGCACACCTTGAAGGCCCAGGTGCAGGGCAGCGACGTGCATCCGTACCTCGTGGCGGTTCAGTTCGACGCTGAGGACGTCACGGATGTCGAGTGCACCTGCCCGTACCACGAAGGCTCCTGGTGTAAGCACATCGTGGCCACTCTGCTGAAGGCGATGGACGACGAGAGGGTCCCCAAAACGGACCCTGCGGCGGTGGCCGACCTCATGAACGGCCTGGACCGGGACGAGTTGGTCTCCCTCGTCGAGCGCCTCGTGGAGCACGACCCGAGCCTCGTAGACCAGATTGAACGGGAGTGCAACCGCCTCTCGGGCCCTGGGGAGACGATCTAGGCATTCTGCGCGGAGGGATAAATGTCACTCCGAACCGGGCTCGGGAGGACCGCCTTCTGAGCGTTCGACGCCCACCACCTCGTACGGCGCCGCTTCCGTCGAGGTCGCGGACGACGGGATTTTTCGTAGAAAGACGCGGGTCGTCCCATGTCCAGGCGTCCTCAGGGTCGCACGCAGAAACGATGGGGTGCGGCCCGAGGGCAGCGGAATTCTCTCGCGGCGGGACGTCCCCTCGCGGACCAGCTCCCCCACCTGCTCTCGGTGATTGTCGTAGACGTGCCACGCGACGGCCCGCCGCACCGAGTCGGGCGCGGAGCCGTACGTTGCGCGCAGATCGTGGAAGGTGAGCGCGCCCTCCCGGACGGCAAATCGATCGAGCCCGCCGCCCCATTGTAGGTATGCCTGGGCGATGGAGTCGCGCCGTTGCATTAGCGTCTGCACCATGTAGTCGGCAGCCTCAGAAGACGAATACTCCGCGGTGGCAACGATGGCCTCCAACTCCGACTCGGAGAAATGACGCACCTGCTTGGCGGCCCAGAAGGCATCGGCGGCGTCGCATCGCTCGAAGGCCGGATTGGGCCACTTCGGACGCCATTCGCTGGGCACAAAATACCGAGCTCGAAATTGGCCCACGGCCCGCCATTCCGGGAGCGTCTTCTCGGCCCACTCCCCCCCACTCAACCCGAGCGTCCCGATCCGCCTGAACACTTGATCCAGCTCGAGAACGTGTTCGTGCCCTACCCAGCGCGGAACGGGGGTCGCCCCTCCACTTCCGAGCGTCAGGCGCAGGTCGGTGAGGTAGTGTCGCACGAACCGACGTCCCTCCTCGCGCACGCCCACGTCGAGCGTATGCCGACGGGCCGTGCTGCTGTGATCCATCCACGCGGCAATTACCCGCAATCCCCGGAGCTCGCGGCGGGCCTCATGGGGAAAGATGTCGTTGCCGTCGTCGGCGCGGGTGCCGTGAAAGGAGAACGGCCCAACGCGCCGCTCAACACCCGGAATTCGGGTTGCCAGGACGCGATGCGTGCCGTCGGAGCGCTGATGTGCCTGCGCGAGGAGGCTATCCACGTCCGACTGCGTGACGCTATCGGACGCCGGGGAGAGCTGCTCGGCCTGTATGGACCGCAGCCAGTGGTGGGGAACGTTGTACCCGAGTGCGTACAGCAGGCGGCTGCTCACCATCGCGGCGCCGGTGGCCATCTCGGGGTGGGCCGGCGCATCGAAGACGATGTTGAAGCGGCGATCCGTCGCATCTTGCACGATGGCCCCAGGAAGGCCACTCTTCTCGATGAGACGGACGACGCGCCACCGGGCGTGCATGGAGGGGCCCGGGTCCTCGTTCGGCCCCCGACGCAGCTCCGCCTCCGACATGGGGACGCGGTAGTGGCGATTGGTGTACCACGACGAGTTCGGGACGCCGCCCACCGTGTTCACGTTCAGCGCGGGGCCCGTGTGTTCGCCCGGCGATCCAAAGGTCCGTTCCAGAAACTCAAATGGCCCTCTCTCCCGCTCATCCGGTTGCGGCTCCGGATAGGGCATATCCATGCGATCGGGATCCGTCCACAACGGATCGTCGGGCAGAAACCGCTGCGCTGAGGAGGGCACTGCAAGCGCCGGTCCCACGAGGACCAGCAGCAGAGCAACCAATCCGAGTCGTTCCATGGGAGCCATGACGCCACATTTGAACCACGCTCGCGTCGTATCGAAAGTTAGCCCGGATGTCTTACGGGACGCTATTACGGCGTCAGCGGCGGCCCCATCTGCTCATGTTTCCTCCTCGACGATGCGGGGCATCGCCCGCGGTGCGCGCACGGCATCTTGAGAAGCTGCATCTTGAGAAGCGGTCCGGTGGATTGATGTTCAGCCGACACGAGCGAAGCAAGGGCCGGAGATCATGCTGCTTGCAGCACGAGTAGTCACCGGGCTGCGCGGGATCCACTCGCAGGCCGCAGAACGTCCGCCGAACAGCTTCTGGACCGCCTCTTGTGCCTCGCTAGGCCTCTCGTGAGGACACCGGGTTAGAAGAGCGAGCCGAGGTCTACGGTCACCGTCGTTCCTTCAGTACTGCGCGCAATATCGATCCGGCCGAGCGTTTTTCCGTCCTTCCGGTACTGGAACCCAACTCCGTATCCCACGCGCACCCCGCCCTCGCCCAGGTGCCCTACGTCATTGAACACGTGACCGACATCGGTGAACAGGGCCATGTCGAGCTTGTGCCAAACCTGATACCGCACCTCCGCGTTGGATAGAATCACGTTGCGATCGCGAAATCGACCGCCTCCGTAACCGCGAAGCGACCGCGACCCTCCAATCGATTGGAGGCGGTAGAACGGCACCTCTCCCTTCCCCGACTGGGTAAAGGACGCGAACTGGCGAAATGCAAACCCGTGGAGGAGTTCCTTGTCGACGGGAAGAAATTCCCGCGCATCGAGCGTATAGCGCGTGAATCCGTACTGTTCGGCTCGGGTGTCGACGTTGCGGGTCACTTCGGCCGACAGGTAGAATCCCCGGGACGCCTCGAGCGAGACGCTCCGCAGCCGATTCTCCGTGGGTGCAAAGCGATGCCCGAGGGTGCGCTGGGCCGACGCGTCACGCGAGTCGTACTCGAAGAAGCCCCCGATCATCAGATGATCGACGTTCTCGCCGACCCCAGGGACTTCATCCCCGAACTGCTCTTTTACCTGCGGGCCGTCTCCACTACCGTTCCCAACACGGTTGAGCTGGTACGTGAAGTGCCCCCCGACCAACACTTTGTATCCTAGCGAGCGCCCCCCAAGGATTCCCAAGAGCCCCTCGTCCAACCGAAACGTCGACTGATCCGACGCCACACTTCCGCTTCCAACCCCGAAGAACCTGCCGCGAGGCTGATGCTCGTAGCGCGCAAAGGCGTAGCCGACGTACCGACCGCGCTCCATCCGAAAGAGCGTCTCGGTCCTGTAATACCGACTGAGCCCCCCCACAGCCTCGATGCGGAGGGGCTGTTCGTTCGCACGGAAAAAGGTCGGTTCGTAGAGGAGCCCCGCGGTGGTGCCCCCCGTGGTCGTTCCAAATATGGGCTGAATCCCTGCCACGTCCAACTCCGGAACTTTCAGGGCAATCTGGTTCGAGATGACCGACACCGCCGTGTCCACGATGTACCGATCCACGGTCTCAAGAAACCCGCGATTGGACATGTGGTCTCCTTGGGCCTTGGCCCGGCGCCGCCGGCGCAGACGATCGGCACGACTCAATCCTTCCTGAGCACTTTGCTCCGTTGAATCGCGGACAATCTCATCGCCATCAGGAGAAGTACCCTCCGACACCGTCTGGGCCGACGCACAGCTCCCCACCCCGATGATCCCGATGCTCAGAAGGCAAATCAGGAGGATTCGGAGCGACGAGTTCCGCTGTGCAAGGTCGCGAACGGATCGGAGCACAAGCGAGCTTGATTGAGCGTCACACAACTGACTCACGCGATGGGGACACTATGCAGCGCGCATTTCGATGCAGGGCGATAGAACAAACCGCCAAGATTTATTTCAAATTCACGGATAAGCACCGAAGGGATGATTTCGGGCGCCTTGTTCGGTGAGCCGAGCTTCTTCTACCAGAACGATCGCAGCGGCAAGTGTCCCTCTCCCTAGAACCGGAACGTGCGTTTTTCTTGGTGGTGGAGTGTTGTGGGTTGCGTTTCATGAACTCATTTTTCATCCATACACCCTGTTCTGATCGACGCTTCCCTCGGCCTGCCACGCTAAGCGAAACTGTCCCGCTTGGCGGGAGACAGGCAGCGCCCCAAAACGTCCGCCTAGCAGAACTCCCCGATTTCGGGGAGCTGGCACACACAGAACCGCACCGCAGGTGACACGGACTTGTCGGGGTAAGATCTGCCGTGCCCTCGCAGTCCGGCTGTGCCGTTTCTGCGTCAAATTGAGGGGTCCGACAACGAATGGTTTTCCCTTGAGCTCCAAAGCCTGGACCCGGCCCTCGTCGAAGACATGGAGCGTGCGGTCGACTCGATTTTCGGGGCCACCGCGGCTTGTTTTCGTTTTCCTTCTCGTACATGACCTCCTCGTACATGACCTCAGCCTTTGCCATGCTGCACTTTGCTCAAAAGCAGATGTTTGTGCGTGCAGTCCTTGCCGCCCTAATCGTCGCGGGATGCAGCTCGTCCCCGCTCTTCGCCCAGAATGATGCAAATACGGTCTACGACCCGTCGCTGTACGAGGCAATGGAGTACCGCATGATTGGGCCCCACCGTGGAGGACGAGTCACCGCCGTCACGGGCGTACCAACCGACGAGAACACCTTTCTCATGGGCTCGACGGGCGGGGGTGTGTGGGAAACGACCGATGCGGGCGAAAGCTGGACAAACTTGACCGATGGCCATCTTGAGGCCGCCTCTATCGGGGCGGTGGACGTGGCCCCCTCGGACCCGAACGTCATCTACGTGGGAACGGGGTCGGCCTGCCCGCGGGGCAACGTATCGATCGGCGCGGGCATGTATCGGTCGACCGACGGCGGGGACACCTGGACCCACATTGGTCTCGACAATGCCGGACTGATTGGCCGCGTGGTCACCCATCCCGACGACGCGGACCGCGTCTACGCGGCGGTCCTCGGCAACATTTTTGGCCCCAATCCGGAGCGGGGCGTGTATCGCTCTACCGATGGGGGCGACACGTGGGAGAAGGTGCTCTTCGTCTCTGACTCGACCGGCGCCGTAGACCTGGCTATGAACCCGAAGAACCCGCGCGAAATCTACGCCGCGACGTGGCAGGCCGAGCGCAAGCCGTGGACGTTGATTGATGGGGGACAAGAAAGCGGCCTATACAAAACGACCGACGGAGGCGACCACTGGACAAAACTCGAAACGGGATTCCCCACGGAGGGCCCCATCGGGCGCATCGGGGTGACCGTCTCTCCCGCCAACCCGGACCGGGTCTGGACGCTCGTGACCGCCGAGGGCGAGAAGGGGGGCGTGTACCGGTCGGACAATCGCGGGAAGAGCTGGACGCGTGTAAACGGGGCTCGAAAGCTGCGGCAGCGCGGCTGGTATTATTCCCACATCCACGCCGACCTGCAGGACGAAAATACTGTTCACGTCCTCAACGCAAGATATCACAAGTCGACCGACGGGGGTGAGGACTTCGAATCCGTATCGGTTCCGCACGGAGACGTGCACGACCTGTGGATACACCCCGACGACAACGACGTGATGGTCGTGGGGAATGACGGGGGCGCTCAGGTCTCAAACAATGGAGGTCACACGTGGTCGACGATGTACAACCAGCCCACGGCCGAGTTTTACCGCGTGACCGTGGACAACCAGATTCCCTATCGGGTGTATGGCGCCCAGCAAGACAACTCCACGATCTCAATCCCAAGTCGTACGTCTGGGGGGATTGTCCCCGAGCAGGACTGGTATTCGGTAGGCGGAGGAGAGAGCGGCCACATTGCGGTGCATCCGAACAACCCCGACATCGTGTACGCGGGCAACTACATCGGTCGGATTGATCGGCACAACCGGGAGACGGGCCGAAGTCGGAACGTCATCAGTTATCCTCAGCTGGCGGACGGCGTGCCCCCGAAAGACCTCACACATCGATTTCAGTGGAACGCACCGATCGAGATCTCCCCCCACGATCCGGAGGTGCTGTACCACGCCGCCCAGCACGTGCTCCGCTCGACCGACCGGGGACGCACCTGGGAGCGCATCAGTCCAGACCTGACGACGGACAACGAGGCGCTGCAGGCGTTGCCCGGCGGGCCGGTTCAGCACGACGACACGGGCGTGGAAGTGTACACCACAGTGTTCGCTCTGACCCCCTCCCCCCACGAAGAGGGCACCCTCTGGGCCGGCAGCGACGACGGGCTCGTTCACCTCACCCGCGACGGTGGGGAGACCTGGACGGACGTCACTCCCGACGCGATGCCTGAGAGCGGAACGGTAAACGTCATTGAATCCTCTCCGCACGAGGCAGGCCGAGCCTTCGTGGCCGTCTATAAATACCGGGAGGACGACTTCTCACCGTACATCTTCCGAACGGAGGATCACGGCCGTTCGTGGACCCGCCTCACGAACGGAGCCAACGGCATCCCGGCGGACCACTTCGTGCGCGTGGTGCGGGAAGACCCGAATCGCCGCGGTCTCCTCTACGCCGGGACCGAGTTTGGCATGTACGTCTCGTTCGACGACGGAGCCCACTGGCAACCGCTCCAGTTGAACCTGCCGACTACCCCCATTACGGACCTGAAGGTGCATCGCAAGGATCTCGTGGTGGCCACGCAGGGACGCTCCTTCTGGATCCTTGATGACCTGAGTCCCCTGCACCAGTTGACCGACGAGGTCGCGGCGACCGATGCTCATCTTTTCACGCCGCGGACGACGTATCAAATGGAAAATGGCGGCTTCCGGGGCGGACAGGCCCCAACGCCTGCCCCAGACGGAGCGCTCCTGCATTACTATCTCGACGAGAAACCAGCCGAGGAGGTAACCCTCAACATTCTGGATGCGGAGGGGGACGTCGTTCGCACCTACTCGGCCGACCCGACCGCTGAGGACAATGACGAATCGTCCCTCCCTGTCGAGGCGGGGATGAACCGGTTCGTCTGGCGGCTTGAGTACCCAGGCCCAACCGTAGTGGACGACGCCGTCATGTCCCTCAGCGATACGGGAGGGCTTCCTGCCCCGCCGGGACGATACCGCGTGCGCCTCACGGTGGGCGACTGGAGTGCCGAAGAGACCTTCGACGTGCAGAAGGATCCACGGGAGAACAACGTATCGACAGCGGACCTGCAGGCGCAGTTTGACCTCGGACGTCAGGTTCGCGACCGTCTCACGGAGGTGCACGACACCATTCGCACCATCCGATCGATCCGCTCTCAACTCGCTGACGTGGTCGACCGTGTCGAGCAGAGCGACACGGCTCCGCCGGTCGTCGACTCCATTCGAACGACGGCCGACCGGATCCAGGCAGAGCTGACCGACATCGAGGAAGCGCTGATCCAGACGAAAAACGAGAGTCCTCAGGACCCGATCAACTTTCCCCCTCAACTGGACAACCAGTGGGCCTACCTCTACACCCACGTCAAAAGCCTGTACGCCCGTCCGACGGAGGGGACCTACGAGCGTTTCGACGATCTCGAGGCCAAGACCGAGTCCCAGTTCGTCCGGCTTCAGTCGGTGTTCGACGACCTAACCGCCCTGAACGCCCGACTCGAGAAGGAGGCCATTCCCCACGTCAGCTCGTCCCTCCGCCACTAACCCCTCCAAAACAATGCTTGAGATCAACCCACAGGTCGTGGTTGTCCCCGTGAGGGGTGTCGACTTCTCGGAAGTTTTCGCCGCCGTCGTCCGAGCGGTAGAGCCCGCGGTTTTGCTCCTAGGCTTCAACGAGAGCGCAGACCCAATCGGGATCGGCTCCGGAGACGGCAAGGCCGATCTTGCCAACCGAATCGGTTGGGAGTTCATTCGTGAGCTGATTCCACGACTCTCCCCGTCGGTCCCGACCGGTCAGAATATGATGCCCCTCGCGAGAGTACCGATGCCTACTCAATAGCCCCTCCGCTTCCCGACCGCCGAGGATCCCCTCCCCCGACGACGGTCCCCGACTCAAGAATTTTTACGGCGGCCCCAAATCCCATGCGGAGCTCCCCCCGCAGGGAGATGGGTTGGAAGCGATGTCCCTTGGAGGAAAGGGTCTCGATCACGTGGGGGGCAAAGGCCTCTTCGTACTGAACGAGGGCCCGCTCCCGTCCGTCAGGCCCAGGAACCTCGCCCACTAAAAATCGGGGCTGTTCCAGGGCCCGCTGGGGACCCAGGCCTTGATCAATCACGCCAGTGACAACCTGGTAAACGGCCGACGTAATCCAGGCATTACCCCCGGCCCCCGTCGCGAGCAGAGGCCTGCGGTCCGGCCCGGTCCCCTCAAAGACCAGGGTAGGTGAAATGCTTGTTGCGTTCCGAGCAAAAGGAAGACGGGCGTTGTATGCCTCCGGAGTAGAACGATACGATCCAAGCTTGTCGTTGTAGAGGAATCCCAGGCCTGGCGTCGCGTAGAAGCTTCCGCCCCACGTGCCGAGCGTCTGCGTGACGGCCACCACATTGCCCTCGGCGTCGGCGACCGCGAATCCAGTCGTCCCGGTTCCCTCGCGGGTTCCATCGAGAAGTGGCACGTGGGGAGCCGCGGGGGTGGCGCCGGCCTCGTCGTCGGCACGAGGGGTGCTCCTCCCCTTTACGGCGTTTCTCCTCGTCTGCCCACCAATCCGATCGGAGGTCGGACCCGAAGTGGTCGGAACCCGGCGGACCCCAATGCCCGGGGCACAGGGCGATGGCATATCGGCCGACGGGGCTTCCTCAAGATCAACGACCGTTGAGATGGCGCGATTCGGCTCGAAGCAGTTCCATCGAGCCCGGGCCGTATCGCGGCTCTCAAACGGTGTCCGCCGGACCGGCCAGAGGCCCGGATCTGCAATCCGCCCCCGGGCCTCGGGCGCGAGCTTCCAGGCCTCAATCATTGCGTGGAGGTGCTCGGAATTCTTCGCGTACCCTCCGGGGGACCCTTGTTCGTGCTGATCCAATAGCTGAAGCTTGCTCACGAGGGTGGCTCCCCCCGTCGTGGCCGGCGCACTGCCGTAGATCGTGTGGTCCCGGTACGTGCCCTGCATCGGGTCTCGCTCGGCGGCCCAGTACCGGGCCAGGTCCTGCTCGACCATTGCGTTGCCTTTGCCGCGAAGGTCCTCCACGATGCGTTCCGCGACGGCTCCCTCGTAGAACGCCTCGGCCCCGCCCGATGCAATTTGCCGTAGCGTCCACGCCAAGCCCGGATTGCGAAGAGTGTCTCCTGCCTGGAGCAAACGCCCCTCCCTAAAGAAGAGCTCGCGGGTCCCCTCATACCGACGCAGTTCCTCCGCCCGGCGGCGAAGGGTGGTAGGCAGCACCTCGTCGAGCACAAATCCATCGTCGGCGAGCCTAATCGCGGGGGCTAGAACCTCGGCCCAGGACACCTCTCCACTACCGTACTCCGACCAGGCCTTCTCCACGCCGGCAACGGTGCCCGGCACATTGACGACCCGAGGCCCGTGCTGGGGAAGGGCTCCGTCCATCTCGGTCAAGGCACCGTTTTCGAGAGAGGCGGCCTGGGGGACTCGAGTCAAAAACTCGATGGCCGTCGGCTCCTCCATGTCTTCCAGGCGCAGGACCATCTGTCCGTACCCCCCCACGCCGCTGGCGTCCGGCTCGACGACCCCAACGGCGAAGGACACCGCCACGGCGGCGTCCACGACGTTGCCGCCCTCTCGAAGGATCTCGAGGCCCGCCTCCGTGGCCCGAGGGTGGGCCGACGACACGGCCGCCCGGCCCGAATCCGGCACCTGCGTGCGGGGGCGGTCGTGCTGCATCGACTGCAGGACCTGCTCAAGATCCGCACGGGACTCCGCCCTCAGTGCCGCCGATCGGTGCCGCTCTCGTACCTGGCTCCACTGATCCCGGCGCGTCGCGGAGACCGTCGCGTCGAAATAGAGCCCTTCAATCCGGTCGGCCACCCGGTCGTAGACCCGACGGTTGTAGGTGCGTCGGGCGAGGGACGCTCGAAAGGAAATCGTGCTCCGCCCTTCCGATCGAGGGGTGAGGTCGATCCACTGCAGTCTGCCGGCCTCCGGAAACATCTCTCCTTCATTCCGCTCCCCGAGCCGATCCGGATCGCCATTGTATCGGGGATCGGGACGGGGGAGTTTCGCCCCAATCAGTGAATCGGACTCAGACATCCAGGCAACGTCGGCTCGGTGGGCCGCGACCTGATTTCGAAAGCTCCCGACTGTGTCGGTGACCGCCACCGCCCCGGGCACCCCACGCACGCCAAACGCAATGAGTGTCCCGTCCGGCCCCCAGGCTGGATGCTCGTAGGGCCCCCTGAGGAGCTCCTCCGAAGCCTGGGGATCCGCATCGATGGACGCGATTCGGAGGGACCGTCCGTCCGCCCGGGCCGCCGTAAAGACCACGTGGCGACCGTCAGGGGAGAGCGACGGGGCCCGTTCAGCCCCGACCGTGTCGGTCAACGGGCGCTCCTGCCCGTCGGAATCTCGGACCCAGAGGTTCGCATGGCGGCCCCGACCCGATCGAAACACGAGGGTCTCGTCCGCCGCCACGGTGGGTTCCCGCTCTTCCCGATCCGAAGTCTCAGTAACAGGATCCGGTGTCCCGAAGGAGCCGTCCGGCTGTCGCTCAACGCGCCAGAGGTCGAAGTTGCCGGCCCGATTGGACGAAAAATAGAGCCGCTTCCCCTCCGAATCCCACGCCGGATCACGCTCCCAAGCCGCCCCGGACGTGAGCTGCACCGCGGCGGCCTCTTCCGACTGTAGATCTCGAATCCAGAGGTCGCCGAGAAGGACGAAGGCCACCTCCCCCTGGGGGGACACGGCCGGGCTGCGAGCCCCCTGCGTGAGAACGACATCCTCCGCGGGTTGAGCCATGGCGGCCCCGAACGGACAGGCAAGAATCGCGAGGAGTAAAAGAGAGACCACCACCGACGAATCTTTCGTGTCGTACGCTCTCATAGGGCAGAGGACGCCGGTTTATGAAGGAAGAACAGCAACAAAGGACCCCTTGGGCCGAGCCCGTCTGGGCCCATGTCTCACTGTCTACTCAGAGAGCCTCCCGTTGACCGAAGAAGGGCCCGCTCACTGAGCGACGCGAAGCCCGACGTCGTCCAGTGCCATCCGCCCCCCTTGACGCCGATCCGGGACGAGGGCAATCGACTGGAGGTCGTCAATGTTGAAGGCTGGATTCTGTGCGGCCAGGTCCGAAAGCGGAATTTCGTGCGTCTGGAGCGTCGGTTCCCACGTGTCTCCATACCGTTCGGAGAGACTTCGGAGCTTTAGGTACTGGGTGTGCAGCACCGAAGGAATGGTTCCGTATTGATGGAGGGGCACGCGCACGCTCGCTCCCTCCCCGTCGACGAGCTGGATGTGGATGCCCAACCCTCCTTCAACACGGTCAGTCGTGTCTTCGGTGTCGGCATCTGTATTTTTCTCCCTCTCCATGCGAGCCAGAGAAAACACGAGCGTCGCCGCCTCGGACCCGTTCCCGGTCGGGGCCTCCTCGGGAAGAGCGATGGAATAGCGGGCCGCCGAGTCTGAGGGGACACGTTCCTCCTTGGCTTCCGCTGGGTCCCAGCCGAGAACCACGGCGTTGTTCTGTTGCGTCCGCTCGCCCCGGAACGGCAGATCGCGCTCCTGCCACTCCGTGAACCGGCGCGCTTCGACGCGGCTCTCCGCAATCGTGGCTGTCGTAACGTCAAGGTCCTCCTCGAACGTAGCGATG
Organism: Bacteroidetes bacterium QS_3_64_15; assembly: GCA_003022565.1. Classification (GTDB taxonomy): domain Bacteria; phylum Bacteroidota; class Rhodothermia; order Rhodothermales; family Salinibacteraceae; genus Salinibacter. Next base: position 20,750 of record PXTN01000107.1, on the reverse strand, counting down.
GGCCGAAAATCGGGACTCTTGAATCGGTGCAGGAACGTGGTCTCCGGCAGCCAGTCGTCCGCCGTGTGGTGGTTGCGAAAGAGCGGCCTGTACTCGTCGCGGTCCCGCAGGGTCGCCTCCAGAAACGCCGACACGTACACCTTCGCCACCTGACGCTGATCGTCCCCCTCGATAAGCGGTCCGGTGTTGAGGAGCCAGCTCGTGGGCGGCCCAACGTCGGTCGATCCCCACTTCGAGTTGAACTGGCCGTGGTTCCCACGGTGCACGTACAGCCCCGCCTTAAACCCGTCGTAGCCCTCGCTGAACGAGACACGCTGATACTGACGAATGCCAAAGAAGCTGCGCTCGTCGATGTCGTAGGACCCCTGCAGGCTCAGGTAATTGATGTCACTCAGGTGCGGACGTCGTTCGTACCGGTAATCGGTCGGGGCAAACGCGACGAGGGACTTGATCGAGAAGCCAAAGTCAAAGGCCTCATTCGTGTCATCGGGAAACGCCGGAAGCGTATTGAACCGTGCGGCCAAGGGAACGGCCTCTCCACCTCGTGAGTGCCCCACGAGCGCGATGTTGTCCATGTCCACGCGTTGGTAGAAGGGATTTCCCTCTGTCCGATTCCAGGCCCGCCAGCGCTCCAAGTGCTTCAGCAAGAGCCAGGCCCGCGCTGGAATCTCGTCGCCGCCAAAATCCCCGGACCAGGACCCGTTGAGAAAGTTCTCATCGACGGACACGGCGATAAATCCCCGACTTGCCAGGAGCTCTCCCAGGTAGGCGTACCCCGGATCGGAATAGTGCCCCATCGAATGATTTCCGTGCACGACGAGCACGAGGGGGAACGGCCCCTCTCCGTCTGGCATCCACACGCGCCCGTTGATGGGCCACCTCTCGACCCCAAAGCCCCAGTACCACTCCCGCATGTCGGCCGTAAACCCCTCCCATTCAGGCAGGATGCGGGACCCGTCCACGGGCTCCGTTTGCACATCGACGTCCGCGCCGTACGCCGGCCGTTGAAGGTCGGTCCCGCTTCCGTAAAACAGCTTCTGCACGCCATGGTCGCCTTTTTCGGCCGGATGGGCCGCGTCCAATGAGGGCAGGGACTCCGCGGGCGGCAAGGGGGCCTCAACGGGATCCGGGACCGTTCCCGCCTTGGCAAGCCACCAGAGGCCCCCGACGTTGACCCCCAGCGCCCCGACCAGAAGCCCGAGGATGAGGACGTTCGCGCCGGTCGACGCGGTCTTCAGTCCACCCGTAACGACGATCCACAGCGTCCCGGCGAGGAGGGCCTCTACCCATAAGAAGACAAAGAGGCTGGGGTAGAAGAGCTGTTCCGGCACGTAGAAATTGACATTGTAGGCCACAAGAACGGCGCCGATGGCCCCGCCGAGGGCCGCGACGTAGTGGGTGGGCAATGCCTTTGCGAGCCGTAAGACCAGAAGCGTCCCCACGGCAAATACGGCAACCGCTACGCCCCCTGCGAGGCCCCCGAGGACGACGTCCGCAACGATCCCCAGTCCGGACTGGAAAAAGGCGCCGGCCAGGGCCGACACGATCACGCCCGCGAGGACGACGCCCCCTGAGGCCCCTCGCCAGAAAGACGCGGTGAGCGGTTGGGGAAGGACCGAGGGACGACGTTCGCTCCACGAATCGGCAGTTCCCATTCTTAGAGGGGACGAGCCCCGACCGGTTGACAAATCGTTTCGGTACCGTGGCGAAAAACGCTGGGGACGTTCGTTCTACGGATCCCCAAAATGGTGAGGGCGCCCCCCTCAAAAAAAAACGCCCCCGGTCTCCCTCGGTGGGGAAGAGCCGTTGCCCGGCTTGTCGGCGCGTCGGGCCCGAATCGTCGGAACTCTGGGCTTCGCATGCCAGCAATGGGCCATGAAGGCCGAGCTGAAGGGACAACGGATGAGGCCGAGGCCGAGACAAAAAACAAAATCGGAGCTGAGAGAGCAAACGGTGCGTTTGCTCTGCCAGCCCCGGCCGATCCACAGTTTTTCGACGTGATGGGCGGGACTCGTACGCCACGGAGCCACCGCCCACGTCAAAGGTCAAAGGTTCGGGTTTGCCCTGACTTCCGTATTCGGCAGCGGGAAGAAGGTCCCCGGGCTCTGAACTGCGTCGGATGACGGCTGCCAGCCCTGATCCGGCGCGTCGGCATCGGGGGGCAGGTCGAAGGTGGACGGCTCGTCGAACCGATACATGTCCGCCAGTCGACGCCCCTGCAGGTACAGGTTCGCCTGCCGGGAATCCTCGAGGAGATCGACGCGAGAGACGCCCTCCTCGTCGGGGCCGTCGTACGAACTCAGGCCGTTCAGAGCACGGAGTTCATTAATCTGTGTCCGGAACGTAGACCCAGGTCCAGTATCGCCGTTGGCCAAAGCATTCTCGGCGATGATGAGGTGCATTTCACGGGCCGACACGACAGTGAGATCGATGAACTCGTTGAGATCGCCCCTGTATTTCGTGTTGATGATCCGTTCGAGTTGAGGATGGGGCACGTTGTCGACCGGGTCCTCGAAGGTTACCTCTTCCACGATGCCCCCGTTTTGCGTCTCCGTGTTTACGTAGACCGTCGTGTCCGGAATCAGTTCATCGCGCTGATTCACCTGGAACGCGACGTCAGAACTGAAATCCCCGGCCGAGCTCACGGGAAGCTCGTAGGCAAAGTCGTCGGCCTCCATCAGGTCGAGGGCAGCCCGCGCTACATCCGCTGCGTTCTGGTTGGCGACGAGCGGGTCGCTCGTATTTACGTCTCCTGCGGGATGAACCTTGTCCCACACGCTTCGGCTAAACAGGATGCGGGCCTTCATGGCCGTCAACTCCGTTTCCAACCCCGCGTCGAGGGCAAGGCCCTTGTCGACATACCCAAGCGCCTGGTCGTAGAGCTGCGTCATGTTCCCTTCCCCGATGGGCTCCCCGGCCTCCTGCTGGTCCGAAAACGCCCAGTTCGAAAACATATCGCCGACCGTCGTCTTGATGAGGGCCCCGTGGAGATAGGCTTCAGCCAGAATCGCCTCATCCGGCAGCGTTCCGTCCTCCTGGAAGCCTTCCAGGCGCGAGATAAAGTTCCTCGCCATCCATTCGGCCTCTGCGACCTGGAGGAATTGAGTATCCGTGAACTCATTATCCGGCGTCCCAACAAATCCGCGACTTAGATTGAGCCACGCGCCACGGGATCCGACCCAGATCAATTCGTCAGTGGCCGAGGAGTAGGGAGCGAGCATTGAGGTCACTCCCTCCGTCACGTTGGCCTGCAGTCCGTTCAACATCGGCTCGGCGGCCGTCGGTTGACTGAGCTGCTCTTCCTCAAGGGTATTGGGGTTCTCGACGTTCAGCAAATCACAGGCCCCGACCCCCAGAGCCAAAAGGGCAATAAGAGAGAGCGAAGCAACTCGGTTGTACATGGGCGGCTATTTTAGTGTATGTGAGTGGCGCAGTAGGGGAGCCTCTGGGCGCTCCAATGGCTAGAACGTTGCGTTCAGCTTGAACGAAAGCCGACGGGGAAGCGGCACGTTCCAGGCCTCAATTCCTGCCCGGAAGTTCTCATCGAACGTTCCCGCACCTGTACCACGCCCCTGCTCGTTGGTCTCTGGGTCCTCGCCCGAATATCCGGTTGGCGTCCATAGGCGCAGGTTCCGCCCAGAAACCGTGAGCGAGAGGTCTTGGGCCCCAAGCCGGGAGGCAAACTGGGAGGGGACCTCGTACGTGAGACTCAGCTCGCGCCACCGAATGAAGTCGGCCTTCTCGATGTTATTCAGTCCACTGAAGGGAGACAGACCCAGCATCTCGGTGAGCCAGGTCTCAAGGGCATCTACGCGGACGTCTCCATTGTTCTGTGGGTTGAAGTTCTCGTCGACTCCTCCGGTGACGAACGCCCTCGTCATCTTTGCCGCCTTTTCGGTATTCCGACCAATCGCGGTGTTCTGCCTCCGGAATGCCCCGTCCAGATTGTTCACGTAGAAGTTGCCGGCCTTGTACTCGAACATGGTCGAGACGGTGAAATTGGAGAAGCCGACGTCAAGCCCAAAGGAGCCCGACCAGTTCGGCCAGGGCTTTCCCTTGTAGTTGTTCAGGGTTGTAGACAGGTCTTCCGCTCCCGCTTCCTTGATCAAGACCTCAGTATCATTCGCAGGCAGTGACGTCCGGGCCGGGTTCGGACCGTCTAGCATCTGACTAAGCTCCTCCTTCGAATCCGGCTGGCCATCGCCATTCAGGTCCACGGGGAGCACGCCGTCCGGAGTGCTCACAAGTTCCGCGCCAAAGTGAGCCCCTGGGGCAAACCCTTCGAGCACAAAATTCCGGACGCGGGGGTACGACCCTCCGGCCTTGATCGGCGGGGCACCGCCGAGGTCCTTGACCTGCTCCCAGAGATACGAGGCGTTTCCGAAAAACTCCAGAAACATCTCGTCGGTCTGGATCGCAGTCGCGTTGAGCCCAAGCTCAACCCCGCGGCCTTTGATCTCTCCGACGTTCACGAGCTGGGTGCTCAGGAACCCACCTGTGGGCGGAAACTGACGCGAGACGAGCGCCTCGCTTACGGTCCGATCCCAGTACGTGGCATCCACAGTAAATTGATCGTCCAAGAACCCCAGGTTTACACCAGCCTCCCACTCGGTCGATATTTCGGGCTCAAGACCCGGATTTCCAAGATTGTCCGGGGCGACTCCCGATCCGTCGGGGGAGTTAAAGGACGTAAATGTCGTAAGCGCATCGAACGCGCCGGGCTGCAATCCCGACTGGCCCCACGAGGTTCGAAGTCGGAGCGTCGACACCGGCCCGAGGGATCCGCCGCTGGGCCAGAAATCCGCATCGGATAGGACGAAGGAGCCCGAGATCTTCGGGTACGTGATCGTGCTGAAGTCGTCCCCGAACGCACTGTTCGCGTCGAGACGCGCCCCGGCGGTGACAAAGATGTAGTCGTTTATCCCGACCTGCTCCTGAAAGAATACGCCGATCTGGCGAATCTCCTGAAACGCCTCCTGTCTGTCGAAGTTAGAGGCGGCGGACACGACGTTGAACCCGGGACCCGGGAAGTTCTGTCCTTCGACGCTGGTAAGATTGTTGCGCGAGAAAAAGCCCTGACTCCCCACCGTCAGCGTTGACGTCAGGTTCTGAACGTACCCGTAGTCAACGTCGAACTCATTGTCGAGATTGCCCTTCAGGTCGAGGGTAAACTCGACATTGCGATCATTTGTAATCGCGCGGAGGCCCTCAGTGTTGCTGGAGGTTTGGTTGTCCACATTCCAGCCAAACGGGACAATTTCTTCGCTGAAGGAGTTCGTGAAGTCCACGCCGAACGTCGCGTCCAGTGCCAGCGGGTCGATCGGGCGGTAGTTCAGGTTTACGTTGCCGTTGAAGCGCTGGGTTTCTTGATTGAACTCCTGCTGCATGGTCTCCTCTACAGATGCAAACAGCGTCCCGTACTCCAGCTCCTCCGTGCGCCGGGTCGCCCTCGATCCGGACGCCGCGGCGAGGGTACCGAAGATGTTGTTTGCATTCGGGTAGGTCGAGAAATTCCTGTCGATGTACTGTGCCGTCACACGGATCCGCGTTGACTCGCTTGGGAACATACCAACGTTCACGTTTCCCTGCCCCATGGTATTTTCGTCCTTGGAGTTTCCGGTGAGACCATCTGGGGCGTGCAGAACTCCATCCTCCTGCACGAACCGGCCCGCTGCGTAGTATCGGATCAAGTCCGTCCCTCCTGAAACCGAACCCGACAATTCAGTGGCGCGTCCAGTCTCCATCAGGTCCTTCATCGCCGACTGGCTGCGCAACTCGAAAGGCTGAGGGGTTTCGTCGTAGAACTGCCCCAGTGCATCGGCTCCCTCCTGGGTCCTCGCAAAGGCAAACTGATCTTCAATCCTCCGGGTGATCGGGTCCATAAAGGACTGCTCGACATTAAAGTTGTATTCTGCCTCCTGACTCGCATCACCCCGCTTCGTAAAAATCTGAATGACGCCGTTCGAGGCCTCGGAGCCAAACAATGTCGCGGCGGAGGCTCCCTTCAAAATTTCGATACGCTCAATAGCATTCGGGTTTATGTCGTCAAGACGAGAGACACCAGCTGCGCCTCCACCACTGACGAATCCCCCAAAGCCGCCCCCATTGTTGGCCCGGATTCCATCCACGTAAACGACCGGCTCATTGCTCTGGGACAGACTGGCCGATCCCCGGATGCGAATCTGAGAGCCCGACCCCGTCATGCCGCTTCCCTGAATTCCCTGAACGCCCGGCTCTCGTCCCTGCAAGAGCTCAGAGACGTTGTTGATGTCGGCATCTTCGAGGTCCGAAGCATCAACCGTGCCAATCGTGTTTCCCAGTTTTCCCTTTTCGACTTGTCCCCCGGCCCCAGTGACGACGACCTCCTCGAGACCAACGTTGTCCGGAACCAGCTCAAAGTTGACGGTCACAACCTCGCCGGCCTCAACCTGCACCGTCCGCTGCTGACTCCCGTATCCGACGAAACTGGCCTGTAGGGTATACTCCCCGGTCGGAGCCGCCGCAATGACATACTCCCCGTTGGCATCCGTGGCCGCCCCAACGTTCCTATCCTGAATGACCACACTAACTCCAGGCAGGGGCCCATCAGTATTCGAGTCGATAACCTGTCCTCTAATCTCTCCCGTCTGTGCCCAGGATACGGCGGGCAGGCACAAGATAACGAGGAATGTAGCCAAATACGTAGCAAACCTGCGTTCCATGACGATTGCGTGTTGGTGGTGGGACTGTATTTGGACCCGGAACCGGGGCGAAAGACACGACCCCCATTTCTAATGGCGGAGCCGAAGGATGTAAAGCCAGACAGTGAACGGGCTATTACTTGTCACACAATCTTCATTTCACCGGGATAATAAAAGCGCTTTTGAGAAAAATTTGCTTTAGACGCTTCGCAACCGCGATAATGGAAGCCCTTTTGAAAGAACTACGGCTTTTCTTGTCAACAATCTGATCGAGCCCCGCGATGTGCTTCCGTCCGAGAAAGCCAAACTGGCTTATCGTGCGTACCGGATTCCGAGATTCTGCGGGTCGCACGTCTGCCCCTTTGCCTCTCGGCTGGTCATGCTCACCTACCTGATTCTCCCGATGAACGATCGACCTGAGAGGGACCCAACGGAGACTCCGCGGTGGACATCGATTCATCTTCCCTTGGTACATGTTGCTCTTCGCATGTACGTTAAAACGCTCGTTCGATTCCCGTGCTCGTCGGCGTGAAGTTTTCCGGGCAGGCCGGAACCGCTACTTATTGGAGTTAAAGCAAAACTTTTTGTGAATTTATGCCCGCGACTAATTTCAAGTACTCTGTAGACGGTTCGAAGTCTGCCCGAAACGGATATCACTTGCGTCTCCATCACAGTCTGTGTAGTGTCTTTTGCGAAGAGCAGTCCCCAGTCAACTCGTGTGTTTCCGGAGGGCGCGTCCCAGTGAGGAAACTGCCCTCACCGCCCGTGCTGCGAGGAAAAGGGGAAATCGTTCCGGCGAGGAGAGAATAAAAGACTCTGCTCTTACACCTAATGTACCTATTCGTCCAGCCACCAACGCGCCACGCCTTTTCCTCGCTTTGTGTCTCTCACTTCCCCTCTTCATGACAGGATGTGGGTTATTTGGACCCCAACCGGGAGGGAAAGGGTGGAGACGGCGACACTGGAGACGACAATCAAGCGGCCGTCGTTGATCCCGTGGACTCCTACTCCGCGTGAGGAACGTCTCCGTCCTACCTTTGCCTCCCATCGCACCCCGATGAAAACGACCCGAGAGGATCTTGAAGAAGACACGACCCCTTCTCACTCTTCGCTGTTGCCTTATATTCTCCCCACCCAGCCATGACGTACTCTCCTCGCTTCACCGTGGTCTGCCTTCTTGCGGGCCTTGGGCTTTTCGCGTTCGTCCTCGGGACTGGTTCAGCCCCAGCGCTGGCCCAGACCGACGACGCGAACCAGGAGAACGTCGTCTACGACTCGTCCCACTTCGACGCTTTGGAGTACCGCATGATCGGTCCCTATCGCGGGGGGCGCTCCACGGCCGTCACCGGCATGGCCGGCAAGCCGGACACCTACTTTATGGGCACCACGGGCGGCGGCGTCTGGAAGACCACCAACGCCGGGCAGGATTGGCACAACGTCTCCGACGGCGACCTGGACGTGGCCTCCATCGGCGGCATCGACGTGGCCAACTCCGATCCCAGCGTCCTCTACGTGGGCACCGGGTCGGCCTGCATGCGCGGCAACATCCAGACGGGCCGCGGCGTCTACAAGTCGACCGACGGGGGCGAGTCCTGGTCGTTCGTGGGGCTGCCGGACGCGGGCCTCATCGGCAAGGTGGCCGTGCACCCCGAGGATCCGGACGTGGCCTACGTGGCAGCGGTGGGGCATCCGTTCGGCGACAACGAGCAGCGCGGCGTCTTCCGCACCACCGACGGCGGGGACACCTGGGAAAAAGTGCTCTACGTCTCCGACTCGACCGGCGTGGTGGACCTCGCCCTCAATCCGAACAATCCGCGTGAGATCTACGCCGGGCTGTGGCCCGGCCAACGCACCCCCTGGACCATGATTAGCGGCTCCGAGGAAGGCGGTCTCTACAAGAGCACCGACGGCGGGGACAACTGGACACGGCTCAAGAACGGACTCCCGCAAGGCGTGGTCGGCAAAACGTCGGTCACTGTCGCGCCGGCGGAGCCGAGTCGGGTGTGGGCGCTCGTCGAGGCCCCGGAGCCGGAGGGCGGCCTCTACCGCTCGGACGATCACGGCCAGACCTGGACGCAGGTCAACGACGATCGAAAGCACCTGCAGCGCGCCTGGTACTATACCCACATCTACGCCCACCCCACCGACCCGAACACGGTCTACTCGCTGAACACGCGCTTCTACGAGTCGACCGACGGGGGCGAGACGTTTGACTCGTACGACGTGCCGCACGGGGATGAGCACGACCTCTGGATCAATCCGGAGGACCCGGAGCGGATGGTCCTGGGCAACGACGGCGGCGCACAGGTGACGGTGGACGGGGCGGAGACGTGGTCCACCTACTTCAACCAGCCGACGGCCGAGATGTACAGCGTGACCGTCGACGACGAGTTTCCGTACCGCGTCTACGGCCCGCAGCAGGACAACTCCACGATCCGCCTCCCCTCCTGGTCCGGAGGCCAGATCCACCCGAAGCGCAATTGGATGGATGTGGGCGGGTGCGAGACCGGCCCGGTGGCCCTGCACTTCGATCGACCGTGGCTCGTCTACAGCGGCTGCTACGGCGGCCATCTCACCCGCTGGAACAGCCGCACGGAGCAGTCGCGCAACGTGATGGTCTACCCGCAGCTGCAGCTGGGGCAGAAGCCGACGACGCTCCGCGAGCGGTTTCAATGGAACGCGCCGATTGAGGTGTCGCCGCACGATCCGGACGTGGTGTACCACGCCTCGCACCGCATCTGGCGCTCCACGAACCGGGGCATGTCGTGGTCCCGCATCTCGGGCGATCTGACGACCGACACGGAGGCACACCAGGACTTTGCGGGCGAACCGATTACGAAGGACAACACCGGCGTCGAGGTCTTCAACACCGTGTTCTCGCTGCAGGTGAGCCCCCACTCCGCCGAGACGCTGTGGGCCGGAACGGACGATGGACGCGTGTGGATCTCTCGGGACGAGGGCGGTAACTGGAATGAGATTACGCCCGACGGCCTGCCGCAGTACGGCACGGTCCAGCGCATCGAGGTGTCGCCCCACGACCCGGGCACGGCCTACATCGCTGTCCACCGCTACCGCCTTGACGACTGGACGCCCTACGTCTTCCGCACCACCGACTTCGGGGAGTCGTGGACGCGCATCGCCGACGGCACCCGCGGCATTCCGGAGGACTCCCCAACGTGGGTCGTCCGCGAGGATCCGGAGCGGGAGGGCTTGCTCTACGCCGGCACCGAGTTCGGGCTCTACGTCTCGTTCAACGATGGGCAGGACTGGCAGTCGCTGCAGCAGAACCTTCCGATCACTCGCGTGCCGGACCTGAAGGTGAAGGACAATGATCTCGTGGTGGCCACGCACGGGCGCTCGTTCTGGATTCTGGACGACCTCGCCCCCCTCCGCCAGCTTACCGACCGGGTGGCCGACGCGAACATGCATCTGTATTCGTCCCCGGCGGCGTACCTCGTGAGCCCGGGCGGCGGCGATGCCGACAACGAGGACCGCGAGCCGGCCGGCAATCCGGGCGGCGCCACGCTCGACTACACGTTCGCCGAGGCGCCAGATACGACCGTGACCCTCTCGGTGCTCGATTCGGAGGGATCGGTCGTGCGCCGCTTTACGAGCGACTCGTCGGCCGCCGAGGAGAACGGCGACCCGGTGCTCCCTGCCGAAGCGGGGCACAATCGATATCACTGGTCGCTCCGGAGTGAGGACCTCAACACGGTCGACGACGCGATTTTGTGGGGTTACGCAGGCGGCCCGAAGGTGGTGCCCGGCTCCTACACGGCCCGCCTCGCTACAGCCGGCGGCGACACGCTCACGCAGTCGTTCGATGTGCGCATGGACCCGCGCCTCGAGGACGTGACCCGGGCGGACCTCCAGGCCCAACACGACCTCGCCACCGCAATCCGGGACACCACGAACGCGATCTACGACGCGATCCGCACGATCCGGTCCGTCCGCGAGCAGGTGACCTCGGTGGCCCAGCACGCCCAAAAGGCTGGACACGAGGGTCTCACGGAGCGGGCCGACTCGATCGCCTCGGACCTGACAGCGATCGAGCAGGAGCTAATGCAGACGAGAAATGAAAGCCATCAGGACCCGCTCAACTTTCCGCCGCGGCTCGACAACCAGTACGCCTACCTCTACGGCTACGTGGCCGGTCCAGACGGGTCGCCGACGGACGGGGCCCGCGAGCGGTTCCACGTTCTGAACCGGGAGGAATGGGCGCCGCTTCGGGAGCGCCTCCACACGATCCTGAACACCGACGTGCCGCGGTTCAACGAGCGCGTCCGGGCGCTCGCCTCGAATCCGGTCTTCATTCCGGAATCCGGCACATAGGAGCCCCGATTCCCCCGCGTCGCGACTGCCCGTCGGTACGGGAAAATGCCAGTGTCATGGGCACGGAGCATGCTGACCGGCAGCGGAAGGGGGGGCCGAAGCAGAGCACGTGGGTATGGCTCGTCCCGATGGCGGTGGTTGCCCTCGTCGTCGGGGCCTACGTTGTGTGGCCCGCCTTTCACGGCTTTGTCGACGAGGCGCACCGGGTCCTCTCCAGTGGGCAACAGGAACGGATCGAAGCGTGGATCGACCAGTTCGGGGTCTGGTCGTTTGTCGTCGTTCTTGGATTGATGCTGTTGCAGACCATTCTTGCCTTCCTCCCCTCCGTCGCCATGATGGTTGTCGCGGTGGTCGCCTTCGGCCCCTGGATCGGAGGGCTGCTGACGTGGGGCGGACTTCTCTTGGCCGCGAGCCTCGGCTACAGCATTGGGCGCTCCGTCGGGGTCGCGTCTGTCGACCGCCTGATCGGCCCGGAGACGGAGCAAAAGATGGAGGCGGTCCTCGACCACTACGGGGTGTGGGCCGTCATCGCCGCGCGCATCTCGCCGGTGCTCTCCACCGATGCGGTGAGCATCGTCGCCGGCCTGGGGCGGATGAAATTTCTCCTGTTCATCGCCGCCACCGCCGCCGGCACGCTTCCGCTTACGGTGCTGATCGCATGGCTGGGCGTGGACATCAACCGTCTGAAGACAGGTCTCATCTGGATCTCGGTAGCGAGCGTGGCAATCTTCGTGGCCTACGTGGTCTACGACCGGCGCACGCGGTCGGCGTAGGGACGCATCGCCGTGCGCGCGCCGTCGCTCTCAGGGCGCTGGACGGCCGCCGCTCTCTGGGTAGAGGTAAACGGCCAGACGCCGGGAAACCTTCCTCTGTCCATCGAGGTCGTGCCCCAGATCCTCCGCGTCCAGCACTCGATTCCAACCCGGATTTCTCACGGGACGCTACTGCGGCTTCAACGTTCTCCCTCCACACATCCCCCCTCCACACCTCGCTTCTTGAATCCCTCCCCCCTGTGTCCCGTACACGACTACCTGACAGGCTTCTCTTCAGGGCACGCTCCCGAGCCCATGGCGACTCCTCAACTTGATGACGATGGCAGCAAAGTTACGCTCGACCTACACGGCCTGTCGGTCGACGAGGCGGTCGATCTGACCTACAGCACGCTCCGGCTCGCCGAGGACCGCGGCCGCAACCGGCTGAAGGTCATCCATGGTTCCTCAACGACCCGGGCCGGACAGCCCCGCACCATCAAAAGCGCCCTCCACGATCGCCTCGATCAGGGCACCCTGGCCTCGCACGCCACGACCGTTGTCCGCTCTCGGGACACCCTGACGTTCGTGCTCGACCTGACCGCCACGTCAAACCCCGCGCCTATCAAGCTTCAGGACGTCTGGGTGTAGGCACCGTCGTTCGAGCCGAATCGGGACGGTTGACACTGGAACCAACGGCAACGCCGCTCGCTCTTGCCCGCCCCACATGATCGCCCCCGCTTCCATGCCCGCGTTCATCGGCATTACCACTTCGTTCGAGGACGGTGAGCAACGCCTCGATCGCCGCTACGTGACGGCGATCGAAGAAGCCGGGGGAGTGCCGGTGCTTCTGCCGACGACCAATTCGGAGACCACCGTGGAGGCGGTGCTCGATCAGATCGACGGCCTCGTGGTCCCCGGCGGCCCCGCCGTGACGGAGGGCCTCACCGGCCCAGTGCCCGACGATCTGGGGGCGCTCGACGGCCTGCGCGCGGACTCGGACCAACGATGGATGGAGGCGTGCTGGCGCACCGGTCGCCCCATCCTCGGCATCTGCTACGGTATGCAGCGGCTCAACGCCCTCGCAGGCGGCACCATCTATGGCGACGTGGAGGCCGAACACGACGGCGCTCGGACCCACAGCCAGAAACGAGGCGGCACCACCCATCCCGTGACGCTTGCCGAGGGATCCTCTCTCCGCCGCTGGCTCGATGCAGACACCCTGACCGTAAACACGCGCCACCTCCAGGCCGTGGCGAGCCCGGGCGACGGGTTTTCGGTGGCGGCCACGGCGCCGGACGGCGTGATCGAGGCCATCGAGCACGAGAACGGGCGCCTCATCGGGGTTCAGTTCCATCCCGAACGCATGGGGGCCGCAACGCAGCCGCTCTTCCGCGCACTGATTGAGCAGGCAGCGCCCACGCCGGTCTCCAACTGACGTGCAGTCTCGCTTGTCCACCGACCTGTTCGGTCCCGCGCTATGCGCTTTCCCGGTCTCCCCGACTTTCTCTCCGAGTCCTACGACTCCAGTCGGCCAGCGGCCCGGCAGCTGACTCGGCGCCTTTCGGCCGTCGTGCTAAGCGCCCTGACGCTGCTGCTTCTGACTGTGAGCGTTCAACTCTACACGGGCCAGTCCCAGACCCTTCCCGTAGTTCCGCTCTTCGACGTTGCCTCGTCCTCGACGTCGGAGGAGCCCCCCTCTGACGCGAGCTCGGCCCCAGCGCCTGAAGATCTGTCCGCCCACCCCTCGACGAAGCTGGCCCCGTACTTTTCCCCCTCTGCTCCAGCCTCGGCGGTCCCCACGCCCTCGGTCCTCCGCAAATTCCACGACCTGCTCGATCAATACGTACTCCGACAGACGGAGGACGACAACTTTACGATCCGGGTTATCGACCGCCGGTCGAACGAGGTGCTGGAAGTCTTTGAGCTGGCAGAGCTCCGCACGGCGCACCGAAACGGAAAGAATTTGGACTGGAGAACCGTGGATGAGCATCGCTACGAGGCCATGGAGCGGCTCGTGGACAAATACGAGCAACGAGGCGTGCCTCTCGACGACATCATCGTGCGGTGGGGGCGGTCCAATCAGGTGAAGGAGGCCCACGAGCGGGGACGGCCCTACCAGGCGTACGAACGCCGGCTCGCTGAGTCCCTCGGGCTGAGCCTGCTCGCCACCGAGATCGGCACCGTCGAGACGTTTAACCAGGACCATCTCGTGTCGTCAGCTGGGGCGCGGAGCCGGTATCAGATGCTGCCCTGGATCATGCGTCGGAGTGGGGTGAACGAGTATACGCTTCCCGCAGCGGACGGCTCGCAGGTGCGCGTGCGCGAGGAGCACCATCCTCTTCTCGTGTTAGAGCCCGCCTTTGTGCTGCTGCGCGGCTATGTGAATGCCGTGGGCCACGAAATTCCGGGACTCTCGGCCTACCATACCGGACCCGGCAACATCTTCAAGCTGTACCGCCGGTACTACGAATCCTCAGTCCCGCTCACCTACTCCTCGACCGTGGCCGATGCCTACGCCTGGGCCGTCACGGAGGGCTTCGACGCCGTCAGCGAAAACTCGTCATTTGGCGGACACTCCCGTGGATACGTCCCCGCCGCCTACGGTTCCCTCGTCGCCCGGGAGGGCCAGTCCATTGACTCGTCCTCCTCCCTCCAGGCGGCCCGTCTGCAGCTGAAGCCCGGCGCCACCGCTACCCTCCGGGAGCTTCTTACCCCCCTTGACTCCGTGCGCCAATCGTTCGACTGGGGACCACAGGGCGACGCCGGCGCCATGTACGAACGATTCCGAGCCCTCAACCCGCACATCGATCTCCCGTCGTCCCCCGACGGAGCCGTTCCGGACGGCGGGAACGTGCGTCTCGTCTCCGCGGTCGACGGCAAGGCCGTGCGCTTTTTCCTTCCGCTGGGCGCCCCGGCCACCCTGCGGGCCGCCGGGGTCAACGCCATCGACTCTACGGCGACGTTTCGGTTCGACGCCTCCACGTACGCCGGCCCGGCACCCAGCCAGCGCACGCGCTGGGACCGACAATACGAGGCGCTCGTCAACGACATCGAGCACTTCGGGTTTACAGAGGAGAACCGGGATCGCCTCCTCCAGCTCCACGACCGCTTCGAGTCGTTGGCCGAGCAACGGCCGACCCGCTACCGCCGCCGACAGCTCAAAATCATCAGCACCCACCGGCGCCTCTGGATGTCGAATCCGTGGGAGGAACTGGCCGAGGCGACCCGCCGCGCCACGGACCAGCTGAAGATCGAGGGGCAGCCGCCCGATTCCCTCCCCACGCAGACGCCGATCCCCGACACTCTCCCCTCCACCGTTCAACGGTGAACGTTTAGGTAGCATTTCAAGTCTGTGAGTTGGAATCCCAGGACTGCGCCCCCTCGGGAAAGACGGCCGACGGCGGACCGCGGACCGCCGTTTCTCGGTGCTCATCAGCGGTCAGCCGTCCGCGGTCTGGGGTCGTCGCACATCAAGGCAGCGCTTCCTCGGTCAACTCACAGCATTGACATGCGACCCAACGTTCAACGTGCACATCGTCAGGGAGTGATGTTCCCCTCGATGGAGGTCGAACAGATGGTTGCCGTCACGACACGACGGTGGGAGAACGGTGCTACTCGTCAAGGAAATTTCCCTGCTTGACGCTCTTTTGGAGCTCCTGCAGCGACATCACCCTCTGCTGAAGGCGCTGCACCCGATCGTCGCCGCCCTGTTGCGTGGCCTGATACATCCGCTCCCGCACGGCCTCGATGGCCTCCTTCACTCGGTCGAGCTTCAAAAACTTCATGGCGCTCTCGGCCGCCTCGTAGGGGCGATCGTTCAGGTGCGGCACCGAGATGTCCTCCTTCTCGGCCCAGTGTGCCGACGCCTCGTGCTCGTTCATCATGACGGACGCGCCGAGTTGCTGAAGCGACTCTCCGCACTCCCCGTTGAGAATCCTCTTCGGCTCCACGGCCCCGTCGTCGTACATCTCCGCAAGGGTCCGGGCGAGGGCGCGGGGCGGGCCTTCCGTAAACTCGTCCAGCGCCATGTGGCCGAGCACGAAGCCGACCATGCGACTCCCGTTCTCCAGCATGAGGCGGAGGAGCACCCGTTCCTCCGGGAGCGGCTCGGCGGACGGTGTGGAGGACGGATCCGGGGCTTCCGATTTCGGAGCGGAGGTTTGCGGACCGCCGCGCCCGGAGGACGTCGGCGCCTCCGTGGCTGAGGCCTCCGCAGGCTTCCCCTGAGCCTGCCTGCGCTGCTCCCGCTCCCGACGATTCTGGGCCCGACGCTCGATCTGCTCGCGCGCCTCCTCCAGCATGCGGAAGAGATCGGAGTCCGGAACGCCCGTGACCTCGCTCGTGCGGGCCACGTACTCGCGGCGCAGGTTGGGATCGGGGATGCGGGCCATCGAGTCGATAATCGCGCGCTGCACCTCGACGCGGTCTTCGGGCGTCTCCAGCTCTCCGTTGCGACGGGCCCGCTGATAGGCAAACGACGGGAGGTCCTGACGGTGCTCCGCGACGCATTCCGCGAAGGCCCCGCCGCCGTGCTCCTGAACGTAGTCGTCCGGGTCGCTTCCCGCCGGCAGCTCCACGGCGTACGCACCCATCCCCTCTGCGAGCACGCGTTCCAGCCCCCGCATCGTAGCCCGCTCTCCGGCCTCGTCGGCGTCGTAGAGCAACACCGCCCGGGTGGCATACCGGTTCAGCACGCCCACCTGCTGCTCCGTGAGGGCCGTTCCACTGGACGCCACCACGTTCTCCACGCCCGCCTGCGAAAGGCTGATCACGTCCGTATAGCCCTCGACGAGCAGCACCTCGTCCGTCTGCCGGATGGATCGCTTGGCCTGGTGCAAGCCGTAAAGAACCTCTTTCTTGCGATAGACCTCTGTCTCCGGCGAGTTGATGTACTTGGGCTGGTCACGCTCGTCGTCCGGATCCAAAATGCGTCCGGCGAACGCCAGCACCTTGCCGATGTGGGAGAAGATGGGAAAGACGATGCGGCCTCGATACCGGTCGTAGTACCCGCTCCCGTCGTCGCGCTCGATGACGAGCCCCGCCTTTTCGAGCGTCTCCGGATCGATCTGCTCCTCCTCCGCGGCCGTTAAGAGGGCGTCCCACTCGTTGGGGGCAAAGCCGAGCCCAAATTGCTTGATCGTCGTCGGCGAAAAGCCCCGCTCGCGGAGATAGTCGAGGGCAGGGCGCCCCCGATCCGACTGGGTGAGTCGACGGTAGAAAAAGCGCGCGGCGAAGCGAAGGGCGTGCAGAATCGATTCCCGTTCATTGGCCGCCTCCGGGTCGGCTTCCTCCTCGGGAAGCGGAATCCCGTACCGCTCGGCCAGAATGCGCACGCCCTCCAGAAAGCCGACGCCCTCAATTTCCTGGACGAATTTAAACACATCGCCCCCCTTCTGGCAGCCGAAGCAGTAATACAGGTTCTGATCCGGATCGACACTGAAGGAGGGCGTGTCCTCGTTGTGGAAGGGGCACAGCCCCATGTACCGCGAGCCGCTCTGCTTCAGCTGCACGTAGTCCTCCGCCACCTCCACGAGGTCGGCCGCGGTGCGCACCTCCTCAACCTTTTCGTCCGGAATCGGCATGACAGAAACAGGAAACCAGGACAGGACCGGAGTACATGTGTATGACATGTGCACCCGAGAAGTTCGGGGCCGAGCTCGCTACGCGACGGGGGGAGTCTCAGGGGCCACTTGCAGAACCTGGGCGCTGCTCTCCTCGTCTTCCACCGGCCCCACGTCGGGCGGATCGGCACACTGGCACGAGGTGAGGCTGGCACAGAGAAGCAGCGCGGCGAAGAGGAGCGATCGGTTCATGAGAGGGTCCATTAAGTCGCGGGACGTAGTACAGCGTCAATCGTCATTCTACGGGTTGAATGCGCGATCTCAAAATTCCAAAAATCACGGCTCGTCATTTCGAGCGTAGTCGAGAAATCTCCCTGAAGCAGGCTGTCGGAGCCCATGGAGGCTCCTCGACTTCGCTCGGAGCGACCTGCCTGGAATTTTGAGATCGCGTCAGACCTGAAGAATGAGACTTGACAATCCAGTAGCGATCAGCAGCTCCTTTTCCACTCCCGAAGCTGAGAAGCAATTTACACAAGAAATGCTACGGAGCCCGGGTTTACAATGTGTCCGTTGCTTCGGAGCTTCATGTCGGATGCGCACGACGATGTCCATGTCCCTCTTCTCCACTCCACACTCCTTCTCCTGCATGACCGACTTGCAAGAACGCATTGAATCATTTGTCGCCCAGACCGACGAGCCAGGGGGGGTCAACCGCGGCGCGGCCGGAGATGCCGTGGCCGATCTCGTTCGGGCCCTTAACGCCGGGGACGTCCGCGCCGCCGAGCCCAGCGACGACGGCACTTGGGAGACCAACGAATGGGTCAAAGAGGGCATCCTGCTCGGCTTTCAAATTGGACGCACCGTTGACTATTCCAGCGAGCGCTTTCCGTTCTATGACAAGAACACGTTTCCCGTCAAGCCGCTCCGGAAGGCCGACGACGTGCGGCTCGTGCCGGGCGGGTCGTCCATCCGCACCGGCTCGTACGTGGCGCCGGGCGTGGTGTGCATGCCGCCCATGTACGTAAACGTGGGGGCGTACGTCAATGAGGAGACGATGATCGACTCGCACGCGCTGGTGGGGAGCTGCGCGCAGATCGGAAAGCGCGTGCACCTGTCCGCATCGGCCCAGGTCGGGGGCGTGCTGGAGCCGGTCCACGCCGCCCCGGTGATCGTGGAGGACGACGTGTTCGTGGGGGGGAACGCGGGCCTCTACGAGGGCTGCATCGTGCGGGAGGGGGCGGTGCTGGCGGCGGGCGTGACGCTCACTGCATCAACCCAGCTGTACGACCTCGCGGAGGAGACCGTCCACGCGGCCTCGGACGGACCGCTCGAAGTGCCCGCAGGGGCGGTGGTGGTGCCCGGCTCTCGATCGGTCGACTCCGAGTTCGGCCAGAAGCACGGCCTCTCGCTCTCGGCCCCCATCGTCGTGAAGTACCGCGACGCCGACACCGATGCGGCGACAGCCCTGGAGGACACCCTTCGGTAATCCTGCGTCTCCTGCCAGCGGAAGAGGGAGCTCTCACCGGCGGCGCAGGGTGAACCCGGCTTGTGTCATTACCTTGTCCAGCTTCTCTTCCAGCTTGTCGCTCTCTACGATCGTGAGCTCGGTGCCCCGCCGCACCTTCGACAGAAGGGTATGCTTGTTGATGCCGTCGATTTCGTCGGCCAAGGCCGAGATCTTTACGTACGGCTTAAGGGTCTGCAGCTCCTTGATCGTCATGGCAATGGCGTATGCCGGTTGAGCGATTCTAAATTCAATATCGCTAATCCGTATCCAATTGGCCTTTTCGTGTTTCGAATGCACTTTCCATTTGACGCTGGACATTTTCAAAGAGTTCGGGAAACATTTTTCACGGTATCGGATACTTTTTTGTGCGATCGGACACATTAGATACCAGAATGATCTTCCTCAGCGATCACTATGCAGTGGACTTTTTCATTTCGACCGCAGCAGGACACGGACACTCGGCATTCAACTCCACCCGTCCACACGCGTCACGTTCACGACCTAGAGGCCGCCCTCGCGGCGTCGATCGGGCGCAACTTTGACGTCCTTAGCCGGCAGTTTCGGAAGGCGTGGTCAAAGGCCCAACGGACGGACCCGCCCCGTTCCTGACAGGCCCACGATTCCAACGATGGTAGCCTCCTCCCTTTTGAGAAACGGAGGTTTGATCCTCCGACGCCTAACCCGGAAAGACGCGTCCGGAGGAGCCTGATGACAGCCCGCTTCCAACGAGAGTGCTCGTTGACCACCCGTGTTGCAGGCGGTCCGCCTGTTCATCTCCAGCCCGCACGGACGGCTGACGAACAGGTGTGGAGGTGCTCGGGCGGGCGGACTCGCGCCTTGTCTTCCAGGGTGATGAGGACGTAGCGCACGAACCGCGCCTGCCGCTCGTCCACCGTCGAGAATGTGCCGAAGCCGCCCCCCTCCCGTGGCGTCTGGATTTTTGCCGCTGCGAGATAGGAGTGCACGCTGGCGACACGTACGAGCAGGGGGGGCCAAGAACCAGATCAACAGTTGGAAGCGCGTGGGACGTCCCACTGGAGAGCAGAGTGCACAAGGCGGCGGGTGTGTCCGTGCCCCATGATCGACGATAGACACTCAAAATGGCTCCGACACGGACATTTCTCTGTGCAGCCCCTAGCAAAAGAAAAAGCCCCTGAACATTTCTGCCCAGGGGCATTCGTTGGACCAAATGGAGCTTACCACTCCGGTTGTCCGGTAATGGGCTGAATGTTGGTGGCGTTTAGTCCCTTCTCGGTCTCCTCGACTTCGAACTCGAGCCGATCACCTTCTTCCAGGTCTTCGTCGGGCACCTCACTGTGATGGAGAAAGACGTCGTCCTCTCCATTGTCGGGCTCAACGAATCCATATCCTTCGGCCGGACTAAACCACTTGACGGTTCCTGTCTCCATAACTCGGTTTGGATCTTCTTAATATTCACTTTCAGCGTTCCTCCGACTCCCTCTCCCCGAAGGGAAAAGGATCCGGATTCTATGATGACATCGGTCTCTTACGCAGCTCCAGACCACTTGTTCTCTACGAACAAGGAGGCGCGGGCCGTGTCGCCCGCAGGGCGCGACTCGGTCTCCAGTTTCGCCCCGAACGCGGCGGATTCCGAACAGGAATCCGAGAACCACCAGAAAGATCGCCCCTCCGCTACCCCTGAATTTCCGTGACGAGTTGAATCTCTTTGAGCACACTCTGCACCTCGAAGCACTCCTCGAAGGTGCCTTCGTAGACGGTGGCCTTGCCTTCGTTGTGCACGGTCCAGGCCATGTCCTCGGCTTCGCCGCGGCTGCAGCCCGTGGCTTTGACCAGTTGTCCGATGACCTCCTCGAAGGTGTGCACCTCATCGTTGAAGAGGATCACGAACCAGGGGTCATCGGTGCCCCCTCCCTCGTCTTTCTCTTCGAGCTCTTCA
>PXTN01000106.1 GCA_003022565.1 Bacteroidetes bacterium QS_3_64_15 | reverse complement strand
ATGTCGGCCAGCGCGGCGAGAATCTCGCCGGGCCCCGTGAACCATTCCCACCGAAGATCGACGTTCGTGATTAGCGTGCGGGTGAGGCTCGGATTGCCAATAATCACCTCACCTTGAATGAAATCGAATCCGGGATACGGCGCGACTTCCCGAAACGTCGGGCGCGCGAGGGTCCGTGTGCCGGCGAGCCGCAAATTCATATCGTCACGAAGCTCGTAGACGATATTGAGGGACGGCAACAGGTCGGTCTCGTCGATCTGTCCCGAACTGTCGGGAGTCGCCTGCACGGAAAGATCGGTGGATTCAAGCCGAACCCCCCCAATTACTTTGAGGCGATCCCAAAGCGGCACCTCGGCCATGGCGTACCCTGCCCCAACCGCCCGCTCCCCGTCGTAGCTGTTAAATGCAGAGGTCTGATCGTCGATCGTGAGCCCAAAGACGGGATTCCCGGTTTCGTCCTGTCCAACCACTCCCCGATTCTCTTCGCGGAAATACGCCGAGGCGTTGCCATCAAACGCGATCCCCGACGCCGGATCGGGGCTATTGAACGAGAACTGCCGCTCGGAAAAATTCCGCGCAGTCGCCCCGTAGCTGCCGCCGAATTTTAGGTGTCCTTTTCGATCGAAAAGAGAAAGGGGGATTTGAACGTCGACGGTTCCCGAATACTTCTCTTCCGCGAGATCCCGGAAGATGCGAGAAGGAGGGCGCAGTCCCTGATCGAACGCGCTGTACAGCGTGTCTCCCGACGCCTGGACGCGGGCAATGGACGCAAAAAACCGGCGGTCGGGCTCCTCCTGCGTCGTTTTCGAGAACGCCCCATTCCACGTGATTCTCGTGCGTCCCAGCTCTTCGAGGTAGTTTTCTCCGCGGAGCTGGATGGAGCGCACGTCCCGTTCCTTAAACAGAAGGGTCCGGTTGGTCAGAACGTCGTCCGGACCCGCCTCTGCCGTCCATCGCCCCTCCTGAAACCGCGTGGTCGACTGGCCGACGTGGGTGTAGAGCGAGTTGAGCCCCACCTCGTGGTTTTCGGACAGCCTGTACGTCAGATTTGCGATCCCTCCGATCGACGCCTCTTCCGTTGCCTTCTGATCCGTAAGGAAGATCAGTTCCGAAAGCTCGTCAGCATTGCCTCCCAGTTGGTATCGCCCCGTCTCTCCGTCCTCGTAGAAGGACGCCTCCCGGTCGTACGAAAGGCTGAAAACGTAGCCCAGGGGGCGCCCAAACACGTCGCTCTGGTTGCCCAATGAAACGGAGTAGCTCTGATTCATCGGCGCCGTTCCCGCCCTCGGCCCCATCGGGCCGCTCAGCGATTTGGACAGCCGACTGTAGCGCTCCGGATCCTCGGCAAAAATTGGGCGGTCCGGGATGTTCTCCGCGGACGTCTGTGCGAGGATCGAGGGCGCCGCGCGTGTCCCATCGTCAAACCCAAGCCAATCGAAGGAGCCACCCGGATGCGTGAGAAACTGGCCGTTTCCCTGCACCTGGGTGTTATGCGTCATCGACGACGAAATGGAAAAGGTGAACTGCTCCGGGAAGCTCTTCGTCGTAATGTCGACCAACCCTCCCCCGAAGTCACCCGGACGATCCGGCGTGAAGGTCTTGAGCGTTCTAATGTTGTCGAGCAGGTCCGTGGGAAAGAGATCAAACTGAACCGAGTTCGACCCGGGATCCGAACTGGGCAAGTCGACCCCATTTAGCTGTGTGCTCGCGTATCGCCCGCCGAGTCCTCGTACGTTCACGTACTTCCCCTCGATTACGGAGGCGCCGGTGACCTTCTCCATGGCTGCGGCCGCCGTTCCTGCCCCCGACAAACTCATCGTCTCCGCGCTGACCGCGTCGCTCACGGCGGCGGCCTCGGCACGATCCTTCAGGAGCCCCGCCTCCGTGTCGCGAGCCGCCTGCGCCGAGATGACGACCTCGTCGAGCTGGGCGGTCTCCTCGGCCAGTGTTACCTCGATCGCAGTCGGTTTTCCGGCCTCCACCTCCACCCCGGTGACCGTCTTCTGCTGAAAGCCGACGAACGAATACACGACACCGTACGTCCCCGGGTCCAACCCATCAAGGCGATAGCGGCCCTTCAGGTCGGTGGTGGTGCCGGTGGAGGTGCCCTTGATCCTCACGTTGGCCCCCGGCAGAGGATCGCCCGTCCCAGCCTCGACCACCGTCCCCGTGATGGCACCCGCGAGTTCTACCTCCGGATCGGCTTCGTCCTGCGCGCTCGCGCCCAGGCAGCCGATGCTACTGAGAACCAGGACGAAAACGAGACTCCACGCTCCGCGCATCCGGACGACGTTCATTTGGGAAAATGCATTTCGTTCGGGAAGTCGTTGACTCTGCGACGGCCTACAACTGCTGAATCCCGCTCGCACCGTCGTCCCAAACGATAAGGGGCGCGTGTAACGTTGCCATTATGCCCAGATTACCCTTGTATTATCCCGACCGATTTTGCTATGCCCTCACGGCTCCTTGTTCTTATGTTTGCATTTTTCTCGCCTGCGACCGTCCGTCCCGCTATTGAGGCCCAATCCGCCTGGATTTTGCCGGATATTTGGCCGTGAGTCCTGCATAGAGGCATCGCCCTCCACACCTTGTTGATTTAGAATATCTCCCGTTCCGCCTCCAACCGACTTCGCTTTGCCCACTCCCTTCCGTCTGTGGCCGATTCGAAAACTTCAAATCCATACCTGATCCTCTTCGCGCTCTGGCTGATGATGTTTTCGGCCAGCAGCCAGCTGATCATCATGGTCCCGATTCTGCCGGAGATTGCGGCGACCCTCGGGGTCAATTCGTTCTGGCAGGGCATGCTGCTGACAGCCTACGCCCTGTCGCTGGGGGCCTCGGCCCTCGTCACGGGCCCGGCCTCCGACCGCATTGGGCGGCGCCTCATTCTGCTGTACGGCACCACACTCATGGCCGTCACGCTCGCGCTCCACACCGTAGCGGCAAACTACGTGCTGCTCTTCTCGATGCGTCTGCTCGCGGGGGTGGGGGGCGGCATGCTCACGAGCGGGTCGGTGGCCTACGTGGGCGACTATTTTCCCTATGAGCAGCACGGCTGGGCCAACGGCTGGGTGATGAGCGGCACCGCCTTCGGCCAGGTGGCGGGCATCCCCATCGGCAAGGTGCTGGCGACCGGCTTCGGCTATCGGTGGCCCTTCCTTATGTTTGCCATCCCCATGGCCTTGTCGGCCGTCCTCATCTGGCGGTACGTTCCGCAGCCGGACGCCGACCTCGACGAGAAACGCCTCACGCCGTCCCGACTCGTGGAGAAATACCAAACGGTCCTTCGGGGCACCGACGCCGTGAACGCCGTCGCCTCCTATTTCCTCATGTTTGCTGGCTTCGGCCTCTTCACGTCGTTCCTCCCCAGCTGGCTCGAATCGGCGGTGGGAGTGTCAAGCTACGAGATTGCCCTGCTCTTCGCCATCGGGGGCACGGCCAACATCCTCGCCTCGCCGCTCGGGGGGCGGGTGTCCGACGAGATCGGCCGAAAGCCGATCGTGGTGTGGGCGTCGCTGGCCCTCGGTCTCCTTATGGCCGTGGCGCCGCTCTACATCACGGGCTTCATGATTGCGGCGGTGCTGTTTTTCCTCGCCATGGCCCTGATCGGGATTCGGGTCAGCCCCTTGCAGTCGCTGATTACGGCCCTCGTGCCGGATCGGCAGCGGGGCCTGCTCATGGGCCTCGCCGCGAGCGTCGGGCAGGCCGGGTTCGGCATTGGCAGCTTTGCGGCCAGCGCCACGTACGGGGCGTACGGCTACCTCAGCAACGCCGCGGGCGGGGCCCTCGCGATGATTGCCATGGCGGGCCTTGTGTACTGGGGCCTCCCCGAGCCATCTCTGCAGGCGACGGATGACGCCTCGACCGACGGCCGTGCGCCGACCTCTTCCGAGTCGCCGAGCGTGGCCGAAGCGCCCTAGCAGAACGGACGGGACGCGCGGGCCGTCGCTCAGCCAAATAGCCACAGGACGACGGCGAGGAGAAGCAGGGCGCCGCCCCAGAGCGCGAGGGCGATGTAGGTAGAGGTGCGGGCCTTTTCCACGTCGCGCCAGTCGCGGGGCCGCACGCCGAGCGCGAGAAACGTGCACACGGCGGCTAGGTTGAGGGACACGACATTGGTCACGGTGAGGAGCCCTGCCTGGACGGCGGACTGCGGATACCCGGCCCCGAACAGGAGGCCCGTTGCGACGAGCGGGGGCAGCAGAGCCACGGCCACCATCACCCCGACCAGGCCCGTGGCTCCCCCACGCGTGACGGCAAGCGCGCCCGCGGCCCCCGCCGCCCCGGCCAGTGCAATGTCGATGGGACCGATGACGGTGCGGGCGGCCAGCTCGCCCGTCGCCGGATCGACCATGACGAGGGCGCCGAGGCCGAGGGCGCCGGCCAGGGCCAGGCCCACGCCCGTCAGGTTGGCCCAGACGGCCCGGCCCAGCAGGTCCAGGTCGCCAAGGGTGGTGCCCAGCGCGAGCGCGAGGTTGGGACCAATGAGGGGTGCAATCACCATGGCCCCGATGACCACGGCGGTCTGGTCCCGCAGCATGCCTCCGGACGCCACGACGACGGACAGGGCCGTAAGGGCATAATAGTAGCTCGACACGTCGGTGGCGCCGCGGGCGTACTCGTACAACTCGGCCCGCCCGACCCGCCCCACGGACACATCCTTCTGCTCCTCCGTCGCCTCCTCTTCGTCGTCGTCCTCCACCTCGGGCTGCGGCAGGGTGGCCTCCACGGACTGCAGCACGACCCGGTACTCCGTCGCCACCGTCTCATCGACCCAGTCGAGGAAAGACTCTGTCTCTTCGACCCCCAGAAGCACTCGGTCCACGCGCTGCTCCTCGTCGATCGCGTACGTCCAGTGGCCGAGCACGTCGTACGTGTCGTCGGGCACCTCCAGGGCGTCGTCCGTATCGGGATGGTAGATGTCGACCAGTCGGAGGGCCATGCGGTCGGTGCGCAGACTGTGAAAAAGAATCGATGGAGGGCTCCGGCCATCCCCGGAGGTATTCCGAAGGTAAGCACGAGGGTGCCCACCGTCCAGCCATCCCTGCTCCGAAGTGCGTTCCCCCAATACAAAAGGGACGCAGGCCGACCCGGAGGCCTCCGGCGCCGCCTGCGTCCCCATGCCGTCTCGGACCGACCAAAACGTCCAGTCAACAGCCTTCCTAGAAGTAGAGGCCAATATTTATGTTAAAGGCCGTCCGCCACTCGTTGTCATTCTGCTCCGTGAAGAGCTGGGGGAAGGTGGTATCAAACGGCTGGTTGAATGGATGGCCCTTGCTGATATTCAAGTCCGTGTAGATGAACAGCGGTCCTGCTGACGTGAGGAAGCCGATGTCGTGGGTCACATTGTCGTTCCAGCCGTCGACCTCTTTCGTAACCTGGCTGAAGTCATAGTACGGCTTAATCTCCGAGATCGGCCCCGCGCTTACTGGGATATGGTACGCCAAACTGGAGGAGTACACAGAGTGCTCACTCGCCACCTCGTGGGGCGACGCGTATGCGCCCATCACGACGTAGCTGTCGTCAGTTACACCAGGGGGATTCAGTTCCTGCTGGGCGAACTGCAGCTTAGCTTCGAGCCCAGCGTAGCGGCCCTGAAAATGAGCGGCGTACGCGGCGTGCCAGTCCGTGCCACCAGTGCTCCGGTTCAGAAGTTGACCCCGCTGGCCGGACACACCGACCTTTGTGAATCCGGTATCTCCGTGGTCAAAGGAGTACGCCACTTTGGCATTGAACTGATTGGCTTCACTGACGCCGCGGGGTTGGGCAACGAAGCTACCGGCAAGGTTCCCCCCTCCGGAAGGAACTACATCGTACGAGTACCGCGCGGCGTCGGCACCCGCGAAGAAGGTGGTCTGTTCGGCGTTCATGTAGTAGGCGCCCTGAATGTCCCAGCCATTGTCCTGATACAGGGCCTTAATGCCAGCGTCGTAGTCATCCTCCAGCCCCACGTAGTAGGTGGTGTTGAAGAACCAGCTGCTGGACGCGTACGGCTGAATGCCGAACGGCACCTGGCTGACGCCCACCTGAACCTGACGAGCGTCGCTAAATTCATAGCCCACCCAGCCGTGGTGGATATACAGTCCTCCGAAGGACTCCGGATAGATGGCGTACTCGGCGTCGAAGATTAGGCCCCCGTACGAGCCGTTCGCGCCAATTCGAAACGTGTCGAAGGTAAAGCCACCATCCTGAAGTTCATTGTTGATGGTGGGTCCCTCGGACGGCTTTCCGTAGTCCCGAAAGAGCACGTTAAAGCGAAGCGAGCCGCTAAAATTCACGTCGAGGGTTGGGCCGTCGTCCTGCGGAGCGGTGGGCTCGGCGCCGCTCGATTCACCGTCGGGGTTATCGTCATCAAGAACCACTGCGGGATCGGTCGTGTCGGGCGGGGTCCCGCCGTCGTTGGCCTGAGCAATGGGTTCCGCAAACGCCAGTCCAGCGCTAAGGAGAAGGGCCGTGCAAATGGTAAGGAGTCGATTCATCCGCATAGGGGATTGATTTAGGGAGATACGTGTGGAGGAGCGTGGAGGTCTGGGCATGCCAGTTCTACCACGCGAAGGGGTTGAGTATTGAGGCGAAGCTTCATTCTGGAGCGCCGAGAATCAACCCGGGCGCACCAAAACAGAACGAAGAACTCTAAAGAATGCCCCCGGTCACACCACGGCGACCGGGGGCGGGATGGACGTCTAACGGGCTCGGGGCAAGGAGCCCACTGCTGCTACATTTCGTCCTGCTCCGACATTTCAGCCTGATCCGTCGAGTAGGTGGCGTCGTCCGGGAGGTACTCCAACTCCTCGTCCGAGTTGGCGCACTCCTCGGCCTGGTTCATCCACTGCTCCACGTCGTCCGGGTTGTTCTCAATCCACTGGGCCGCGGCTTCTTCCTTGCTCATGTCGCCGCGCTCGTTGAAGGCGCTCATGAGAGAGCCCACCTGCTCGTCGTTCGCCTCAAACTCCTGGAGGAAGCACACGACCTCGCGGGGAAACTTGTCGATGAAGTCGTCGCCGACGATGGTGAAGATGTCTTCGGGCTGCCCCCAAATATCGACGTTGTGGCCGGTTTTCGCGCCGTTCACGTATTTGATGTCGAACCGATTCCACTTCCAGTGCGGTTTCCAGCCCGCAACGGCAATCGGCTCGTTGTCCCCGATGGCGCTTTCAAGGGCCTGCCAATTGGCCGGACCACTGGCGGCCGACACGGAGAAAGCGTCGTTCATGTCGTAGAGCTCTAGGGTGTTTTCCATCTGGTCGTTAATGGCGGCGCCGGACTCAATGCCGTTGAGGGTGCCATCGAGCTCCTGTTGGTAGCTCGTGAGGTCAGGAAAGGTGTCGGCCTCCACGTATGCAGGCACGACCACCCCGACCGATGTGCCGCGGTACGTGTAGCCCAGCTTTTTCGACCCGTCCTGGTTCTCCTTCCACGGCTGCTCGTGGGTAGTGGGCAGCCAGGCCTCGTTGAAGAAGTCGCGGTCGCCAGAGGCGACAGAAACGAAGGCGGTGCCGCCGCCCTGCACCTCCCGGATGTCGACCTCCATGTCGTAGCGATTCTCCAAGATTTGCTCCTGCATGTACGTCATGGCCATTCCCTCGATCCAATTGACCGTAACCATGTCCATCTGCCGTGAGGCCCCTTGGTCGTCGCCACTACAGCCCACGAGGCCCACAGCCAAGAGTGCGAGGACCGAAAGGCCCGCAACGAATGATCGAAGAGGGGTTGATTGGTGTTGCGTCATGATGCGTGCAGTGTCTGGTTAGTCGTAGAAGAACGTGGAAGAAGGGGACGGATGCTCGTCCTCAAAATGAGCCCTAACCCTGTACCAGAATCCAAATGCCAAAAAGCGGATCGATTAGCCCGTGGCGGCCTGCGTGGTCGTTCCCGCTTTCTCCCCAATGGCCTGCGTGACGCGGTCCAGGAAGATAGCCAGGATGACGATGGCCAGCCCGCCTTCAAAGCCGATGCCGATGCGCAGCTGTTGGATGCCCTCGACGACCGGCTCGCCAAGCCCGCCCGCACCAATGAGGGCCGCAATTACGACCATCGAGAGTGCGAGGAGCACTGTCTGATTGATCCCCGCGAGAATGGTAGGGAGCGCCATCGGGAGTTCCACCTTAAAGAGGAGCTGGCGGGGCGTGGACCCGAAAGACTGGGCCGCCTCGACGGCCTCCTCCGACACCTGCCGGATGCCGAGGTTTGTGAGGCGCACGCAGGGTGGGGTGGCAAAGATGAAGGTGGCGATGACGCCGGGGACCTCGCCGAGGCTGAAGAGAACGACGGCCGGGATCAGGTACACGAACGCCGGCATCGTCTGCATGAAGTCGAGAATGGGACGGGTGACCGTGTCCACGACGTCGTTCTTTGCCGCCCATATGCCGATGGGAATGCCGATCAGGAGCGAGAGAAGCGTGGACGTGACGATGAGAGCAAGCGTCTGCATGGTCAACTCCCAGAGGCCCATCCCGAATGCAACGTCTAGGCCGAAGAGCGTAAACTCGACATTTTCCAGAAGCGTGAAGCCGATGAGCGAGAACGCCGCCACCCCTCGGGACGCCACCCACCATGCCAGCAGGGTGAAGAGGAGAATCATCACCCAGCTCGGGAGGAAGAGGAGGGCCTGTTCGAGGCCTTCGATGGTCGCCCCGATGGCAATGGTGATGGCGTCTAATAAGGGCTCGAAGTTGTTTTCGAGCCACTCGATGAGGGCCGCAAAGGCATCGCCAAGGTCCAGTCGCATGGGGGCTCAGGCGTCGTCGTTCGAAGCGAGAACGCAAAGGAGAAGTATCGGTGGGCGGGCGATCAGGCCACCGCCGTTTCTGGCTCTTCCTCGGTGCGCCCGGCGCGGGCCTCCCGCCGTCGAGCCCCATCGGCGTTTTCCACCACTTCTTTCATCACCGCCTCCTGGCTCACGACCCCTCGGAGGGGGCCGTCCGAGTCGCGGACGGCCAAGGGGCCGTCGGCGTCCAGCAGGGTGGGGAGCAGCTCGGCAATTGGGGTATGGGGCGAGACGGACGGCCCGTCGGCGGGCACCGTCTCGTCGTCGCGGAGGTCCCGCATGACGGTCCGGGCGGGGACAATCTTCGTGCGGTCCACGTTCTCGACGAAGGAGCGGACGTATTCATCCGCCGGTTCAGTGAGAATTTCGGTGGGGGTGCCAATCTGGGCAATCCCGCCGTCTTTCATGATAGCGATGCGGTCGCCCATTTTCAGCGCTTCGTCGAGGTCGTGCGTAATGAAAAGAATCGTACAGGCCGGGTCCCACTGCTCCTGGAGCTCCAGAAGCTCGTTCTGCATGTCGGCCCGGATCAGAGGGTCGAGGGCGCTGAAGGCCTCGTCCATCAGCAGAATCTCGGGGTCGTTGACGAGGGCGCGGGCCAGCCCCACGCGCTGCTGCATGCCGCCGCTCAGCTCACTGGTCTGGCTGTCCCCGTAGCCGTCCAGGCCCACGAGCTCGAGCGATTGTTGGGCCTTTTCGCGCCGCTGCCCGCGGTCCATGCCCGCCACCTCGAGCCCATATTCCACGTTCCCCATCACCGTCCGATGAGGAAAGAGGCCAAAGTTCTGGAAGACCATCGACATTTTGGTTCGGCGGAGCTCACGGAGCCGGTCTTCATCGAAGGCTGTGACCTCTTCGCCGTGAACCTTGACTGCCCCGAACGTCGGCTCGATCAGGCGATTGACGCACCGAAGCAGGGTGGACTTTCCGCTCCCCGACAGGCCCATCACCACAAAGATTTCCTGCTCCCGCACCCCGAAGTTGGCGTCGTTCACTGCAATCACGGAGTCGGTCTCCGCTTTCACTTCCGCCTTCGATTTTCCCTCCTTCGCGAGGGTGCGAGCGCGCTCCGGATTTCCTCCGAAAATTTTCCAGAGTCCCTCTACCTCAATAATGGCCATGACATCGCTAGACGTTTTTCGCTGGTAGCGAGTGCGACGGTGTGAGATATTCGTTTCCCTAGCGGGCGTGCGAGCACTCCTCCCCGCCTTCATCACTCCACTTACTTAACTTCCGAAAGGAAACGTGTTTAGAGAAACAGGTTGCTTTTCCCCGATCTGGTCCTCTTTCATGTAACCTTGTTGGGAATAACGTCAATCGCCGCGTCTCCGGTGTGCGTGCGGAGGCGTTCCCCCGCGTCTGGCTCTTCGGTGAACGCCGAGATGTGGATGAGAGACGGATGCGTGGATCGGGAATGCCCCCACGCGAACAGCGTCCCTTTCCGCGAAGACCGTACCCTGCCTCTTCTCTCTCCTGAGCAAGAGCAGTGCATGCAGTCCTCCCGAATTCTCACCGGCAAAGGAGGCAAACAACAAATGAGGCAAACAACACGTCCGTCCCCATGAAATCTCACGACTCAACCCGCGTATCACGGAGGCAATTTCTCCAATCCCTCAGTCTTGCGGTCGGGGCCGGGGCGAGTGGATCCTTGCTCGCTGCGTGCGGTGGGTCGGACGATTCGGGAGGAGGCTCGGACGCGTCCGAGATGACCGCCTCAGCGGACTGCTCGGACCTGTCGGGCCTCTCCGACGCTCAGAAGCAGCAGCGCGAGCAGATGGTAAACTCCCTGAACTACGCAGAGGAGTCTCCCAAGCCGGACAAGAACTGTGCGAACTGCTCGCTGTACCAAGAAGAGCGATACGGCTCCGGCTGTGGGGGCTGTCAACTCTTTCCCGGACCCGTCGCCGAACAGGGGTACTGTGACTCCTGGGCCCCGAAGTCGTAGCGTTTGCCTGCCCGGCCGCTGTGGGCGAGGTCGTCTCGTCTCCCCGCCCCA
>PXTN01000105.1 GCA_003022565.1 Bacteroidetes bacterium QS_3_64_15 | reverse complement strand
ATCGACGTCGTCCGTCTGCGCAGCGGCCTCGTCTTCCTCGTCGGCCTCCGCACTCGCATCAGCGTCTGCCGCTTCGTCCTGCGTCTCGGCCTCTTCCTGCACCACCGAGAGCGGCGTGGCCTGCGCCCGGAGCTGAGCTTCCTCATCAATCTCTTCGGCGCGCTCACGCTCGCGCTCCAGCGGGTCTTTGCCGCGGGTCCCCACGGCAATCTTAATTTCCTCGTCCCGCTCGGCCATCCGCTCCCGGAATTCCTCGACCTCCTCCTCAATGTTGGACGGCGACTCGCCCTTCTTCTTCAGGTGGTGGTGAAGCATGAGGCCCCGGCGGCGCAGGATGGAGCGGACCGTATCGCTGGGCTGTGCCCCATTCTCGAGCCAGTACAAGGCCCGGTCCTCGTCGAGGCGCACCTCGGCAGGTTCGCGAAGCGGATAATAGCGACCGATGTCCTCAATGTAGCGGCCGTCCCGCGCCTTGCGCTGGTCGGCGGCTACGATCGAAAAGACTGGAATTTGTTTGCGCCCTAGGCGGCGCAGTCGAAGCTTAACAGACACGTCGTCGTTCAGTCGGACTCAGTTCGAAAGTCGTGAAGAGGGGTGTAATGCAATAGGCAATCAGCGAAGACTATCGGGGACTCGGACTGGGGCCACCTCCACCTCCCGTAAGCTTGTTCATGAGATTGGACATGCTGACGTCCCGGCCCTGGCTCGTCATCTTCTGCATGGTCTTCATCATGTCCTTCATCTCCTCGAATTGACCGACGAGCTGGTTCACGTCTCGGACCTCCGTGCCGCTTCCACGCGCAATGCGACGGCGCCGGGTGCCGTTCAGAATATCAGGGCGGGCTCGCTCCTCCGGGGTCATCGACTGAATGATCGCCTCGATGTGGGTGAACGCATCCTCGTCGATGTCGAGGTCGCTAATCTTGTTGCCGATTCCCGGAATCATGCCCATGAGCTCCTTGATCGAGCCCATCTTCTGGATGCGCTGGAGCTGATCGTAAAAGTCCTGGAGGTCAAACTCTTCGGACCGGATCTTCTTCTGCAGTCGCTCGGCCTCCTCCTTGTCGTACTGCTCCTGCGCCCGCTCCACGAAGGAGACGACATCCCCCATTCCCAGGATGCGCTGGGCCATGCGGCCCGGATAGAAGGGCGTGAGCGCATCAAGCTTTTCGCCGGTAGAGGCGAACTTAATCGGCTTGTCCACCACCGTGCGGATTGAGAGCGCCGCGCCGCCCCGGGTGTCGCCGTCGAGCTTGGTGAGGACGACGCCGTCGTAGTCAATCCGCTCGTTGAACTCCTTGGCAGTGTTGACGGCATCCTGACCCGTCATGCTGTCGACGACGAACAGGGTCTCGGTCGGCCTCACGGTGGTCTTGATATCTTCCACCTCCTGCATCATCGCCTCGTCGATGTGCATGCGCCCCGCCGTGTCGATGATGACGATGTCGCGGGCCGTGTTTTGGGCCTCAGTGACGGCCTCGTCGGCCACCCGCACCGCATCTTCGATGATCTCGCCGTCGTCCTCGATCGAGTAGACGGGCACGTTCACCTGATCGGCGAGCGTCTTCAACTGGTCGACGGCGGCGGGCCGGTACACGTCCGATGCGGCAAGCAGCGGCGCGTGGCCCTCCTTCCGAAAGTGGCGGGCCAACTTGGCGCAGAAGGTGGTCTTTCCGGAGCCCTGAAGGCCGGCCACGAGAACCACGGTCGGCGGCGTCTGCGCCATCTCGATCTCTTCGTGCTCGCCCCCTAGCACGCGGGTCAACTCATCGTGGACAATCTTTGTGAACTGCTCTCCCGGGGTCACCGACGTCAGCACGTCCTCGTTGGTTGCCTTCTCCTTCACGTTGTCGGTAAACTCCTTTGCCACCCTGTAGTTGACGTCCGCGTTCAAAAGCGCACGTCGGATTTCCCGCATCGTCTCGGCAATGTTCACCTCGTCGATGCGGCCCTGGCCCGTCACGGACTGCAGGGCGCCTTCAAGTTTCTGGGACAAGCTCTCAAACATAATCGGATGGGCGTCGACTTCATCTCGTCAGCATGGGCCGCGAAGGGGTTCCGGGAGTCGCCTCTCGAACGGGGAATCTCGTCAGAGGCATGGGCAATTAATCCGGGGTCGTCCTCGTTGCGGCCTCTCCGGGAGCATGCGGTGCCGGAGCGACCGGCCCCGCAGCGCTGGGGTCGGCGGTCGGACCGCTTACTTTCTGAACCAACAGTCAAACCGGTTCTCATACGTGCCGAGGACCGGACTTCGATCCGTTTCCCCAGGGGTGTTCATCCATAATTCGCCGCCCGTACGAGGCCCTCCTGAAAGAGAGCCTGTAACAGTTTTCGGGCGGAGATCGCTACACAATTCCGTACAGAGGGATCGACTCGACGGAGATCCACGTTTCAGGACTTGATTGCACGTCACCGAACGCAGACGTCTGTCCCGGTCCCAATCGGCCTCGATTGTGGTGCCCTCAACCAAAGACACCTGGCGGACACAGTTTCGGGACTATCGGCGGTCCCTGTCGCTCGACTCGCACCGCGCGCGAAGTGGGCTGATCGCTCACCGGGCCCTGACAGTGCTGGATGTGGTCGATGCGCAGGTCGTTCATGCGTACTGGCCGCTCCGGGATCGACGAGAGGTCGACACGCGACCGCTGATCGCTGCACTCCGGGGGCGGGGGGCCGAGGTGGTCCTTCCGGTCGTTACAAGCTACGACCCGGACACGCCCACCCTGGAGCATCGGCGCTACGCGGGGCCAGGCGCTCTGGACACCAACCGCTGGGGCATCGGTGAGCCCGTGAACACCGAGCGGGTCGCCCCCGAGGATCTCGATCTCGTGATCGTGCCAGCCCTTGGGGCCGCCCACGACGGCCATCGGCTCGGCCACGGAGCCGGCTATTACGATGCGTTCCTCCGATCGGTATCCTGCCCCCGG
This sequence comes from Bacteroidetes bacterium QS_3_64_15, assembly GCA_003022565.1. Taxonomy (GTDB): domain Bacteria; phylum Bacteroidota; class Rhodothermia; order Rhodothermales; family Salinibacteraceae; genus Salinibacter. The sequence continues at coordinate 8,071 of PXTN01000105.1, read as the reverse complement.
GTCGCCCTCGTGTACGAGGCGTGCGTGGTGCCCTCGCTCCCCAGCGCGCCTCACGACGTCCCCATGACGACCCTCGTCACGGAACAGAACGTCATCGAAATCGACGATTAAGAATCCTTCCCTCGTCCCGGCTCTCCCCGTCACAATCTGCCACTTGATTCATGCCGAGCCGCGAACGCTCCCGCCCCCGACCGTCGTCGGACGAGTCCACGGAGACCTTCGAACAGCCGTCGGCCTTCGAGATGGGGGAAACCACCTTGGACCTGGATGACATTTCCGAGGATGAGCTCGACGATCTGTACTTCGACGACGACGCGGAGACGTCGAGCCTGCTCAATCTCCCCACCATCACAGGCCTCACCCTGATCCTCGCCGGGACCATTTACCTGCTCAGCGAACTTGGGGTCTGGACCGGCCTCGCCCTATCGAATTTTGTCCTTCCCTGGCTCGTGGGGGTCGGGGTCATTCTCCTCGGGTTCGGCCTCCTGACGTGGCGGTCCTCCGAATCGTCCGACGAGAACAATGGCACCAAGAAAAAGGCGGTCGAGGCCGAGACGGGACAGACCAAGGTGGTCGAGGAGCCCGAGAAGTCGGGCAGGGAGAAGCTCACCCGCTCCCGGACCGACAAGAAGATCCTGGGGGTGTGCGGCGGCATTGCGGAGTACCTGAATCTCGACCCCACCCTCGTCCGCATCGCGTTCGTCGTCGGGGTGATTGGCTCCGGAGGCCCATTCGTGCTGGGGTATCTGGCCCTCGCCGTCATCATGCCGAAGGAGCCCCCGCTTTCTCCGGAGGAGCGCCTCTCGATCATTCGGGACGGCGAGTAGGCCCCTCACCCGCCCCCACGGGCTCCGGCTGCGTCCCGGCGAGGGCCTTGTGAAGGGCATCGGGATCGAGGTACCGCGCGATCGCGTCGTTTACGTCGTCCAGAGTGAGTGCCCGGATCTCCTCAGGGAATTCGTCGAGGTACGAGACGTCGAAGCCCCGCTCGGCGTTGGTCAGAATGGACTGGGCGAGGCGCTCGGTGGTGGCGAGGCCGACGGTGTAGGAGCCGGTGATGGTCGTCTTCTTGGCGTCGAGTTCGTCCTCGGTGGCCCCCTCCTCCACGAACCGGCGAAGGACCTCTTTCGTAGCCGCGATGCCTTCGTCCACCGCGTCGTGGCTCAGAGTGATGCTCGTCTGCCAGGAGCCGGCGTACCGCGTCGTCACGCCGGAGAGGCTCGACCGAATGTTGTACGTGAGCCCCTTCTCGTCGCGGATCGTGGACATGAGACGAGCTGCAAAGTCGCCCCCGAGGATGTAGTTGCCCACGTACAGTGCCGAGTAATCGTCGTGGTCCCGGCGAATCGGGACCGCATGGCCGAGCCGAACGTCGACGTTCGACTTGTCGGGCATGGGCACCTCGCTCCGGCCCGGATCGGCGGGGGCGGCATCGGGGGCGTAGGCAGCCGGCGCGTCGTGGGGCGCCCACCCGTCGAGCGCCTCCGCGACGACGGTGGCCACCGGGTCGTGCTGAAGGTCCCCGACCACGGCGAGGGTCCACTCGGTAGATCCGACGTGGGTCGCGTGATAGTCGCGGACATCCTCGATGGAGAGCCGCTGCAGCCGGTCCAGGGCAGTCTGCGGAGCGGGGCGGTGGTTGGGGTGCCCGTCGGGAAAGAGCCGCTGGGAGAGTGCCGTGGAGGCCTGTGCGGAGGTTTTGTCCATGCGACGCTGAATGTCGGCGGCCACCTGGGCACGGGCCTTCTCAAACTCCTCCGGGTTGAAGGCGGGGGCGCGGAGCATCTCCGCCATCACGTCCATGACGCGGGGCACGTCGTCGACCAGGGCCCGCCCGGACACCTCCACGAACAGGCCGTCGCTCGACACGTCGAGCTTCGCTCCGCACTCTTCGAGCACCTGGGCCAACTCGAACCGGTCCCGCTGCTTGGTGCCCTTGTCTAGCAACGACACCGTGAGTTTCTGCAACAGGGGGTCCCCGGCGGCCGGATCGGGATTCGCCACGAAGGAGCCGCGCCAGGAGACGATGTCGTCCACCGCGGTGCGGAGCGTAAGGAGCCGGCCCGGCCCCGCCGATCGATCCTGAATGCGGGAGGCGAGGTCGGGCGTGGCGGCTCCGTTGCTCGTAGGAGGGATCTCGGACATTTGAACACTCTGGATGGATGCAAAAAAGATCTGGAAAGGCCTCTCCGCGTGATGCGGACAGGTCTGACGTTCAACGTTTTCCGTTCCACGCTTCACGCTTCACGCATCACGCATCACGCTTCACGCATCACGCTTCACTCGGCACGTACTGCCCGACCGTCATCTTGTCGCTCGTCAGGTAGGTCTGGGCGACGCGCTGCACGTCCTGGACGGTGATCTGGTCGAGCCGATCGAGATACTGGGTGTAGAGCTTCCAGTCGCCCGCAGCGAGGGCCTCGTTGAGCTGCGACGCGACGCGCATCGGTCCGTCGCGGTCGAAGGCAATCTGGGCGCGGAGCTGGCTGCGGGCCCGATCAAGCTCCTCCTGCGTCACGCCGTCTTCTTGAACGCCCACGATCGTCTCCCGGATGGCATCCTCGACCGTCTCGTGGTCCTGGTCGGGTGCCAGGTACGCAAACACCGAGAAGAGCCCAGGGTCGCGGAGGCGAAAGTTAATGCCAAACACGTCGCTCGTGAGGCCCTGATCGGTGCAGCGGCGGTAGAGGCGACTCTTTTTCCCCGACGCCAGAATGCGGGCCAGCACGTCGAGGACATCGGAGTCCTCATCGAGGGCGGGCGGCGACTTGAACCCCATGAGGACCGCTCCGAGCTGGCCGTCTTGCCGGACCGTCACGCGTCGAGGGCCGCTCTGCTCCGGCTCGGCGGTGGTCACCTGCGGAATCTCGTGCGGGGCGGCGTCGATCTGCCCAAATCGCTCGGCCACCTCCGCGAGCACCTCGGGGCGATCAAACTGGCCCACGATCGAGAGCGTCGCGTTGTTGGGCCAGTAGAAGGTGTCGTAGTACTCCCGGAGGCCGTCGGGCGTGATCGATTCGATGTCGCTCTTCCATCCAATCGTGGGATGGTGGTACGGATGGGCAACGAACGCCGCGCCCCACACCTCATCGAACAGCCGCGAGACCGGGTCATTCTGATTGCGGTCCCGTTCGTTGAGGATGACCGTCCGCTCGTCCTCGACGTCGCCGGGGTCGAGCAGCGCCCCCCGCATCCGGTCCGCCTCCACGTCGAGCGCGAGGGGGAGGTGCTGGGTAGGCAGCATCTCGTAGTAGTTGGTGCGATCGAGCCAGGTCGACGCGTTGACCTTCGCCCCCACGCGCTGAAGGGTCCCGAAGATCGAGGTCCCTTTCCGCTTGTGGTAGCGCTCCGTGCCTTTAAACATGAGGTGCTCCAGCATGTGGGTGGCGCCGGTGTGGCCCGTGCGCTCGTCGCGGCTCCCCACGTGGTAGGTCACCATCGACGTAGCCACCGGCGCCCCGTCCTGCGGCAGGAGGAGGATGCGGAGGTCATTCTCAGTAAGGCGGTAACATTCGATGCCGTCCGACGCCTCCTGAAACTCGACGGCGGCGGGGATGTCGTGAGGGGGGGCGGTGGTGGTTTCGGTCATGCGTGGATGGGGTCCGGAGAAGAGTTACGGTTGATTGAAGAGAGGTGACGCGTGATTCGTGATGGACGCCCTCACGCATCACTCATCACGCATCATTCTCAGTGCGCGTCGAGCCAGTGGGCGCCCCCGTCGATGTCGACCACGACCGGCACGTCGTCGAGCGGGAGGGCGTCCTTCATTTCTTGATTGATCATGGACTGCACCTCCGACACTTCATCGGGCGGCACCTCGAAGACGAGCTCGTCATGAACCTGAAGGAGCATTTGCGTCGCCCAATCTTCGTCGGCGAGGCGCTCGTGGATTCGGTTCATCGCGATTTTGATCATGTCCGCCTGCGTGCCCTGGATGGGCATGTTGACCGCCACGCGCTCGGCGGCGCTGCGCTCGTTGCTGTTGGAGCTGTCAATGTTGGGAAGATAGCGGCGGCGACCGAGAAGCGTCTCGGCGTAGCCCTTCTCCTGCGCCTTCTCCACCAGCTCGTTCAAGAGCCGCGAGACACCGGGGTACGACTTCCGGTACTGTTTGATGATGTCCTGCGCCTCGTCGACCGGCATGCGCATCCGCTGGGCGAGCCCCCACGGCGAGATGCCGTACGGAATCCCGTAGTTGACTTCTTTCGCCTTGCTGCGCTGATCGGGGGTCACCTCGTCGGGGTCGATGTCGTAGACTCGCGACGCCGCGTCGGTATGTATGTCGCCGTCCTTCCGGAAGGTCTCCTGCATGGCCTCGTCGCCGCTCATGGAGGCCAGGATGCGGAGCTCGATCTGCGCGTAGTCGGCAGTGAGGAGCGTCCAGTCCTCCGCAGGGACGAAGGCCCGTCGGATTTGTCGCCCCAGCTCGGTGCGGATGGGGATGTTCTGAAGGTTCGGGTCGCTGGAGGAGAGGCGGCCCGTCGCAGTGCGCGTCTGGTTGAAGCTAGTGTGAAGTCGTCCCGTCTCGGGATTGACGAGCTCGCCCAGGCTGTCCAGGTATGTGCTCTTGAGCTTGTAGGTGGAGCGCCAGTCGAGCACGAGGCCCGGAATGTCGTGCTCGGTGGAGAGCTCCTGAAGGACGCTTTCCTTAGTCGAGGGCTTGCCGGTCGGCGTCTTCGTGACGACGGGGAGGTCGAGCTTCTCGAACAGGATCTCAGCGAGCTGCTGAGGGGAGTTGATGTTGAACTCCTCCCCGGCCAGCTCGAAGATGTCCTCCTCGATTTCGTTCAGGCGGTCCTCCAGCCCGGTCGAAATTTCGTCGAGCACGTCGGTATCGAGCGTGATGCCGGTGTGCTCCATCGCCGCGAGCACGTGGACGAGGGGAAACTCGATGTCGTGGGCAATGTCGAGAACATTGCTCTCGTCCAGCTGGGCCTTCAGGTCGTCGGCCAGGCGGAGGGCAATGTCCGCGTCCTCGCAGGCGTAGGGGGCGGCCTCCTCCACGTCCACCTCGCGCATCGAGTCCCGGTCCGTGTCGTCGCCGATCAGCTCGGAGATGGGGACCATTTTGTAGTTGAGCACCGACCGCGCCACGTCCCCGAGGTTGTGGTTCTGCTCGGGGGCCACGAGGTAGTGGGCCACCATCGTGTCGAACAGCGGGCCGGCCACGTCCACCCCGTGCTGCTTCAGCAGGAGGAGGTCGTATTTCAGATTGTGGCCTGCCTTTTTGGTCTCTTGCTCGAGCACCGGCCCCAGCACGTCCAGGACCGCGTCGGTGGGGGTATCGTCGGGAAGGGGCGTGGGCACGTACGTGGCCGTCTCCGCGTCCGCACTGAAGGAAAGACCGACGAGATCGGCGTACATCGGCTCCTTCGAGCTCGCCTCCGTGTCGATGGCGTAGCGGGACTGCTCGTTGAGCCGGTCGGCAAACGCCCGGAGCTCCTCTTCGGTCTCCACCACGTTGTAATCGACCGCGTCCGGGTTGAGCTCCTGCACTTCCTCGTAGGGCCCGAAGTCGAACGCCAGGTCTTCGTCCTCCTCTTGTGCCTCGGGCTGGCCCCCCCCGTCCAGATCGAGCCGATCGGCGAGCGATTCGAACTCGAGCTCCTGGAAAAGGGCCGTGAGCTTCTGCTCGTCCGGCTCTTCGCGGCGAAGCTGATGCCACTCCAGGCCCACGTCGAGCTCCGTTCGGATGCGGACGAGCCGTTTGCTGAGGCGGGCCTCTTCGGCGTGCTCCTGCATCCCGTCGCGGGCCCGCTTGCCGCTCAGGTCATCGGCGTGGTCGATCAAGTTCTCCACGGAATGATGCTCGCGCAGCAGTTTCTGGGCCGTCTTCTCGCCGATGCCGTACACGCCCGGCACGTTGTCGCTGCTGTCCCCCATCAGCGCCAGCATGTCGACAAACTGGGCCGGATCCAGGCCGTACTCCTCCCGGAAGGTCTCACCGGTCTTAATCTCAAAGTCCTGATCGCCCTTTGCGGGCTTGTAGATGGAGACTTTGTCGCTGAGGAGCTGCTTGAAGTCCTTGTCGGGCGACACGATCACGACGTCGGCCCCGTCCCCCTCGGCCTGCCTGGCGAGCGTGCCGATCACGTCGTCGGCCTCCACCCCCGGGACCTCCAGGACCGGAATGTCGAGCCCCTTCACGATCTCTTTGATGTAGGGAATATTCTCCAGCAGCTCGTCCGGGGGCGGATCCCGGTTGGCCTTGTAGTCCTCGTACATTTCTTTCCGGAAGGTGTCCTCCTCCCCCTCGTCGAACACCACCGCGGCGTGCTCGATGGAATGGTCCTCAATCAGCTTGAGGAGCGAGTTCGTAAACCCGTAGGCCGCAGAGGTATTCTGTCCCTTCGAGTTGATGAGGGGGCGGCTGATAAAGATGTAGTGCGCCCGGTAGGCCAACGACATCGCGTCGATGAGGTACAGTGCGTTGTCGTCCGGGGCGGCGTCGGGAATGGACATGGTTGGCGATGTAGACTGTCGGGAGAAACGGTGTGTCGATGCCGGGCGCCCACCGCTGGAAGCCGGGCGTCAACCAACGGCGAAAACCGCTTCGTTTAATGCCCGGCAGGATCACGAGATTCAGTGTCTCCCCCGTACGGACCGTCCATGTTCTATTGTTGCTGAATTCTTCCAGCCCGTGTCGGCGGGACCCACCGACGGACGACAACGGTACTGGTGCCCGATGCTGATTTGTTCTTGCCTCCTCCCTGCAGTACGATGACACTCTTTCTCTTCGACATCGACGGGACGCTCGTTCGGGTGAACGGACGCGGCCGTGAGGCCGTCAACGAGGCCCTTTCGTCGCACACGGACCAGCCCATTTCCCTGGACGGGGTGCCGTTTTCCGGTCGTACAGACCCAGCCATCATTGAAGCGGTGCTGGCCCACAACGACCTGCCTACGACCGACGCGATGATCGAGGCGGTCATCACGACCTACGTGGACACCATGCGGGGGGCCCTCCGCCCGGCGGATGTGGAGGTGCTACCGGGCGTCTCTCCTCTGCTGCCGCGACTGAACGATCATCCCGACGCCCACCTCGGACTGGTGACGGGGAACGTAGAACCCATCGCGTACGAGAAGCTGGGGGCGCAGGGCCTTGCGGACTACTTTCCGGTCGGCGCCTTCGGCAGTGATCACACCGACCGCAATCGCCTCCCAGCCCTTGCCACCCGCCGGGCGAGGAATCATGCCGGACGGGCCTTTCGTCCCGCCGAGCACACCGTCATCGTCGGCGACACGCCGCACGACATCGAGTGCGCCCGAGCCGCCGGGGCCCGCGTGGTGGCCGTCTGCACTGGCCGCTACAGCCGCAACGAGCTGTCCCCGCACGCCCCCGACCTGCTGCTCGACACCCTCCCGGCCCCAGACGCGTTCCTACAGCGCGTCTTCGACTTATAAGTCGTCACGTCCCGACACAGCAGTCAGATTCAACTCCGAGGGGCACGCCGATGTGCGAATCGAGCGATGGAGACGCCACCGTAGTCTCCTAGTCGCTCAGACCTGCCTACCTTTGGTCCGGCCCCGTCACGACATCGACTGCCGGGTCGAAGTGCGATTTGAGAAGACGGTCTACGGTCCCGTCCGGCAGGGCTCGCGGAGCCCGACTCGGTTCAGGCATGGGTCTCCGTGTCTTTCAGCGTCATCTCAAGATATGCTTCGGCCTGCTTCCGTTCTACTGTTGGCCGCTTTGCCGTTGGAACGCCCTCCAAAAACCGGTCAAGCGTCTCTCCAGATTTCAGGCAATCAATTAATGTCTGGATAGGGAGAAACGGCACGGGGGGTGAAAGGAAACCACGCAAGCGTTCGGGGGATTGGAAAACGCTCACCCGTGAAATCCCTTTCTCAAAGGCTTCTTCAAGGGCAGCGGAGGTTGTGAACAATATTGCGTAATGCGTGAGGACGCTTTGGACGGCCGAAGGCGCTGTTTCCCCCGCGCTCTTGCAGAACGTGCGGCACACCCTGCACCGCCGGTTTTCCGTATTTCCTCTGACGAGTGCTTTCGACGCATGACGCATTTCCGAAAAAAACGAGGGTTGTTTCTGACCAGGGTGCTTCTCGCCCTCGG
>PXTN01000104.1 GCA_003022565.1 Bacteroidetes bacterium QS_3_64_15 | reverse complement strand
CCGGGAGCGGCGTGTCGACATCCCGCTCCTCGCCCGCCACTTCCTGGACCGCCTGCGTTCGGAGGATGCCGCTCTAGTGTCGATCACGCAGCCGGCGATGGAGGCGCTGATCCGCTACAACTGGCCCGGAAACGTGCGCCAGCTTCGGAATGAGATCGAGCGCGCGCTGGTGCACGTGCAGAGCGAGCCGGCCCCGACAATCGATCTGGACGTTCTTCTGGACACCATCGTGGAGGGGGCGCAACGAACCGCGTCGCCTCAGTCCCATGAGGACGCGCCGGACGCCATCCTGGAGCCCGACCAGACCCTCAACGACGTGCTTTCCCGCACCGAGAAGGCGGTGATCGAGCACGTGCTTCGGGCCTGCGACGGCCAGGTCACCGCGTCGGCCGACGTGCTCGGGCTCACCCGGCAGGGCCTGTACAAGAAAATGAAGCGCCTCGACATCGACGCCTCGGCATTCCAGCCCTCCTCGGAGCCCGCGCCGGTTTCCTGATCCCTTCGGACGCCCCTCTCGCGATCTACGCTGACCCATGACCAGGCCCCGCGACTCTTCCACGCCGGACGACCCGACGGCGCTTGACGTTCAGCTGGACCATGCCTCAATCATGACGACAGACCTCGACGAGGCCATCTCGTTCTACGTCGACCTCGTCGGGCTCTCGCTGCGGACCGTGGAGGACGATCCTGTGCGGGAGGGCCGCCGGCGCGCCCTGCTGACCGACGCGCAGGACCGGGACGTGATTGAGCTGATTGAGATGGAAGAGATGAAGCACCCGTCGGTGCCGGGCCGCGGCGGCATTCACCACCTCGGGTTTTCGCTCTCCCCCCGCGAGTGGCACTCGCTTCGCTCCCGCCTCGACGTGGTCGACCACCCCTACGAAGAGGTGAAAGGGCGGCTCTTTGCCCGGGATGCGGATGGGCTGGTCCTTGAGATCGAGAAAGAATAGGACTGCTTGTAGCTGGCTGCCCGCAGCACGGTGCAAAGAAAAACGACCGCCTTGTATTGTGTAGTGCGTATTTCGTAATCGCCCACTACTGCTTCGTCAAGCCTGATTCTTTGCACCGACTGGTTTGTTTTTCAACGTGCCTGTTCGCCGGACTGACGGCATGAGGCGTGAAACGTGAGGCGTGAGGGCGCTTTTTCACGGGTCACGCTTCACGTTCCGTCCGGTCGAAAGCAACGTTGTCACTTGCCAAGAGTTACGATTGACTGCGCACTACCCAGCTCTGTTACGAAATACGCAATACGAAATACGCAAAACTGCTGCCTCCTACTCCCCCTCCTTGTCGGTCCCACGCCCCGGCGTCCGCACGGTATCGGTCAGTTCGTTCTCGTCGTCGGGGCGGATATCCACGCCCTTTTCCTCCAGCAGACGCCCACACATCTCAATCGCCTCCACGAGCCCTTCCGTGAGGTTGTCGTTCTGGATGCCGCGACGGATACGCGCTACGACTTCGGCCCAATCGTCCGGCTCCACCTGCCGGTTGATGCCGGTGTCGCCGAGGACCTCGATCCGGTGCTCGCGGAGCGAGACGAAGAGCAAGATGCCGGTCCGGTCGCGGGTGTCGAACACCTCCTCCTCCACGAACGCCTGCAGGGCGCGCCGGTGCACCGTGTCGTCGAGGCGCTCGCTTCCGGCCAGCAGGCGCTGCAGGGGGTAGACGTAGCGGGCGAGGAGCGCACCTACGGTCCCCGCCACGAGCACCGACAGCGCCACGCCCCACGGTGCAAAAAGCCACCCGAGCCCCCACCCCTCGTAGAATCGCAGCGTCAGCAGCACGACCAGGAGCGTAAGGAGGATCGCCGCCCCGGCCCCGCGCCACACTGCCTCCTCGTAGTCGTCGCTCCGAGGCACCACGACCGGCACAACCTCGCCAGCCGTTCGCTCCTCCGCACGGCCCACCGCATCCTGGATGCGGTCCAGGTCGAGACGCTCAATCATTGAATTCATAGCGACGGAGGATCGGTGAGCAGGATAAACTCAAGTTGCGACCTACGTGCTGTTCCCCGACGGTAGTCGGGGCGGCGGACGGCTGACGGCGAACCGCAGGTCAATCCCGAGAGACAGCCGTCTGCGGTCGTCTTGCTGGAACGTTCCATCCTCAAATTGCCTCACTGATCGGTTCCGGAAGGAGGCGCAGATCCGCTGGAGGAGGTGCGGCTCCGCCGCTTCTCGATCACGTCAATGGCCCGCTCGGCCTGACGGGCAAAGGGCGACCCCTCCTCCGCGTATTTCTGCACCATCTCAAACTGGCGGGTGGCCTGGTCCAACCGGTTAATCTGCAGGAGCGCGAGCCCCTTCTGAAACCGGGCCGGAACGAAGGTGGAGTCGTCATCGAGCACCGCATTGATGGCTTCAATGCCCTGCATCGGCTCGTTCGTGAGCAGGTACGTCTCCCCCATCCGGGTGCGGGCGTCGAGGTCGTCGGGGCGCCGTTCGACGACGGCCTCGTAGGCCCGCGCTGCGTGGCGGGCCACCTGAAAGATCTGCTCGCGCTGCCCCTGCCCTTGCACCTTCTGCATCCATCGGTACAACAGATCGGCGGCCCGGCGCTGCGCGTCCACTGCTCCGGTCGCGTCTGCGAGGTCCTTCTGCACCACGGCGGCCCGATCCGGGTGGCCTGCACCGATGAAGAGATTCACCAATTCGGACTGCAGTTCTCGTTTCTCGGCGCCGGATGCCTGGTCGATGCGGGCCCGTAAGGAGTCGATCTGACCAGCCACCGCACCGGTGAGCGAGTCTGCCGTTTGGTCGAGGAGGGTCTGGAGATCCGTGGGCGCCGCCCGTTCCCCACCCTGACTGGGAGCACTCCTCGGCTGCTGCCCCCTGCTCCCCGGAGCCGATGCGGATCCCGGCCCGTTCCCTCCCGCTTGGGCGGAGGAGGCGTCCGAGGCGGACTCACTGTTCCAGTCGTACTGTACACTCCACTGCGTCAGCAAGAATAAGCCGAGCACTATGGTGAGCGCCCCGCCTACGAGCAGTGCAATTTGTCGGCCCATGGCGGCCTGTTCGTCGGCCGCTTCGTCCTCAGAGGATGCGCCGTCGGACGATGGCGAAGACGATGGCATGCCGTCCTCCGAATCTCTCGAATCGCCGGACGCCGTCCCAGTTGGGAGGTCCGCATTCACCCGACGCGTGCCCGCCGGAGGGGCGGACGCGGCCGAAAGGTCCTGAAGCTCTTCGCCACAGCGGCTGCAGTAGCGCGCCCCCGGGGGATTCTCCCATCCGCACTGATTGCAAAAGACGCTTGGCGCATCCTTTCCCTCTTCTTCAGGAGCCTCGTCCGGCGCCGATCCTTCGTCAGCCTCCCTCGACGAATCGGGAGCGGTCGGAGCCGTGTCGTCCGGCTCCTCCGGGGCGTCGGACGAGGCCCCCATGGACGTTCCGCACAGATTGCACCGGTCGGCCCCGGCGGAGACGTGGGCCCCACACGACGGGCAGGTTCGGTCGTCGGCACTCATGGCACGATTTCAAGCAACATACAGAATGACGCAGCGGGCTCTCCGTTACTCATCGTCTGATTTGTGGGTCGCGTCGACGGCCTCCTGAAATTTGTCCGACGGACGGAAAACGGGCTTGTATCGCGCCTCGATCTCAACCGGCTCGTTGGTCTGGGGGTTGCGCCCGGTCCGCGGGGCCCGGTGCTGGACCTCGAAGACCCCGAACCCCCGGAGCTCAATGCGCTTGCCGTCCTTCATGGCGTTCCGAACCGCCGTCATGAAGCCCTCTACGACCGCCCGGGTTTCGATTTTGGTGAGGCCGGTCCCTTCAGCGATTTGGTCGATGAGGTCTGCTTTGGTCATGGGACTTGAAGAGCGAGGGACAGATCTGTCGAATGAATACATTTCAACTCCGCATATCGGCGAACGACGCCCTTCGCCTCGTGATTCGGAAGGTGCCGAGAATCTTCGTCCCGTCCGTTGATGCGAACAGAAACATTCCGGCCATTGCGAAGAAGGATAGACTCGGCATTAGTTGCTCTGTCTCTCGCCGTCTTTTCCACCTGCCTCTTCTCCCGATGCGCCTTCGCCTGACCTTCCTGCTCACCGCCGCGCTCGTCTTCGTGCTCCCCGCCTTCGGCCAGTCCTCCAGCCAGTGGCAGCAGCACGTGGACTACGAGATGGACCTCCGTCTCAACACCGAAACCCATCGCGTGGACGGGCACCAGCGGCTTACCTACACCAACAACTCGCCGGACACGCTCCGCACGGTCTACTACCACCTCTACTTCAACGCCTTCCACCCGGAGTCCATGTTTGCGGAGCGGCACCGCCACCTCCCCGACCCGGACGGGCGCACTGTGCCGCACATCTTCAACCTGGCGCCGGACGAGCAAGGATGGTACAAAATCGAGTCCCTCGCGCAGGACGGGGAGCTGGTGCCTTACGACATGACCGACACGGTGATGCGGGTCGACCTTGCCGATCCCATTTTGCCGGGCGAGTCCACGACGTTCGTCATGGACTACCGCTCGCAGGTCCCCCTGCAGACGCGTCGCAGCGGGCGCAACAGCCGGGGCGACAGCATCGACTACACGATGACGCAGTGGTACCCCAAGATGGCTGCGTACGACGAGCGCGGCTGGCACGCCAATTACTACGTGAATCGCGAGTACTACGCGCCCTACGGCGACTTCGATGTGAGGATTACCCTCCCCGCCGAGTACACGATCGGCGCGACTGGTGTCCTCCAGAACCCCGAGGAGGTCGGGCACGGCTACGACATTGACGGGAGCGGCTCATGGCGCCCGTCGGACGGCCGCCCGGACGCAGACTCGCTCACCTGGCATTTCACCGCGGAGAACGTCCACAACTTCGCGTGGTCGGCCGATCCGGACTACATCCACGACAAGGTGACGGCCGACGGCACCACGCACCACATCCTCTATAAGCCCGAGGTGGCCGAGCAGTGGCGCCGGCTCAAAAAGGACATGCCGGAACTGACTCGGTTTTTCAGCCAGGAGTACGGCGACTACGCGTACCCGCAGATGACGGTGGCGCAGGGGGGCGACGGCGGGATGGAATATCCGATGTTTACGGTGGTCAGTAGCTACGACGGACCTGCCTTCGAGGAGAAAAGCAGGTACCGCTCGGTCCTCGGGACCACCGTCCACGAGTTTGCGCACATGTGGTACTACTCCGCCCTGGGTAGCAACGAGGCCGACTACGCCTGGATGGACGAGGGCTTTACCACCTACGCCACGGAAGAGGGCATGGCGCACCTCATGGATCGCCCCGCCGACCACACCGGCGATCGGCAGAGCGTGGTCCTCATGCACAAACTGGGCCTGGCCGAGCCTTTCAGCACGCCAGCCGACTGGTTCAAGACCAACTTCGCGTACGGCGTCACGTCGTATCCGGGAGGCGAGATGCTGGTGGACATGCTCGGCTACGTGATCGGCGATGAGCAGCGCGACCAGTGGATCAAACGCTACTTCCGCGAGCGGGAAGGCATGCACCCGGACCCTTACGACCTGGAGCTCTTCGCGGAGCAGGAGAGCGGCCTGATGCTCGATTGGTACTTCCACCAGTTCACCCGGACGACCCGCACGGTGGACGACGCCATCGCAGACCTCAACCAGCAGCAAACCGGCGAAGGCGTAGAGGTCGATCTGACGCTGGAACGCGAGGGCTCCGCCCGGATGCCGCAGGACGTGAAGCTCACCCTGGCCGACGGCTCCACGCAGTGGCTCAACGTGCCTCTCGCGTCGATGCACGGCCACAAGCCGGTGCCCGACGACTGGATCGTCACCGAGCCCTGGCCCTGGGTGGCCCCCAAGAAGACGTTCACGGTGACGGTGCCGAGCCGCGTGGAGACGGCGGTGATCGACCCGAACGGCGAGACGCCAGACATGAACCGCCTCAACAATTCGACGAGCCTGCCCCTCCGGACACGCTTCCTTCGCGCTCCACAGTCGCGCTGGTCGCACTACGAACTGGGGGTGCGCCCGCTGGCGGGGTACGCGCACGACTTTGGATTTGGGGGCGGCGTGCAGGTGCGCGGGCAGTACTTTCGGGGCGAGCGTCGGCTCCGCGGCATGGTCACCCTCTGGCCCGAGGTGCTCTTCTCGGGTGGGGATGATCCGTCGCTGTTTAAAAACCCCGATCTGCTCCCAGCGCCCGGCTTGGCTCCCGATCCGGAGACGGGCTCTTGGTTCGGTGGACTCGACTATGAACTCCGCTACGAGCATCCCTTCGATCCCTTCGGCGCCCGCACCACAATCAAACTCTCCGCTGCGAAGCACCTCGGCGTGCTGGAGAATCGGCTCTCATTCCAAGTACCGCTCCACTCCCCCCTCGCCGACACAAACGAGCGACTCCGATTCGGATTCCTCCACCAGCTAAATCGAAGCGATCGGGTCTACGGGCTCGTTCGAACCGAAAGGACCTTTCGTGATTCCCAAGGGCGAATGCTGAACGAGACCGTTCCCACCGCTAATCCGTGGGGCGAGTCGCATACCGTCTCCACTCGCTTCAATTACACGATTGCGAGCGAGGGGGACCGAATACGGACGTTCGCCGAGCTCGGTGGTACTCTCCGCCCGGGTGAAAACGAACTAGGACTGAGTCAGGCTTCCCGAGTCGGTCTTGCCGCACAGAAAACCGAATCCCTCGGCCCCTTCACTGGCCGGGCGAGTTTCCAGTTTGGACTTAGCGCGAACGACCTCCTTGCACAGAAGCGATTCGTACTGGGGGGACGATCTCTCGAATCGCAGTGGCGAAATGATGCCTATCGTCAGACGAGCGCGGCGTTCGAGCAGCCCGTCGTGGATGCTCATCTCGTCGGATTTGGTCCGGCCGGGCCGGTCGCCTACCTATGTTCGTCCAATATCGACGGACGGGGACGGCTCGGCATAACGGGCGAGAACATCGTGGCCGGGCGCCTTTCGCTGAGCGGCACGCCTCTCCCCAGCGTGAATCCCCTTTCGCCCCTGCGACTCTCCCTCTTCTCGGGGATCGGCACCACGTGGTTTCGGGACGCGTTCCTCGCAGGCTTCGACGCGGACGACCTGAAAGCCGACGCCGGATTCGGGGCCAGCTACGACGTATCGGCCATCCCGCATCTCGGGCGCTGGACCGCACAGTCGGATTTCCTGCAGGACCTTAAGATCGTCTCAAAATTTCCCGTCTGGGCCAGCGATCCGGTCTTCATCGAGGACAGTACGGACGAGTTTGACTTCCGGTGGCTCATCGGCGTGGAGCTGTAGCGAGGCTATCCGCCCCCATCACTCTGCTCCCGCATCTCGCGCTGGCGCATCGGCATCGCGTCGATGGTGTCGAAGATGGAGCGCGTGGTCACCGGCTCGGCGTCTCGGCGCTTCTCCGTGCCGTCCTTCCCCACGAGGACGACCCGAAACGCGTCCGGCGCCACGTCGAACCGCTCGCGCAGCCGCCGGGCCGCCGCCTCCGTGAGGGGCTCCGGATCGGCCCCCGGCACGGTCCGGCGTATGCCACGGTCGGCCCCCGTTACGGTCAGCAGCAGAAGGTCGCGGTCCCGAAACCCCGCGTCATGCTCGGCGAAGGCGTCCTCCTGCTGGACCAAGTCCTCGCTGGTGTCCGACGCTGCAAACACGAAGAGCAAGCGATGCTCCCAGTGGTGCTCTTCGAGGCGAAAATCGACGGAATCTGCGGGCGACGTGGCCATGGCGAGAGCGGGCATCAGCAGGAAGACAGCAACGAAGAGGAGTCGGGGCATTGCGTCGAGGGAGATATTTGGAAGCCGCGGGATACTGTTTACGTCCCGAACCCTGTGCGTCGATTCCCGCCCGGTGCAACGGTACTGTGAAGCGCTCATCATCGCGCCGTTTGCTGCGCATCCGATTCGGACGGTCGTTCGGTGTTCTCAAATCGCGACGCCGCAAACAAATCAAGCGCCCCGGGCCGCTGCGTGCCTTCCGCTAGGTCGGCCAGGAGCCGCCCCATTCGGAAACCGTAGCCCATGCCGTGCCCCGTAAAGCCGGTCGCGAAAATTCCTTCGGGATGGCCGGGCACGCGCCCCACCACGGGCCGCCCGTCCGGCGAAAATCCCATCGTGCCGCTCCAGCGCTGCTCGATGGAGAGCGGCTGGGTCCACGGAAAATAGGTATGCAGGTACCGCTCGATGGTGGCCTGCACCGCCGGCGTCGTGGCGTCCGCACTCGTTTCTTCGGCGTCCCGGTGCTGGTGGCGACCGCCGCCCGCCAGCACGCGGCCGTCCTCCAACTGTCGCACGTAGAACCCACCGTGATGCGAGTAGACGGGTACCGAAATGTGGGTCGTGTCGGCCGGGGCCGTCGCCAGCATCTGGGCGCGGACGGGCCGGACGTAGGCCGAGGTGGCGGGCACGAGGCTCGGCAGCGACGGGCCGAGGGCCAGCACCACGCGGCCGGCCCGGACGCGTCGGCTGGGCGTGTGGAGCACGACGCCCGGGTCGTGCCAGCGAATGTGCTCGACCGGGTGCTGGGTGTGGATGTCGGCCTCGCTCTGGGCAGCGAGGTGGCGAACCAGTTGGAGCGGGTTCACGACGGCACCCGTGGTCACGAACAGGCCGCCGTGGAACCCGGAGGCCCCGAGGCGAGCGTTGGTCTCGTCCGGGTCGAGATAGACCACCGGGGCGCCCGCCGTCCGCAGGTGCGGCAGGCCGGCGCGGAGGCGCTCCGCCTCGTCACCAGTGCCCGCCGCCGTCAGGCTTCCGTCCGAGCGCCAGTCGAAGGCCGTGCCGCGCAGTTCGGTGGCGAGAAGGTCGCGGGTGTCCCGGGTGAAGGCCCACAGGCGTCGGGCCGCCTGCTTCCCGTATCGGTCCAGATCCGAGCGATAGTCCGTGTGGGTCCCCTGCAGGACAAGGCCCGCGTTCCGTCCGCTCGCCCCGGCCCCGAGGGTGCGCGCCTCCAGGATGCCCACCCGCAGGGACGGCTGTCGCCGGTGGAGCCAGTACGCCGTCGAGCAGCCCACGATGCCCCCGCCGACCACGACCACGTCGTAAGCCGCCTCCTGCTTGCGATGGGCCTGCTGCCAGAACGAGGTTGTCATGCTTCCTGCGGCGGCCTGTTCGTTTTCACGCGGACGGGAACACCGGGCTAGGAGCTCACCACTTCTCCATGGACCCCCTCGACCGACGACAGCTCTTCGAGCAGCCGCTGCTGACCTGCATGACTTCGGTAGGTAAGCTTGATCGTAAGATTGCCGTCCTTTTCCGGCTCCAGAGCGATGCCGCGGTCGGGGACTCCATTTTGCCTGAGAATGTTCTTCACACGTCGAAGGGCGAGCGCATCATTCGGAAGGACGAGCGTCAGGGTCTCTTCGTCCCCCCGTCGGCTCAGCCAGGCGCGGACGGGAATTAGGGCTATCAGCACAAGCAAAACGAGCACCGTAACCGCAATGCCGAGCAGCGGGAAGCCCACCCCGACGCACAGCCCGATGCTGGCCGCGACCCAAATGGTCGCCGCCGTGGTGAGCCCGTGGATCGCGCCGCGCGCCTGAATGATGGCCCCAGCCCCCAGAAACCCAATCCCCGTGACGACCTGCGACGCAATGCGCGAGGGGTCCACCCGGGTAATGCTCGTCGGGCCCTCGGTAACCAGCGCAATCAAGTCACTTACAATCATAAAGATCGTAGCCCCCACCGTGATCAATGCGATGGTACGAAGCCCCGCAGGTTTTCCTTTCAGCTCACGCTCCATTCCCAGAAGGACCCCGCACAGGAGGGACACCGCCAACTTGACCACCGATTCGGCCAGAACCGTCTGCAAAAGTTCCCAGCTTTCGAGCATAAACGTTCCGTGTGGGTTCTCGAGTGGGGATCGCTGTACGTTTCCCCGTAAGATCGGCGCTCTTCTGCAGACGCTCACCGGGTCTGCACGCTGCGTTCGATAGCGTGCGGCGCGCATCCGCGTTCCGAGGCCCCGACGCGGTCCCCCGAGGAGCCCCCCGGTGCAGCATCAGCCCGACTCGTCATTCTGCTCCTCAGCCGCTCGCTCCACCTTCTGCTTCGCCTCTTCCAGGTCTTTCGTCGACGCCTCCGGCTCGGGCTGGTCGCGCGGGGGGCGGGGTTTGCAATCGAGCTCAATGAACACCGGGAAATGATCGGACCCGACGTAGCTTAATCGCCGCAGGTCTACGAGCCTGAAGTCGTTCGAATGGAAGACATGATCGAGCGGAAATCGAAAATAGGGGTGCTCGGCGTGGAAGGTATTAAACAGGCCCCTTCCCTTGCGCGGATCGAGCAGCCCGCTGAGTTGAAGGAACAGATCCGTAGTATGCGACCAAGCCACGTCATTGAAATCCCCAGCCACCAGGGTTGGGAACTCCGCGTCGCGCTCATTAATCTCGTGCCCGAGGAGGACCACCTCTGCGTCGCGTTCGGTGGCGTCCGCACCCCGAATCGGTTCCGGAGGCCGTGGGTGCAGGCCGTGAAAGCGGACGCGCCGCCCATTGCGCAGCTCCACGGCCCCGTGAATGGAGGGCACGTCCTCCTGCACGAGAAATCGAACGGTCGGATCAATCAGCTTGAGCCGCGAGAGCAACACCATGCCGTAGTAGTTGTTCTGCGGCCGGCGCACGACGTGGGGGTAGTCGTCCTGCAGCGCGTCGAGCCGGCGGGCCCACGTCTCGTCCACCTCCACCGCCAGGATGATGTCCGGATCGGCCCGACGCACCACCTGAAGCCAGCGGTCGTACTGGGCGTTTTCCTGCTGCACATTGGACGCAACGAGGCGCAGGGTGGCGCTGGCGTTGGGCCGGTCGGCCCGCTTTACGGTGACGGGTCTCAACGGCGTGTAGGGCAAAATCCGGTAGCTCTGCCAGGCCACGCAGAGGATCACGACCCCCATAAACCCCCAATCAACCCACTGCCCGTCAAAGACCGCAACGGCATAGACAAGAGCCGAGGCAAAGGCGAGCCCGGCAATGAGCGGGCGCGGAAAGTCCCAGCCGCGAACGAACCAGTGCGGATGGCGACTCAAGCTCAACAGCGTGCCCGCCGCCATAGAAAGCCCTACCCCCACCGTCCCCCACAGGAGGATCGTAAAGAGAGTGTTCACGCCGTCGTGGCCGCAATG
>PXTN01000103.1 GCA_003022565.1 Bacteroidetes bacterium QS_3_64_15 | reverse complement strand
GGGGCGCCCCGACCGACGCTCCAGGGCCGATTCGGGCACGGCACTTGCGAACAGCAGCCGTTCGCCGTCGGGGCTCCACTGCGGACGCTCGGCGCCGGACGGGTAATTCGTGAGCTGGTAGGGATCGCCCCCATTCGGGGAGACGACAAACACCTGGGGGGTACCCTGTACGGACTGTACGTAGGCGAGGAAAGTCCCGTCGGGATGCCAGGCGGGCTGACGAAGATCGCGGCCCTTCCGGATGAGCAGTGTCGGTGCCCGGCGCCCGGACGTGCGGGCGACGTACAGCTGCGTGCGGTGGACGGGTGTGGAGCGGGCCGACGAACGAGTGTCGGACACCACGTGACGCACCGTGTAGGCGACGGATCGGCCGCGCGGAGAGAGAACGACGTCGCGCACTTCCTGCATCCGGTACAGGTCCTGGGCCTGAATGGCACGTGCCCCCTCGGGCTGGGCGTGGGACAGGGAGGGGGCGCCCAGAAGTCCGGCGACGAGGAGACCAAGCAGAACGAAGCCCTGAGTCCCCGTCGGAGTCCGAGGTCGGTGTCCTGAGGCTGTAGTTGGGAAAAGGGCCGGTGGATTATTGAGACATCGCGACCCCGAGGTGGAGAAGATTTGCATCAATGCCGGGATTAATTTGTCCACGGAAACCATTCGACAGGTGATAGTAGCGGTAGCCTGCGGTAAGAATAAGATCTGACGTCAGGACGATCTGCACGCCTGCCCCCACGCCGAACATAAAGTTCAAATGCCGTCCCAACCCATTGGGAATGGGTTGAGAAAAGTAGCTGAGGCCGGTGCTGCCCGCCACGAAGGGCTGGACGCGCTTCGCAACGCGGGAGGTAAGCCGAAGTCCCGCTGGGCCCACTCCGAATCCATACGCGTCCATCCCTTCCTGGTAGACGGAAGATTCTTCCGGCCCGGGCTTCTCACGTGCGAAGGGAGCGGCGACCGTATTTGGAGGGATCGACAGCAGAAGAACCGGAAACACGTCGACCGTGTACGTTAGCGTGGGTCCGTCCGTCTTCGTTTTTGAAGGGGACGGGAGGAGGAGGCGATGATACCGAAGTCCCACCAGGCCAACACGTGCCCGCTGAATGTTGCCGATGGGGCCTCCGGTTGCGAATGACCCCCCCGCCCATGCGCTTACAGTGTTTGCGGAGAGGGCCTGAAGAGCGACTGGCTTCGAGGGAGGCGACTGGGTCGGGGCACTGGTATCGGCTAACTGGGCGGAGCGGGCCATGGACTGGGCCGCACAAGCGCCGGGGACGAGGAGGCCGATGAGTACCGCGAGGGCCGGCAGGCGAGCGTGCAAGGAATTCGATCGTATTCGTCCAGAAGGATGCGTTTCGTTTGTGCTGCCCCGGACCTGCTAAGAAGGGGCAACTGCCTCGGGGATGAGAGAAGCCTCACCGTGCGAACCGGGCGTTCAATCTTTTCCATTCAAGTACGTGCCGATGGAGCTATTTTACAACCAGTACGGCGATTCCGGTCCCCCGCTCATCATCCTACACGGGCTTCTCGGCGCTCACGGAAACTGGCACACCCTCAGCCGGACGGCGTTCCGACAGGTGGCCCGCGTCTACGCCGTGGACCAGCGCAACCACGGGCGCTCTCCCCACGCCGACCGAATGGACTACCCGACCCTGGCGGCCGACCTCTGGACGTTTATTGATCGCCACGATCTTGCGCCGGCAACCCTCCTGGGGCACTCGATGGGCGGAAAGACGGCCATGCAAACCGCCCTCTCCGATCCGGACCGGGTGGACCGGCTCATCGTCGTCGACATGGCCCCGAAGGCGTACCCGCCCCACCACACCCGTCTGCTGGAGGCCCTCGCCCAGATCGATCCGAAAGCGTACGAGGACCGGAACGCCATCGACGCTGCGCTGGCCGAGGATGTGTCCTCGCGGGCCATCCGCCAGTTTCTGCTCAAAAATCTCGACTACGACGGCGAGATCTACACCTGGCGGATGAACGTGGCCGCCATCCGGGCGCACTACGACGACATCACGGCGGCCCTCCCGACGGACGCGACGTTTGAGGGTCCCGCGCTCTTCGTGCGAGGGGGCGCGTCCGACTACGTCGCCGACGACGATCTCGAGGGGATCCGCCGACGCTTCCCCGACGCCACCCTCGTCACCATCGACGAGGCGGGGCACTGGGTCCACGCCGACGCCCCCGAGGCGTTGGCCAAGGTCGTGGTCGACTTTTTGACCGAGACGGCCGGCGCCTGAATGCGGGGCAAGGCTGCGTCATTGGGGCCGGCATTTTCGTGGGGAATTTGGTCTGCACGATGCTACAGAGATGCTACAGAAGAGCGATGCCCTCTTGGGGCGGGTTGTGCTACATGGCGACCCCCTGTACTCCGGCACGCCGGGCCGGCGCACCGCATCACATCTGTGCAAGGGCCATCCGCATCCGTAAGATCTTTGTCGATCAAGCGCATCTGGGGATCTCTGAAAAAAGCAGGAAGTTGAACCTTTTAAGAGAGCCTGTTTGGCGAGACGTTCTACGGCCATCCCGGAGGGTGCTCGGTCGCACCCCGGGAGTATTCGGTCGCTTCGCTTCCAGCACTGCGCCCCCAGCGCTTCGACTTTGTGAATCTCATGCCATGGAGCTTCTGCACTCGCCTGGCGCCGAAAGCTTTCGAGTGCAAGGTTCATTTGGGCACTCCATGGCCCTTCGCCCATTGTGTCTCGGCTACGTATCCGCTCGCAAAACAGGTTCTTAAAGGGGCATGGGGACGCCTCGCATGTCAACGATTGGGCAAACTGATGGGACATTCCTACACAGCGAGAGCAGAAGGAGGGGACGCTTTGCAACCGGATTGGATCGAAACGGCTGGCCGGGCTGGCTATGCCGCCAAGGGGTTTGTATATACGGCGATTGGGGGATTTGCCACGCTTGCGGCCGTCGGGTCGGGGGGGACCAGCGAGGGATCCCGCGCGGTCCTTCGGAAGATTGCACAACAACCGTTTGGTCGAGTGCTGTTGGCCCTGGCGGGAGTGGGGCTTCTCGGATACGTGGTTTGGCGGGGCATCCAGGCCCTCTACAATCCAACCTCGAGTGGGAACGGGGCGAAGGAGCTGGCAAAGCGGATCGGCTACGCGTGCAGCGCCGTCGTCAACCTCGCCCTTGCATGGTACGCTCTTCAGGTCGCGTTTCGATCAGCTAGTTCTTCTGGGGGATCGAAGCAGGAGTGGACTGCTCGCCTTCTTACCCAGCCGTTGGGGCCCTGGCTCGTGGGGGCCATTGGGCTGGGCATTATCGGTGCGGGGATGTACTTCTTCTACAAGGCGAGCAATGCCCGCTTCATGAAGCATCTGCAGGCTGGTCGCATGAGTCTTGAGCGCGAGAAGATCGTTAAGCGGACCGGGCAGTTCGGTCTTCCGGCGCGGGGCGTGGCGTTTCTCCTGATTGGGGGGTTTGTGATTCAGGCGGCGGTTCAGGCTGAACCCCAGGAGGTGGAGGGGCTCGGGGCTGCATTCCAGACTCTTGCGCATCAGCCGTATGGCCCATGGCTGATGGGGCTGGTGGCCGTCGGGTTTATGGCCTATGGCGTGTACTGCTTCATGCTGGCGCGCTATCGGCGGTTTCGCACCGAATAAGGAGGAAAGCTTTTATTCCAGTTGCAGTTCTTCCAGCTGCAGTCCTGCGCTCCGTCTCGTAGGTTGAGGACTCACGCGTTTTCCCACCACCAAGCCACGCGCACTCATGGATTTTGGACTCACGAACCGCACTGCGTTCGTCGCTGGAGCGAGCAAGGGCCTGGGTCGGGCCGCCGCCCGCGAGCTTGCTCAGGAGGGATGCCGCGTGGCCCTGTGCTCGCGCGACGAGGACCGCATTGCGAGCGCGGCGGACGCCATCCGCGACAAAACGGGCGCGGAGGTGCTTCCCCTCGTGTGCGACGTGACCGACGCGGATCAGGTAGAGTCGGCCATCGCCCAGACGGTCAACACGTTCGGCGGGCTCCACGTGCTCGTCACTAACGCCGGCGGACCGCCCTCGGGGGCAGCAACGGAGCTCGACCCGGCGGACTACCGCGACGCCGTCGAGCGAAATCTGATGAGCACCATTTCGCTCTGCGACGCTGCCCTTCCGCACCTCCGCACGGCGGCGGACGAGGACGATCACGCCCGCATCATCATGGTGACGAGCGTGTCGGCCAAACAGCCCATCCCCACGCTCGCGCTCTCGAATACGGCCCGCGCCGGGGTGCAGGGCTACGCCAAGAGCCTGGCCGAGGACGTGGGCCCAACCGGCATTACGGTGAACACGGTGCTGCCCGGCTATACCCGCACGCAGCGCCTCGAAGAGCTCGCTGAAGACATTCAGGACGAGACCGGCCAATCGCGGGCGGAGATCGAGGCGGGTTGGGCGGACGACAACGCGCTCCCCCGCATCGGCGAGCCGGACGAGTTTGCCGCGACCGTCGCCTTCCTCGCCAGCGCCCGGGCCGGGTACGTCACGGGGGTCGCCCTGCCCGTCGACGGCGGGCGGAGCAAGCACGTGCTCTGACAGAGAGATCTGCTCCCAGAGAGTACAAGTCCTGGGACCCGGGAGGTCACGATGGGGGATCAATCAGCCCGGTCTTCCAATCCGGTTACCCCAAACTCCTCGGCGCAGTGGGCACAGCAAAAGTACTGGCCCGCTCCTTCAACCCCGTGGCCGATGATTCGGGTTCCACAACGTGCACACTCCGGGGCGAGGGCATGGATGGCACACTCGAAGCAATCAAAGACGTGGCGCTCCCCACCCATGATGACCTCGAACGATTTGTCGTAGTCGTTGCCGCACACCTCACACGTAGCCATGACAGTTGCTTGAGTTTTGAAGACGGTCGCGAGAGGAACCGATCCGGTTGTCACCACATGTGGAAGCGGAGTGCGCTCACCGACCAATGTGACTCCAGGACGAGTGTGGCCCAACGGAACCGGTCAAGGAGAAAATAAAAAAGCCCCGGACCGCGGGGCGGGGAGGGGAGGGCAACGGCCCGGGGCAAAAAGAGGAGGAGAGCGTGGCAAGCAGTACTTGCCATCTTTCGCTAATGCACTGATACGTAAGCGTACGGAAACGACTTGCTCCGCTAACTTTCGATGAACCCGGACGATTAAAAAGAATTTTGCAGATCTGGCTCGGGTCGTTTCCGATCGTCGCCTCGGGCAAGCGATCCGCGTCACGTCAGGCCCAGGAATGCGTTCAGTGCCTCGAAGAAGGGACTCGGAGCCTCCCAGTGGGGCAGGAGGCCGCCGGGGAGGGCCTCGTGCGAGAGGTCGCGAGGATTTTGGCCGAGGAGGGCGGGAAGCCGCTCGAACGATTGCGCCGTTGACGCCGGAGTCTTGGGCGTGAGGAGAAGAGTGGGGCGGTAGAGCCGCGCGTAGACGGAGGCTGCTACCTGTTCGATGGAGAGTGTGCCATCGACGAAGCGAAGGGGCGCGCGGTGGGCCCCGTGAACGTGAGCGCTTCGTTCGGCGTAGTCGAGCAACACGTCGGGAATGGCGTCGGGGTCCAGGAAAATCTGATGTGCATAATAGTCGCGGAGGGACGAGCGGCGGGTGAGGCAGTCGTACAGCAACTCGAAGGTCCCGGTCTTATCGGCCAGCGCGAGCCCGAGGCGGCCGGGTGTGGAGGGGCCCTGCGTGTTGCCGAGGCCGGTGGGGGAGACGAGGACCAGTCGGCGCACCAGTGGGGCGGCCCGGAGGGTGATCTGCGCGGCGTACTCCCCGCCCAGCGACAACGCGATGAGGTCCGCCGGCGTGTCGGGGACCTCCGCGAGAAAGCGATAGAGCTGCCGCTCGTACAGGGCCGGACGGTAGTTGAGCGCTGCACGGGCCGATCGGCCAAAGCCGAGCCAGTCGAGGGCGTAGACGGGCCGGTCCGTCGTCGCGACGAGATGCTCTGCAATCGGCTCCATCTCGATGCTCGACGCGACGGCGTTGAAGCTGTGGAGCAACACGAACGGCGGCCCGCTCCCGGGGCGCGCGTAGTACTGCACACGCCCATCCGGGGCCTCGAACGTATGAGGGGCAAGGTCGAGCGCGGGCGGAAGGGATAAGGGCGACGGGAGGGTGCGACGGTACGCCCATTTCGCAACTCTGACGCCCGCGTACGCTCCCGCGAGGGTCGCGCCCGTGGTGAGTGCCGTGCGGGTGAGAGACGGTGAGGAGGATGATGCGTCAGACATACAGGCGGGAGCGACGGGCGGACATGCAGTGTCGTCGTCGAATGCGGACCGGGCACTGGCGTTCAGGCGGGAACCGTTTTGGTCGCGTCGGTTACGCCTTCATGGAAACAGTAACAGCGCCGCTGGCCTGATGCCCCCGTAGCTCAACTGGATAGAGCGGTGGCCTCCTAAGCCGCAGATCGTGGTTCGAGTCCACGCGGGGGTACATTTTGCCTATTCCTGATTCCTCACGGGACGCCACTGCGGCGTCAGAGGCGGCCCCGACGGCGGTCGAGGGCAGGCTCCCATCCGCTCAAGTGTCCTCCGTGACGATGCATGGCATCGCCTGCGGCGCGACTCTCCTCGGCCAACGCTGCGACTGAGTCGGCATATCGAGAGCAGCTTCACGACAGACCCGGCACGCTGTGCCTCGGGTCGTGCGCCCGCAGTAGAGGGAGTGTGAAAGCTGGCCCCATACGCGATTCCGCTCAACGAGCGAGGGGCGAGACGGACTCATCCATCTTCGCGGGACGCCGTAGATTCGGACTCATTCTCCCCGACGAACTTGTAGCCGACGCTGTAGACGGTCTTCAGGTACGTCGGATCGTCTGACGTCGGCTCGATTTTCTTGCGCAGCGACGCTACGTGTCGGTCGATGGTGCGGGTGGTGATGTCGCCGCTGATGCCCCACACGTCGCGCAGCAGCTGCTTGCGGCTCACGGTGCGTCCTCGATGCCGGATAAAGTATTCGAGGATGTCGAACTCCAGGTTGGTGAGCTCAATCTCCTCACCCTCCTTCGTGACCGTTTTCTCAGGGAAGCGGACGGTAACCGCTCCGAACGAGTACGCGGCACCGGTGTCGGTCAGGTCCGACGCGCTCCGCGAAAGCACGGCCCTGACCCGAGCGGCGAGCTCTTTCGTGTCGAAGGGCTTAGTGACGTAATCGTCGGCCCCGAGGTCGAACCCCCGGAGCTTATGCTTGTGCTCATCCTTCACCGTGAGCATGATGACAGGCGAGTCGACGCCGGCCCGGCGCGCCTCACGCAGCACCTCGAACCCGTCCTTCCCCGGCAGCTTCACGTCAAGCAGGACGATGTCGTACGGGGGGAGCGTCGTGAGTTCCTGAAAGGCCTCTTCCCCGTCGGTCGTGCGTCGGACCTCGTATCCCTTCCGAGAAAAGAGGGCCTCCAAGCCATTTCCGATCTCGGGGTCGTCCTCGGCGATGAGAAGCCGGGCTTCAGGGGCGTTGGTCGACGTTGAATCGTCGGACGAAGACATGGCCACATTGATGGAGGGATGGTTCGCGGAGGAACAGGTGAGGGGACGGAGCACTTCCGCGGATTACTCTTCTGGTAAAAACTACCATACCGACACGGAAGAGGCAAAATTCGCGCTGTGCGGTCCCTGCGACAGTACAGCTGAACGGAGGCGCGGTTTGCAAGTACATGCACCCTCATCAATCAGCGACATTCGTTCCAGCAGGGTCCGGTCCTCCTAGCATGGACGCGTCCCCCCTCTTCGATCCTCAGTATCTCCCCATCATCGCGGGCACCCTGGTGGGCTTTGCTGCACTGGCGGCTTTGCTGCTCGTGCCGATCTCCCGGTTTCTCGATCGGGAGGAGGAGGTGGCCGAAGACTGGACCCCGGACGCCCTCGCCGAACGGATGCGCGAGCGGCAACAAACCGCGGCGAACGGGACGAAGGCCGCAGAGGAACGCGAGCAGTCGTCCGAGCCTGACAGGCCGTCATCGGCGTCGCCGTAACGCGACGGCACCCTATCTGGACGAGTCCGCCGGGGGCGCGACGCGAACCATCGGGCGGAGTGTGGATAGCGTCTTCGGGCCGATGCCACTTACACGCGTGAGCTCGTCGACGCGCTGAAAGGAGTCCTGGGCCGACCGGTACGCTGCGATGCGCTTCGACAGGGCAGGCCCGATGCCGGGAAGTACCTCCAGGGCCTTGCGGGAGGCGGTGTTCACGTTAATGGGGGGCTTTGCGGAGAAGGCGGGCGAAGAGGCTGTGGGGCCGAGGGAGTCTGGGGAAGTGGAGTCCGCGACCGACTTGGCGACGAGAGAGTCGGCATCGAGGGGCGGCACCTGCTGCTCCTGGATGTGGCGCACCGCAAGGCCGAGCAAGAAGAGGACGGCAAGCGTTAGGACCGTGAGGCCTTCGCGGCGCGTGATAGAGAGACGCTGTTGCAGTCGATAGAGCCAAATCATAGCAGAACGACGGCGTTTGAGACCGGCACAATGCGCAGCGACCTGTTGTAATTAGAGAGACACATTCACTCCTGAAATCTAACGTCTGGGTTGCGAAGCAGGAGGCTGTTGGGACGTTGAGCATGGTGCGTATTGCGTGGTGCGTATTGCGTAAAGGTTGTCTTAAATCATACGCAATACGCTTCTACCTGGACCGTCAGGACCCCCATCCAGCCTGCGGTGTCTTTCTTCTGAAACGCACCGGTTGATCAGGCCCCCCATGACACAACGCTCCATCATTCGGACCGAGGCGGTGGTCCTGCGGAGCCTCGACTACGGCGAGACGAGCCAGATCGTCACCCTCTTCACGCGGGAGAAGGGCAAGCTCGGCGTGATGGCCAAGGGGGCGCGCCGGCCGAAGAGTTCGTTCGGGGCCACCCTGCAGCCCATGGCGTACACGCAGGTGGTGTTTTACTACAAGCCCACCCGCACCTTGCAGACCCTGAGCGAGAGCAGTCACGTCGAGTCGTTCCACTCCCTCCGCCGCGACCTGAAGTCCATCACCGTAGGGCTGCGCATCGTGGAGCTCGTCGATGCTCTGATGGAGGAGGAAAATGCTCAGCCCGACGTGTTCGCATTGCTCGTGCGCACGCTTCGCCGGCTGGACGCCACCGAGACCCGGGTGACCAACCTGTGGCCGTACGCCCAGTTGCGGCTGGCCCGGATGCTGGGCGTGGCCCCGGCCGTGGAGCGGGACCGGGTGGAGGCGGTGCAGGGAGATGAAGGACTGCTCTCGCTCGCAGACGGCGGTGTGTATCCCGACGGCATTCGGGACGCGGCGCCAGCAGAGCCCCGCCGGGCCTCGCGGGCCGCCCTGCGGGCCTATGCCGTGTGCGCACGGGCGGACCTCGACACGGTGATGCGCCTGGAGATGACGCCCGCCGTTCGCCGCGAGGTGGAGGCCCTCGTGCGCGATTTCCTCCGGTACCAGTTCGACGACGCCTACCCGGACCGCAGCCGCTCGGTAATCGCGCAGATTGAGCAGGCCAGCGACGCGACGGAGGCTTGACCTTCTCCGGTGTCCTCAATACCCTTACTGTGTGGAACATGTGGCCAAACCTCCGCTGGCGTCCATCGAGGTGCCGCCGTTCGCCAACTATGCCCACTGCCTCCCTCCGTCATGGGTCGGAAAAAGCTTACCGCCAAGCAGCACGAGTTCCTCCAGTTTCTCATCGATCACACGCACGAGACGGGCGTCTGGCCCACCTATCGGGAAATTATTGATCACTTCGGGTACAGCTCGCCCAACAGCGTCACGCAGAATCTGAAGGCGCTGCACCGCAAGGGCCACCTCACGCGGGACGATCAGGGGTATCACCTGGCCCCGCGCTATCAGGAGCAGGAAGCTCCGGGGATTCCCGTGAAGGGCATCATCTCGGCCGGCACTCTGCAGGAGGCCGTCGAGGCCGATCTTGGGACCATCACCCTCGACATGCTTTTCTCAAACCTCGATGAGATCTTTGCCATCCGCGTGTCGGGGCAGTCCATGCGAGGGGCCGACATCCACGACGGGGACCACGTGCTGCTCGTCGATGAAGACATTCCCGAAGGAGGAATTGGGGCCGTGCTCTACGACGGCGAGACCTCGCTGAAGCGGGTGTACCACGACGAGAAGGGGCTCCGCCTGGAGCCGTGCAACCCGGAGTACGACGACATCCACATTCAGCCCGACGTGTTCGAGGAGGTCACCATTCTGGGTCGGTACGTCGGTCACGTCAACGAGAATGGAATCCACAAAAAAGAACGCAGTGGGAGCCCGATGGCGCGTTAACACTGCCTTCTCTGAAGCCCTCGTTTTGACCACATCTCTATGAGCGAACTGCCGAGTTGGAAAGGAAATCTCGACCGTGACGGTGGCCACTGGGACGACGGCCGCTGGTACGACATTCATCTGGAGCGCAAAATGCCGCACGCGGTACCCATGCTGGAGGAGCTAGCGATGGCGCTGCCGCCCCTTCCGCCCGGTGCTGCCGTCTGCGACCTTGCGTGCGGCACCGGCAATGCCGCCGCCACGGTGCTAGACGCGTACCCGCAGGTGGAGCTCGTGCTGCTCGACGAGGATTCGGATCTACTCGCCATCGCGCACGAAAAGGTGGGGCAACTGACGCGCAATGCGGATCCACTCCAGGTCGCGGTGCCCACCGATGGGGCGCCGCTTCCCGGCGGGCCGTACGACCTCGTCGTGGCTTCGCTAGCCCTCCACGCCATCGTGGGGCACGACGTGGATGCGGCGGAGGCCGAGTCGCGCTACGAGCTGCTCTTCCGCAGCGTCCACGAGCCGCTCCGCCCTGGCGGGCACTGCCTCATTGGCGACCACGTGGGCACGCTCCCGCTCTACCCCCAGCTCAAGGCCATGGAGCGAGCCGGCTTTGTGGACGTGGACTGCGCGTGGCGACAGGACGACTTCTTCGTGGCGGGGGGACGCGTGGCCGCATGACACGCCCGTCCGCTATCCAGCGTCACGCTCTCGACCGAACTCGTCCGGCCGCAATCTGTCTCTGAGCGGACGGGAGGCAGGAATCGGGGACGACTCGTCGCGCCTCCGCCAACCGTCACGTCCTCGGCTCTTCTTTCCATAGCGCGTACCCGCTGGTCGCGGTCTCCTCGCGGTAGAGCGCCGACAAGCGCTGCGTCATGGGTCCGACCGTTCCGTCCCCAATAATGCGCCCGTCCAGCGTCGTAATGCCTGCCAGCTCCCCCATCGTGCCGGTACAAAACATCTCGTCGGCGCGGTAGGCTTCCATCACCGAGAGGTCGCGCACCACATGGTCGATGTCGTTTGCGGCGCAGAGGTCGAGCACCGTCTGCCGCGTGATGCCCTCCGGGCACGCCTTCGTGGTGCCGGTGACGACCGTCTCGCCCTCCACGATGAAGACATGTGTGCCGTGCCCCTCGGCAATGAAGCCGTCCGGATCCAGCATGAGGGCGGCGTCGGCCTCGGCGTGGTTGGCCTCGATCTTGGCGAGGACCGACTGCAACAGGTTGTTGTGGTGGATCTTAGGGTCGAGCCCGTCCGGTGGAAAGCGGCGGATGGAGCTGGTGACGAAGGCGAGCCCGCTCTTGTCGTAGACCGGCGTTTTGTACTCCGGCAGCACGATGAGGGTAGGGCCGGACTGGTTGAGCCGTGGGTCCATGCCGGACGTGATTTTCTCGCCGCGCGTGAGGGTGAGGCGGATGTGGGCCCCGTCGCGCATGTCGTTGGCGTCCAGGGTGCGCCGCAGCTCGTGGATGATCGTTTCGTGCGACGGAATCGTGTCGAACGCCAGCGCCTTCGCGGAATCCCGCAGGCGGTCGAGGTGGGGGAGGAGGTGAAAGATGCGCCCGTCGTAGAGCCGTAGCCCTTCCCACACGCCGTCGCCCCCCTGCACGACGCTGTCGAACGGACTCACCCCGGCCTCGTCCCGGTGGGTAAGCTCCCCGTCGACGTTGACGATGAGGTCGCGGTTTCGGTCGTCGAAGTCTTGCTTCATGGGACGGGGGAGGGGCAAAGGGTGAGGGAAGAGAGGCGTATTACGCCGTTCGATTCATCAGACGGTGCTCGTGCAGGCGGTCGTAGTAGGGGTGGCACTCCTCCAGGAGGTCCTGGAGACGCGCCGGCACGGTGGCCTCTTTCGGTTCGTAGGGCTGGAAGCCGGTCGATTGCTCTACGGTGTCATACCAGTACTCGGCCCAGAGGCCGTCGCTCTCGCGTGGGCCCGGTGCCCACGTCAGCATCGTGTCGCGGAACGATACGCCGAGCGCCCCGCACAGCGCGCGGAGAGTAGCCTCGGGATCAACCAGCACGTCGCGCGCAGTCAGCACCGGCGGCGGGGTCCCCGTCGCGTCGCGGAGGGTCTCGAAGAGGCGCCACTGCTGCTTGAGCCCCGTGTCGGCAAGGGTGGGGGTGGGCAGCACCTCCATCAGCGATGTCAGCATGGCCGACGGCTCCCGGAGGAGGAAGGCGTTGCGGAGGTCGAGCACCCAGTCGGTCTCCATCTCGCGGAGGAGGTGGTGCGCCATGTGCTTCTGGTAGAAGATCGACGCCTCGTCCGGCACCGGGCCCATCAGGCGCTCCGTGACGCGACGCCAGTCGGTGTCGTAAGCGTCGATGATCTCATCCCGTCCGGGATGCTCGCGGCCGGTTTGCTGCAGGTAGTGCGCGTAGAGCGGCTCATCGACGACCACCGTGTCCGGGCGGGTCTCCCACGCCCGCATCAGCGCCGTCGAGATATTGCGCGGCCCCGACCACATTGCGATGCGCACGTCTGAAGACACGGAGGGTCCGGTTCGTCTGGGGCACCTGATTCAGCGGAAAGATAATCCCCGATTCGGTCGATGACAACCGACCCGGTCTGATGCGTGAGACGGGATGCGTGAGACGGGTGGGCTGCTTCCGCCTCCGGCGGATCCCCCGCGAAGTGCTACCTAGTCGCGTTCGTTTCGAATGCGCTCGTAGGTCTTGTCGAGGTTCACGATGGGCTTCGGGTAGTCCGCGCCGAGGACGCAGTCGTAGAGCTTCTGCTGCTCGGGGCTCATCCGGTGCGGCTCGTGGACGAACTCGGTGGGCACCCCCTCCAGCTCCGGCAGCCAGTAGCGCACGTACTCGCCGTCCCCGTCGTAGCGCTTGGCCTGCTTTACGATGTTGAAATAGCGGGCCCGCGGGTCGTTGCCCACGCGCGAGTTGTACGCCCAGTTGCCCCAGTTGGAGGCCACGTCGTGGTCCACCAGCCGCGACTCGAAGTAGGCCGCGCCCATCCGCCAGTCGAGCTTTAGGCTCTGCGAGAGCATGCTGGCCACGTTTTGGCGGCCCCGGTTCGACATGTAGCCGGTCCGGTTCAGCTCGCGCATGTTGGCGTCCACGAACGGGATGCCGGTGGTGCCGGTGGCCCAGCGCTCGAACGACTCGTCGTGGTACGTCCAGTCGATGTCGTTGCCGATGAGGCCGCCGGGGGCGAAAAGGCGGGCGCCGGCCTTCCAGGCGACGTAGGTGAAGAAGTCGCGCCAGATGAGCTCGAACTTCATCCAGTAGGTCGACTTGTTGTCGAACCGCTGATCCTCGTAGCGCTCCACCTCCTCATGGATCTGGCGCGGCGTGATGCAGCCGTGGGCGAGCCAGGGGCTGAACTTCGACGAAAAGTTGGCGCCGAGGAGACCGTTGCGTGTGGCCTTGTACTTCTTGAGGCAGTCCTCGCGCCAGATGTACTCGTCGATCCGGTCGAGGCCGCGGGTCTCGCCGCCTTCAAAAGGCAGCACGGCGCGCTCGTCGACGGTGCCGTCGTCGTCGAAGCCGAGATCATTGAGCGTGGGGACCGTCCCGGGCTCGAGGTCCTCGGGCAGCGGCGGGAGAGAGGTTGGCTTGTCGATGGTAGGGCGGACCTGACTCTTTTTCTCCACGCCCTTCCGAAAGTTTGTGTATACGTCCGGAATGTCGTCCGGCCCCTCGAACGGGATGTCGTCGATGTGGTAGAGCGTCTTGCCCCAGAAGAAGCCGGGCGTGGCGTCGGTCCCTTTCAGTGCGTCCTTCACGGCGTCCTCGACTTGGCGCTCCTCCGTCCCGATCTCCTGGAACATCACCACCTCCTCGGCCTCAGCCGTGCGCACCAGCTTGGGCAGCACGGCTTCGGGGCGGCCCCGGCGCACCACGAGGTCGCTTCCCAAGTCGCGAAGAGACGCGCGCAGGTCCTCCACACTCTCACACAGGAAGCGGGCCCGGATGGCGCTCATCTTCGGCAGGTCGAACATGGTGGTGCCGACATGGCGCGGGTCGAAGCAGTAGACGGGCACCACCTGGTCGAAGCGGTCGGCTGCGTAGCGAAGCGGGGCGTGGTCGCGCACGCGGAGGTCGTTGCGAATCCAGGCGAGGGCGGTTGACGGCACTGTGTGGGAAGGTTGAAGGTGGGAAGGTCAAAAGGTTGGAAGGTGTGGAAGGAGGGACAGTGGAGAAAAAACATCCATCCGTTCCCGTTTTCCGTCTGTTACTCCGCCTTTGCCCAAGGGATGTGGTCGCGGTCCTTGTTGCGGCGGCACCGCTGGCTACAGTACTTCACATTCTCCCAGTCATCTTCCCATTTCTTCCGCCACTCGAACTCGCGGTTGCAGACGGGACAGGTTTTGGTGGGGAGATTCTTGTGGCTCATTGCGTCGGAGGAACGGCGTCGAGATAGCACGCAGGGGCCTTCTATGAGGGGGAACAGGGGGCGTGCCTACCTCGCCGAGCTTCTTACACGTGCGTCACGGATCGGTCCTTCGCAGGGAGTCTCACGACAGCCGCCCGAATAGATTGCCCCGGCGGCCCGACTCACAGGAACAGATCATCAAACAGGGACGTTGCTTCGAATGGTTAAATATTGAGACACGGCAGCCCGTCCGCTGTAGAGTTTTCCGACTGGGGCCATAGCTCAGCTGGTAGAGCGCTGGAATCGCACTCCAGAGGTCCTGGGTTCGAATCCCAGTGGCTCCACAGATTGGTTTTTGCCACAGAACCCCGCTCCGCCCCGATAACCTTCGGGGCACGAGCGAGGTTTTTGTCGTTGGCGGCGGAATGGGTCGCTATTTCGTCTCGATGAAGTCCGGGGTCTCTTCCGGAATCGTCCAGAGATAAAGCACGTCCCCGTTGACTTGCCTCGTGGAGTCGGGCTCCCAGCCGTTCATGTCGAAGCTGTGGGAGACAACGCGGTCCCCCGGCTCCAGCTGTTCGAAGAGCATCGGGCGCAGTTTCAGGTTGACCTCCGGAAAAAGATAGAGGGTAACGACCGTGGCCTCGCGGAAGTCGGCCTCGAAGATGTCCTGCCGGCGGAACTCGACTTTGTTGCTCACGCCCGAGAGCTCGGCGTTCTTCCGGGCCCGGTCCACAAGGCTCGGTTTGATTTCGATGCCCACGCCCCGAGCGCCGTACCGATTCGCGGCCTCGATAGGGATGCGCCCATCGCCGCTCCCGAGGTCGTACACGGTGTCGTCCGACGACACGTTGGCAAGCTCAAGCATTGCCTCCACGGTCTCCTGCGGCGTGGCCACGTAGGGAACGTCTGCGTCCACACTTGAGTCCGCGACCGTAGGAGCGGAGGAGGACGGAGGGGTTTGTACCTCCGAGTCTTGAATCTCGGGCGACTGGGCCTCCGAACTGTCTTGATCCTGGGCACATCCTGTCAGAGGCCCGGCGATGAGAAGACTGCACGCGAGGACGTGGACGAAGGGAGCGCGAGGGACGGAAGGAATGAGGCGCATGCGGAAACAGGATCGTCATGGATGGGAAAACGGTGTAGACGCGCGGCCAACCCAGGAGCGAGCACGACAGTGGTCAATCCTGAACCGGCCCTGGATAGAAAGGGACATCCGCAAGATCGTTCGTGCCGGTCGACACGGGGCTTCGTTCTACACGACTGAGACGACTACCCGAGTCTCCGTACCGTCCCTGACACCGGCACTCAGGTCCGTCGGGGCTGCAGGGGGGTGGAGTCGGGGAGCCACGACCAGTCCGGCAGCGTCGCCTGCACGGAGCGGGCCGCGAGTTCGAGGCTCACGTAGGCGGCCGGGATCAGCACGAGCGTGACGAGCGTCGAGGCCAGGAGTCCGCCGATGACGACGCGGGCGAGGGCCGCCTGAATCTCCGCCCCGGCCCCGATGCCTAGAGCGAGGGGGACGAGCCCGAGCACGGTGGTGAGGGTCGTCATGAGAATTGGACGCAGGCGCAGGCGACCGGCCTTCGCCACCGCCGGCAAGAGATCCATCCCGTGCTCGCGCCGCATGAGGTTGATGTAGTCGACAAGCACAATGGCGTTGTTCACCACAATCCCGATCAGCATCACCAGCCCCATCACGCTCTGGATATTGACGGTGGTGCCGGTAAGCACGAGCGTGGGGAGGACGCCAATGAGCACAAGCGGCACGCTGAACATGACCACGAGCGGGTCGAGGAAGCGCTCAAACTGGCCCGCCATGACCATGTAAATGAGCACCAGCGCCATGAGGATGGCGATCAGGAAGTCGGTCTGCGCCTTCTGCTGCTCTCGATACTCCCCGCCGAACGTGACGGAGAAGCCTTCGGGCAGATTGAGGTCGGCCAGTTCGCTGCGAGCGCGGTCCACCACTTCGCCGAGCACCGCGTCGCTACTGAGGGTGGCCGAAATGTAGGTCACCCGCTGGCCGTTGATGCGCTGGATCTCGGTGGGGCCCCGGCCGCGATCGGTGTCGACGAGGGTGGAGAGGGGGACCGATTCGCCGTTGGGGGTCTGGACCGACACGTTGTCCAGGTCCTCCACCGACAGCCGATCCTCGGGGCGCAGGCGGACAGTGATCGGAAATTGCTCGCCGCCCGAGCGGTAGGAGGCCGCGCGACTCCCCCCCACGTTCGTCTGGACGGCCGCGGCCACCTCCTGGGTCGACAGCCCCAACGAGGAAATCTTGTCCCGGAGGAACCGAATGTTCTGCTCCGGCCGCCCTTCCCGCCGCCCGGTGCGGGCCGTGGCCACGCCCTCGACCCGTTCAAGGCGGGCCCGGATCTGCTCGGCAATCGAGCGGGCCCGCTCCAGGTCGTACCCGCGAAGCTCCACCTGCAGGGCCTGGTTGCCCCCACCGGTGCTGAAGACACGCCGTAGGATCCAAAGCCCCGATTGGGCGCTCACCCGGATGTCAGCCCCCGGGACAGACCCAAGAACTTCGGATCGGATGCGGTCGGCCAGCGCAAAGGTGTTGAGGGAGCGCTCACTGGCCGACTTCAGGCGAATCTCGACCTCCGCCCCCCAGGGCTGCACCTGCTTGGCGAAGTTTTCCATGTCCTCCTCGGGAAGGAGGGGCTTCACGTTCTGCTCCAGCTCGTCGAGATACTCCATGACGACGGCGATGTTGGTCCCCTGGGCCATCTCCAGGTTGATGTCAATTTCGCTGGCATCGGTCTGAGGGGCCAGTTCGACCGATATCAACGGCCACATTGCGATGGCTCCGGCGAGCAGGACCACCGTCGCGCCGAAGACCCACCAGCGGCGGCCGAGCAGCGTTTCGATGAGTCGCGAGTAGCGGTTCTCCAGCCGGGCAAAGGCGCGCTGGAACCACGACTTCGATGCGTCCCGGTCACTCGTCTGCTCCCCGGCGTCGATCGTCAGGAAGCGGCTCGCCATCATGGGCACCAGCGTGAGGGCCACCAGCAGCGAGCACACCAGCGCAAAGACCACGACTAGCGCCAGCGATTGGAAGAGGGTCGCCGTCGTGGTGCGGGCGAAGACGAGGGGGAGGAAGATGACCGACGTGGTAAGCGTAGAGGCGACGATGGCGCCTGCCACCTCGCGCGTGCCGATCGAGGCGGCCTCCTTGAGCGATCGTCCGTTCTCCTCCCGTTGTCGGATAATGTTCTCTAAGACCACGATCGCATTGTCGACAATGAGGCCCACCCCCAGCGCCAGCCCGCCGAACGTCATCTGGTTCAGCGTCAGGTCGTTGAAGAAGAGGAGGGCAAACGTCGCGATGATCGAGATGGGGATCGACAGCGCGATGATGAAAGTCGTCGACCCGTTGCGGAGAAAGAGGTACAGCACCAGGATGGCCAGGAGCGAGCCCCAGATGGCCGCGTTCTGGACATTGTTGATCGACTTCCGGATGAACTCGCTCTGGTCGCTCACGACCGTGAGCTTCACGTCCGAGCGCGTCTCGTTGATGCGCTCGACCTTGGTGCGGATATTGTCCGCAACGGTGACCGTATTGGCCCCGCTCTGCTTCTGAATTTCGAGGCGGACGACTGGGATTCCGTTCAGCTCCGCAATGCGGCTGAGGTCCTCGTAGCCGTTTACGACCTCGGCCACGTCCTGCACGCGGATCGAGGTCTGCTCCGCCGTCGTCACGACGGTGCGGCGAATTTCATCGAGCGACTCGTACTCCCCCTGCGTGCGGACGTACAGGTCGTTCAGCCCCTCCTTCACGTTGCCCCCCGGCAGTGCCACGTTCGACTGGGCGATGGCCTGCTGCACCTGCGCGGCCGACAGGTCGTAGGTCTTCAGCCGGTCCCGATTAATGTTGACGCGGATCTGCCGGTAGATGCCGCCCTGGATGTTGAGGGTCCCCACACCGGGAATTTGCTCAAATTGCTTCCCCAGGTTTCGCTCCAGCAGCCGCGTGAGCGACTCCATGTCGCGGCTCGACTCCACCGCGATGGTGACGATCTCCTGACTGTTGGGGTCGAACTTCCAGATGCCGGGCGGCTCGGCCTCGACCGGCAGGTTGTCGCGGATGCGGTCGAGGGCGGCGCGCACGTCATTGGCCGCTGCGTTGAGGTCGGTGCCCTGCGCGAATTCGAGGTTGACCCGGCTCGATCCTTCCTCGGAGCTGGAGGTGATCCGCTCCACGTTGGGCACGCTGGAGACCGCGTTCGCCACCGGGTCGGTGATGATGCTTTCCACCTCCTCCGGCCCCACGTTCGGGTAGTTGGTGTAGACCGTCACGCGCGGATACTCAATCTCCGGCAGCAGGTCCACCGGCAGGTAGTAAAAGCTGGCGCTGCCGATCACGATGACGGCCAGAAACGTCATTGCCGTCGCGACTGGGCGTCGGATGGAAAGGTCGTAGAGCGACATGGGCAGGGGCGGTCGAGCAATGGGGAAACGACGAGCGAGGGGCTACGGACGCTGGTTCACGGCCGTCGAAGGCGCAGTGCTGTCCGGGGAGGTCTCCTCCTGAGTCGTAGAGGACTGGGACGTATCGTCCGGCGCGGAGTCGTCCCCGAAGCGCTGCTTCGCGAGGCGCTGCTGCCGTTCAAGCACACGGTTCAGAAGGTCGGTGTCCTGTAGGCGCTGCAGGCTCAGGAGGCGGGACCAGGGGAGGGGGCGCACGCGAGCGTCGACCCGCTCGCCGGTGTCGTTGGCCAGCAGGTTCTGGCCCACGGTGACGACCCAGTCGCCCGGCTCGATGCCCCGGACGCCGGCGGTCTGCCGGCCCTCCGCCAAGATCTCCACCTCGCGGAACGTCGTCGGGGTCGGAGGGGTGAGCGGAGGGGGATCGTCCTCGTCGAACGAGTCGGGCACGTCGACCGGAATCTCTGTCCCCAGCGTGGGGGCGACAAACACGCCCCGCGTGTCGGTGGCCGGGTCTTCGTAGAGGGCGCTGAGCGGGACGATCGTCGCCCGCTGGCTCTCGCCGTAGGCCACGTCCACCTCCACAAACATGCCGGGATTGAGGATGCGGTCCTCGTTGGGCACCTCAATCTCGGCCTCGGCGCTGTACGACTCGTCGCTGAGGAAGGGGGACATGCGGGTGACTGAGGCCGTGAGCACCGTGTCTTTCTGCGGCACGTGAATGCGAGCCGTCTGCCCAGGCTGAATGCGCCCGAACATCCGGTCGGTCACCTCCACGCGCACCTTCACCGCATCGAGATCGCCCATCACGTACAGGCGGGTGCTGGGATCGACGCGCTGCCCCACCTCCACGTTGCGCTGCCCCACATAGCCACTGATGGGGGCGCGTACGACGGTCTGCTGGAGCGCTGTCTCACGTTCTTCAAGGGTCGCTTCGGCCTGCTCTACTTGCGCCTGCGCCTGTTCGTAGCTCGCCTTGGCCTGCTCCACCTGCGCCCGGAGCGATTCGAGCTGCTGCTCGCTCTCGAAGTCCTGCTCAGCGAGGCGTTCGGTCCGTTTCAGTTGCGCTTCGAGCTCACGGAGGCGAGCCTTCGCCCCATTGGCCTCGGCCTTGGCGGTGCGGACGGAGGCCTTGGCCTGCCGAACCTGTTGCTCGTGGGTTTCGCGCCGAAGACGGACGAGCGCATCCCCCGCCTCTACGTAGTCGCCCGTCTGGGCCTCCACGGCGACGACCGGCTCGCTCAGCTCCGGGTAGATGGCCACCTGGTTGCGCGCCCGTACCGTGCCGCTCATCCGCTCCTCCAGAGGAAGCGTGCCGTCGCGGGCCTGCACCGCCTCCACCGATGGGGTCGAGTTGTCGGAGCCGCCCCGTCGCCGCTGGGGACCGTCCTCCTCCCCCGATGACCCGCATCCAGTGAGCAAAAGGGCAACCGTAAAAAGAAGCGCAGTCAACCGCGTCATTGTGCGTGCACGGCAGGAAATGAGTAAAAGGACCTCTGAAACGATTTCATGCGGGCAATGTGTCTCCCGTCCCTCAGCGTGGCAACATCGTTGCGCTTAGGGAACCAAAGCGTCACTGGGCCTACCTCAGTGCAGTGTACGGACTGGACCGTTCTGTAAGGGTTTCTGGCTGGGCGATCAGTTGCACGCACGAAGTTCCCAGCCACATCTCGCCGCTGCGAACGTGAGCGCCGATCCCGCTTGTCGGCGTGCCGGTCTCAACGCGGACGGAAGTGCAGGCACGGGTCGGCGCCATCCGCGAGCGCGAGCGGACGGCCACGCACCACTGCGCGGCGTACCGGCTGGGGCAGGACGGAGAGGACTTTCGCTACGACACCTCGCCCGCACGACGGGTGCTCCGGCAGTTCGACACGGAGGTACAGCGCAGTGAGTACACGGACGTGACGACCCTCACGGTGGGCGTGCGTCGGTCAGAGGTGGACGCGTTCGTCGAGGCGTTTACGAATGCGCTGTCAGATCGTGGCGAACTGTTACGTGTTGGGAGTTGAGGGTTGGGGATTGAGCGTTAAGGGTTCGGTGTTTTGCGGTGAGTGTTGGGAACCGGCGTTTCCCCTTTCCCCCATGCTCTGCACTCCCACGCCCCCACGCTCTCCACTCCCGCGCCCCCACCTCACTTGAACTGCTCCATCGCGGTGACGGCGAGCTCGTCGGCCATAATGTTGAGCTCGTCGTCGGCGTGCCCCTTCACCCACACCCAGTCCACGTCGTGACGCTTCGCCTCGTCGAGCAGCGCCTTCCAGAGGCTCTGGTTCTTCACGTCGCTGTTCGAGGAGGTCTGCCAATCGTTGTCCTGCCAGCTCTCGAGCCATCCTTCGTTGAACGCCTTGGAGAGATACTCGCTGTCGGTGTGGAGGGCCACCTGGGTGGGCGCCTCCAGTGCCCGGAGCGCCTCCAGCGCGGCCCTGAGCTCCATGCGGTTGTTCGTGGTGTGCGGCTCGCCGCCCGTCAGTTCCTCGTAGGCATCAGGATTGTCGTCGGGGATGATGATGGCCGCCCAGCCGCCTGGACCGGGGTTGCCGCTGCAGGCGCCGTCAGTGTAAATGGTCACGTCGGTCATGGAAGGGGAGAAGTGGTCTGTGCTGATGGACCGAAACCTATGCGGGCAGGGCGGGCAGGTCCAGCCGTGCGCCGAAAAGCCCCGTGAAAACCCGAGTGGGCGGTTGGGCGTATGGGCGTGTGTGCGTGGGGAATTTGGGGAGATTCGTGGAGGCACGAAGGCTCACTGATGAAGAGTCTGCACGTCCACGCCCCCAGCATATCCGCTGGCTTCTCCGTTTGACACAACAGAGAAATTCGCAGGCATTTGGCGCGCGCATGAAGTTTCTCGACCAGGTCGATCTCAAGGTTAGCAGTGGCGATGGGGGAAAGGGCATCGTCGCGTGGCGCAAGGAGAAGTTTGTACCGAAGGGCGGTCCCTCCGGCGGCGACGGGGGCGATGGGGGCTCCGTCTACGTGGAGGCCGACGAAAATTTATACACGCTGATGGACTTGAGCCACAACACGCACGTCTTCGCGGGCGACGGGGAGCCGGGGGGGCGCCGCAAGCAGACGGGCGCCTCGGGGGAGGACGAGGTCATTCGCGTGCCGCCGGGGACAGTGGTGAAGGACAAGCTCACGGGCCAGATGGTCGGGGAGGTCGTGGAGTCGGGACAGCGGATCGTGGTGGCCGAAGGGGGCGAGGGAGGACGCGGAAATGCCTTCTTCAAGTCGAGCACGAACCAGACGCCCCGCCACGCCGAGCCGGGGGAAGCGGGGGAAGAGCGCGAGTTGACCTTCGAGCTCAAGCTGATGGCCGACGTCGGGCTCGTAGGCTTTCCGAACGCCGGGAAGAGTACGCTCGTCTCGGCCGTCTCGGCCGCGGAGCCGGAGGTGGCGGACTACCCGTTCACGACGATCACGCCCCAACTCGGGATGGTGTACGTAAGCGAGTTCGAGACCTTCGTGATGGCGGACATTCCCGGCATCATCGAGGACGCGCACGAGGGGAAGGGGCTCGGCCTGCAGTTCCTCCGCCACATCGAGCGCACGTCAGTGCTGCTCTTCGTCATTCCCATCACGTCGTCGGACCTGGGGGGCGAGTACGAACAGCTCCTCCACGAACTGGAGGCGCATGAGGCCGATCTTCTGGACCAGCCTCGGGTCATCGCGCTGTCGAAGATTGACATCCTGGCCCCCGACGAGCGCGAGCTCCTGCCCGACGTGGTGGCCGACGCGTTTCCGGACGAGGTGCCAATTCTGCCGATCAGCGCCGTGGCCGACGTCGGGATCGATCAGCTCAAATACACCCTCTTCGACATGGTCAGCGCCACGAAATCCACGGAGCCGGTTGACGCATGAGATTGCCCCTGGATGACGACGACGAATCCCCGGATCGAGACCGGGTCGGCGAGCAGCGCGCCCTCATCGGGCTGTCGCTGGTGGACGGCGTGGGGCCGCAGCGCCTGCGCGCCCTCCTGGCGACGTTCGACACGCCGAGGGAGATCTTTCGAGCCTCCCGCTCTGCTCTCACGAAGGTAGACGGGGTGGGCGACCAGACCGCCGAGGAGATCCTCACGTTCGACGACCGGGCGGCGGTCGAGCAGGAGGTGGAGCGGGCCGATGAGCTTGGTGCCGCCCTGGTTTCGCCCTGGGACGAGCGATTTCCGGACCGGCTCCGCGAGATTTACGACCCGCCTGCCTACCTGTGGATGCGGGGCACCCTCCCCGAGGTGGACCGGTCCATGGTCACCATCGTAGGCACCCGCCGCTGCACCGACTACGGCCGGGCACAGGCCCACCGCTTCGCCGCCGAGCTCGTCCGGCGCGGCTTTACGGTCGTCAGCGGGCTGGCCTACGGCATCGACGCCGCCGCGCACAAGGGGGCGCTCGACGCCGGGGGGCGCACGATTGCGGTCCTTGGCTCCGGGGTGGGGCACATCTACCCCCAGAGCCATACCGCCCTCGCCGAACGGATCATCGACAACGGAGCTGTGCTGTCCGAGTACGCGCTGGACGCGGAGCCCGATGCTCCCAATTTTCCAGAGCGCAATCGCATCCTGAGCGGATTGTCCCTCGGCACGCTCGTCGTCGAATCGTATTCGAAGGGCGGGGCCCTCATCACGGCGCGCCTCGCGGTGGAGCAAAACCGGGAGGTGTTTGCGGTGCCGGGGGGCATCACGAAAGATTCCAGTCGAGGAACGAACCGCCTCATCCAGCGGGGCCACGCCAAGCTGGTGATGGAGGTGGAGGACCTGCTCGAGGAGCTTCCGGAGGTGACGGTGGAGGACCCCGAGGAGGTGGACGCCGAAACCGTCACGACTGGCACGGGTCCCGATCCCGAGGAGCTCTCGGGCGATGCGGAGGTGCTCTACGAGGCCCTCTCGAACACCCCCGTCCACGTCGACGAGCTTTGCGAGGACACCGGTCTCGACCCGTCCTCGGCCCTTCCCACGTTGCTGGAGCTGGAGTTCAAGGGCCTCGTGCGGCAGCTTGCGGGCAAACAATTTCGCCGGTCGTAGATCGCGAAGCCGCGGTCCTGAGACCCTTTTCCACCAAGCAGTATGCGCATGTCCATTTTGCTGGTGGCAGTAGCCGCCTTCTTCGTCACAGGGACGGTTCTGCCGCTCTTCTCGCACGACCACTGGGTCGTTCGCTTTTTTGATTTTCCCAGGGTACAGTTGGCGATAGGCATCGGGCTCACGCTCGCTGGGTTCGTCGTCGCCCGTCCGTCGTCGCCGGCTGAGATTGG
Source organism: Bacteroidetes bacterium QS_3_64_15 (assembly GCA_003022565.1). Classification (GTDB taxonomy): domain Bacteria; phylum Bacteroidota; class Rhodothermia; order Rhodothermales; family Salinibacteraceae; genus Salinibacter. The sequence continues at coordinate 16,495 of PXTN01000103.1, read as the reverse complement.
CGCGATGGCCGTGCTGGGGTTGTGTCTCGTCTATCAAGTCAACCACATTCTGCCATACACGCTCCTGTCCCCTCGTCAGGTGAAAAGGGCGGCCAGCCCGAACGAGGAGACCGACTCCCTCTCACTCCTGATCGCCAACGTGGAAATCAAAAACCGGAACCCGGATCCGCTGCTCGATCTCATCGACGAGGAAGATCCCGACCTCGTGCTCGCCCTTGAAACAGACGCGTGGTGGATGGAGCACTTGCGACCGCTTCAGGAAATCTATCCGCATGCCGTGCGCCACCCGCGGGAAAATGCTTACGGGATGTGTCTCTATTCGAGATATCCCCTCGTCGCCCCCACCGTTCGGTTCCTCGTAGAGGACGACGTGCCCTCCATTCACACGAGGGTAGAGCTACCCTCGGGAACGCACGTCTGGATTCACGGCATGCATCCCCGTCCGCCGCATCCGACCCACGAGCCCGACACGACCGAGCGGGACGCCGAGCTTCTCCTCCTGGCCCGCGAGATTCGGGATCGGGACGTGCCTACAATCGTAGCCGGCGATCTCAACGACGTCTCGTGGTCGTACACCACACGGCTCTTTCAGAAGATCAGCAGCCTCCTCGATCCGCGCATTGGGCGCGGCCTCTACAACACGTTCCACGCCCGGTACCCACTTCTCCGGTACCCGCTCGACCACGCCTTCCACTCCGAGCACTTCCTGCTGTCGCAACTCAAGGTGCTCCCCTACATTGGGTCCGACCATTTTCCTGTGCTCATAGAGCTGGATTACCACCCCGACGCCGAGAACCACCACGACGAGCCGGAGGCGAACGGGCAGGACGAGGCCCAGGCCCAGCACGAGCTAGACAAGCTGACGGAAAAGCGGAACTCGGACTAAGGGGTCGTCGCTGGGGGCGCTCTGCCCCTCAAGTCCGGATGTCTGAGGCTGCAGGAGTTATTCGTCTGGGTCGAAGATCGCATCGATGGACACCTCGATGTCGAGCACAGGGTCGGTGAAGGAGCCGCTGGAGACGGTGGTGCCGTCCAGGGTGTCGGGGAAGAGGGTGACGGTGCGGAGCGGCGGTTGCACCAGCCAGCACGACTGGACGCCGGCGTCGAGGAGAAATTCGATCCTATCGATCAGGTCCTGGACGTTCTGCGTGGGACTGGCAATCTCGACGGCGAGCAGGGGAGGATCCGTCACGCGCACCTCGTCGTGGACGAGATCAACGTCGGTCTTTGGATAGACGGAGAGATCGGGGGTGATCTCGCGGCCATCGAGTTCAAGCGTGAGTTCAGAGAAGCTTGTGTATTGGTCCCGAAATGCAGCCAATTCGACGCCGAGATTCAGTTGAATGTAGCCGTGGGCTTTGCTGGGCATGGGCTTTCCCCGCTTGCGTTCGTAGTCAGATATGGAGTCTTGTGTCTCCATGGGAGGGAGGTGGGTGATTGTCGATAAGGACGTTTGGCGTGCAGCTTGTATGAATGGTACGTGAGGGTGTGCCGGGTGGAGTCTTCCCACGTTCCAATGGTCTCAGCAAGTCAGGGGCCGGTGAACGCTGTCGAGAATGATGCGTGAGAACGGCGGTCTTTTTGTCAATGGTCTCGCCCGTCATGACTCTCACCGACCTTCGCGACTGCTTCCCCCACACCGAGCATCAGACCTACCTCAACCACGCGGCGGTGAGTCCGATGAGCCGGACCGTCCGCGAGGCCATCGATGCCTACGTTGCCGAGCGGCATGGGGCGGACCCGAGCGCCCCGATCGAAAACTTCGACGCGTTCCAGTCGGTGATGGCGGAGACGAAGGAGCGAGTGGCCGAGGTGCTCGGCACCGATCCGGGCCGGGTCGAGTTCGTTCCCAACACGTCGGCGGGCCTCAACGTCCTCGCGCGCGGTCTCGATTGGGCCGAGGGCGACCGCATTGCCGTGCCCGACGGCACGTTTCCGACCAATGTCTACCCGTTTCTGAACCTGGAAACGGAAAATGTGACCGTCGACTTCGTGCCGACGGACGAGGGGGCGTACACGGTGGCGGACGTCGAAGACACCCTGCGGCCGGAGACCCGGCTCCTCAGTGTCTCCTGGGTGCACTTCCTGTCCGGCTTCCGGGCCGACCTAGGGGCCCTCGGGGCGCTGTGCGAGACGCACGACGTCCTCTTTTGCGTCGATGCCATCCAGGGCTTGGGGGCGCTGCAGCTCGATGTGGAAGCGTCGGGCATCGATTTTCTCGCCTCCGGCGGGCACAAGTGGCTGCTGGCGGCGCAGGGCGTGGGGCTCCTCTACTGCGACGATGCGCTTCAGGAGCAGCTCCGGCCCCCCACGGGCTGGCTGCACGGACCGTTCGACTGGGCGACCCTGAATGACTACGACCTGACGTTCCATGACGATGCCCGGCGCTTCCGGACCGGCACGTTCAACAGCGTCGGCGTCGCGGCCCTGCACGCGGCCCTCGGCCTCTATCTGGAGGCCGGCCCGGAGTGGTGCGAGGAGCGGGTGCTCGACCTCTCGACAATTCTTGCGGACGAGCTTGCGGCCCGCGGATGGTCCCGCTACGGAACCGACGATGCGGCCCACGCCAGCGGCATCGTGACCGTGGAGCCCGACGCGCCCGAGGCCCTGTTCGATTACCTAAAGGAACGCGACATCACCGGCGCCGTCCGCAACCGGAAGCTTCGCTTTGCGCCGACGTACTATAACAATGAGGCGGACTTGGCGGCCGTTTTGGAGGCGGTCGACCAGTTTGGGGCGCCTTGAACCCACCGAGGGACAATGCTTGGAGGACTGGAGGCCATGCACGCGTGGAGGATTTCCTGTCCTGTGTTCCATGCCTCCAGCGCTTCCACGCCTCCACTCCTTTTTTCCAGCAAAGTGCGGACACACAGTGCCGGAGCAGCCCCCTGACAGCTTCGATCCGAACGAATATGACGCCGATGTGACCCGCGAGGAGAACGTCGTGCAGGTCGTGGTGCCGGCGTCCGAGACCGATGGACCTCGCATCGACAAATACCTCACGCGCTTCTATCCGGAGGCCTCGCGCACCAAGATCCAACGGGCGATCAAGAAGGGCCACCTCAAGGTGAATGGGAGCGACGTGAAGAAGTCCTATTCGGTGGAGCCGGGCGACGAAATCATCTTCCGACTCGTACGGAGGCCGCCGATGCGGGCGGAGCCGGAGCCAATTCCGCTCGACATCGTCTACGAGGACGAGGACCTGCTCGTGGTGAACAAGCCGGCGGGCATGGTGGTGCATCCGGCCCCCGGCCACCGCTCGGGCACGCTCGTCCACGCCCTCCTGCACCACGTGGACGGAGGTAAGGTGGCGGCCAACGACGATCCCGACGGCAGTCCGGACGACGAAGTAGTAGGGTTGTCGATGGTCAACGCACTGCCCGAGGGTCCGGACCATCCGGTCGTACGGCCCGGCATCGTGCACCGGCTGGACAAGGGCACGTCTGGCCTCTTGGTAGTGGCGAAACGCGACCGGGCGCACCAGCCGCTGGCGGAGCAGTTCAAGGAGCACACCGTGGAGCGCCGGTACCGAGCCCTCGTGTGGGGCCGCTTCGAATCGCCGAGGGGCACCATCGAGGGAGCGATTGGCCGTGACCCGAACCACCGGCAGCGCATGGCCGTGGTGCCGGAGGAGAACGGGAAGTGGGCCGTCACGCACTACGAAACCGTCGAGACCCACGCCCACACCTCCGTCGTCGACTTCCGGCTAGAAACTGGGCGTACCCACCAGATTCGCGTCCACGCTCGAGCGCAGGACCATCCACTTCTCGGGGATCCGAAGTACGGGGGACAGCGGGTTCGCTACGGGACCCAGAGCCAGGACCGACGAGCCTTCTTCGAGCACCTGTTCGAGGGCTTCCCCCATCCGGCGCTGCACGCATACCGCCTCGGATTTGCCCATCCCACCACGGACGAGGTCCTGCGTTTTGAGGCCGACCCGCCGGCCGAGTGGCAGCGTGTGCTGGACCAGTTGCGGACCGACGATGGGCAAACCGGCCGTCGTTGAGGGCACGCCTCAGAGGAGCAGCGCGGACCGACGCGCCTCGGACCCTCCGTCCGGAAAATCTACGTACGAATACAACGAAGTCGTGTCCTGGGCCTCCTTGCGAAGGGAAACAAAGGGGGGGCGGTTCGATAAAGGTTCGCGGTGGGTATCCCCCTGTTCACAGCTTCGCTCTCGCGTAACAGAACCGGCGATCCCGGTGGAGGCACTCCTCTTCCGCACCGTTTTTAAGTTTGTCGTGCCAACGCTTCGGTCCGTCCCTGAGTCTCCTCAAGGCGCCGTCGCACGGGAGGCCCGTCTGTGATGAACGGGCACGTCCTCGTCCTCAACCAAGACTATAGCGCGCTCACCGTCTGCAGCGTCGAGCGGGCCGTCGTCCTCATGCACCTTCAGAAGGTGCACCTCGTGGAGGCGGCTGAGGACCGGCACGTGCGATCCCCCAGCGTGGAGATGCCCTGGCCGAGTATCGTTCGGCTCAAGCAGTACGCGAACGTGCCGTACAAGCGCGTCATGCTGTCCCGGAAGAACGTGCTGCGGCGGGATCGCAATACCTGTCAGTACTGCGGAGCCGAAGCCAATCTCACCATCGACCACGTGGTACCGAAGTCGCGCGGAGGGCGAGACACGTGGGAGAACCTCGTGGCGGCCTGCGTGACGTGCAACAATCGGAAGGGGGATGCCACGCCGGAGGAGGCCGGCATGGAGTTGACCCGTCGGCCCTTCCGGCCCAGCTACGTCATGTTCCTGCGGGACTTTGCCGGGGAGATCGAAGATACCTGGAAGCCGTATCTTTTCCTCTCGTAGGAAGAGCGAGTTCCCGGTTCATTCTCTGTCCAGGACGGAAAAGCCTCCTGCCACGCGGTCTATTTTGCGTTTCGCATTGCGTATGTTGGATCGAAAGTACGCAATACGAAATATGGCGTTGCTTTTCACTCACATTCCCCGGTGCGTTCCGATCGACGACGAACGATGAGTGTATGTCTCTGCGCGCCATCTCGTAAATTTCCCTCGGCGACCTTTCGCACCCTATGACACGCTGGATTGCCCGTATTGCCTGGCTGCTTCCGGTCTTGTTTGCCGGCCTCGCTCTCCATCAGGGCAGGGTGGTCTACGACCTGCACACCACGAAGGCGAAAGGGACGGTGGCGACGGCGGAAGTGCAAGAAGTCCACGCGTCGAACCGCACGCAAGTGACGTACGACTATGTGAGCCTCCGCGTCCCGATGCCCGACGGGTCGGTGCTGACGCGGGAGCGGCTGTCGCTACCCCACGGCGTCGTCCCTCCGTTGGAAGAAAAAGAAACCCTGACGGTGCGGGTGGCGCCGGACGCCCGCCGGTCCGTCGTCGTAACGGAGCCCATCAAGGCCACACCGGTCGTGGACACCCAGATTCGAATTGCGGGCATCAATGCGCTCATGAGTCTGGGTGCCGCGCTGCTCTTCGGGGTGGCCATCTGGTTTTGGAACCGAAGCCTCCGCCGCGAGGGCGACCCGGCCCAGCGGGGTGTCAAAGAGCCGGATTCCGACCATCCGGCCCGTCAGGTGGTGCGGTAAGCGGAGGTCGCTTACTTCTCCTCAGGAAGGGCAAAGCGGATCGGGAGGGTCACTTCCGTGGCGATCGGGCGGCCGTCTTTCTCTACGGGAACAAACGACACGCTCTTCAGGGCGGAAAGCGCCTCCGCGTCCAGGGCCTCGTGGACACTTTTGGTGATCTGGGGGTTCTGTACCTCTCCCGTCTCGTCAACCGTGAAGGTCACGTGCACCGTCCCCTCGATGCCGGCCTTGCGGACGATCTCTGGGTATGAAAGAGACTCTTGTAGCGCCCTCATTCCTCCCTCGATGTCTGGATGGGATCCGGCAACGGAGAACTCAGGGGCCTGCAGGATTTCCTCCTGTGCGGCGGACTCCGAGTGGGAGGAAGGAAGCCGGAAGGTCACAGGCAGCGACATCTGCACCTTCACAGGTTCGCCCTGTTGCTGGCCCGGCTTGAATTCCTGCTGCTTCACCGCCTGGAGCGCGGCCTCATTCAGCAGCTTGTGGACGCCTCGCGTGACCTTCGGGTTCGTCACGGTTCCGTCTTTGTCGACCACGAACTGGACGATGACGCGGCCCTCAATCCCGGCCTCCATCGCCAATTCCGGATAGCTTACGGCTTTCTGAAGGGCCTTCATGCCGCCCACGAGCTCGGGTTGATCTTCGACGACCGTGAACACCTCGCCGTCTTCGGTGGAGGCCGAGGACGACTCTGTAGTGGCGGGATCGTCTGTGGAGGCGGAGGGCGCGACGCTGTCCGAGCAGGCGACCACACCGAGCGTAAGGGCAAGGCCGATCGCCGCGAGGGCAGTGCCGAGAGCACGGCGGGAAGAGAGAAGCGAGGGCATTGAGGAGCGCATGGCAGACAGGCGGTCTTTGAGGGAGGAGGGCGATTCGGAGAGCGAAAGGGCGCCGAGGCGATGGGGGGAGGCTCCGTCCGCAAAGGCGGTGAGGAGGCGAGCGTAGTCGCCTGCGGGCGTCTGGCTGCCGTCGAGGACGGCCGCGTCGCAGGCCCGCTCCCGCGCCTCGGCGGTCTGCCTGCGGAGCCGGCCCACGAGCGGATGCGCGGCGAACAGGGCGGCGACGAGCCGTTCGGCGAGGTGAGCAAAATCGTCCCACCGGCGAATGTGGATGAGCTCGTGTCGGAGCGTCATGCGGAGCTCCTCCGTCGCCTCCGCAAGCTGATCCGGCACCAGAATCATCGGTCGGAGGCCGCCGAGCGTGAGGGGGACGGCGGCGTCCGACGTGGTGTAGAGCTGGACGGGACGACGAACGTTGAGCCGCTCCCGGAGCCGATCCGCCTCGGCCCGCAGAGACGGCGCTGCAACAGTTGCCAGGCGCCGCCGAACGCGTCTTGCCGCCACGACCTCGAGCGCGAGCCGCCCCAGGAAAAACAGCCCGACGCCGAGAGCGCCGACGGTGAAGAGCCCCACCGCGTGCATCCACGTCCACGAGGCGGCCGGCGCCCCTGTGCTGACCGGCTCGATCGCGGGCAGCACGACGACCGACTGTGCAGAGAGCACCGAGGAGCGCGCGGCGTCCGGGAGCATCTCCACGACACTCACCGCCCCGGTGCCGACCGGCAGCGCGGCGAGAAGCACCTGCGAGAGGCGGTATTCCGCGAGGGGGTGTAGGCGGTCCGTTCGCTCCAGCAACGTCCACAGAGGGAGGGCGAGAACGGTCCACGCCAGAACCGGAAGCCACAGCGAGGAGGCGGTCGCGGCACCAAGGCTGGTCAGTATGTCAAGCATCGCGGTTCACCACATGTTTGGCGTCCAGTTGTTGAGGGATTCTCGATCGTCCTTCTCACTCATTTCGTGTCCGAGGTGCGTCTACTTCGACCCCCTGTAGCGACATCGTCTCACGTTGAATCTTAATCGTCACCGTCCGGGGATGTCCGGCCCTGAGGGTGATTTCCCTGGTTTTGCGCTCGTAGCCGACGCAGGAGATGATCAATTGGTGCGAGCCAGGGGACAAATTGGAGGCCGTGAATTCACCGTTCCCGTTCGTCGAACCAATACCTTCTCCGAATCCGTCCCGGGACGATTGCTCGTCTGCCCCATAGGCCCGAATGATGTTGACGCGCGGAATCGGATCTCCGGTTTGACGGTCGACCACGCGTCCTGAGAGAAGGGCCTCGGAGCGATTGGCGGACTGAGCCTTGGGCTCCGCTGTAGAAGGGGGTGCTTTGCCCCCGAAATCCGAGCAGGCAGCAACACCGACGGTCAGGCCTACGATCAGAACGCTGAGGGTGAAACCGGTGAGGAGCGACGTGGAATCTGCTGAGGACGGGTGTTCGTGCATGGCTCGAATCCGATTTTGGAGAGAGGAGTCAGCGTCCCCGATTCGGAGTGCGACGCTGTTGCGCGAATTCAGAGGGGTCGAGAATCGATACAGCAGGGTGGCGTATTGCGAGCGCCCCACCGCTTCCGTGCCCAGAACCGCGGCGTCGCATGACTGCTCACGGAAGTGGGCAATGGATCGGCACAGAATCCCGACGCCGGGATGGACAGCAAGCGCCGAGGCGACGAGGTGCTCGACCCACTGGGCCACACAATCGTAGCGCCGGACGTGGACGAGCTCGTGCGTGAGGGTCATCCGCAGTGCAGCGCGGTCCTCGGTCAGGGTCTCCGGCAGGATGATCGTTGGACGAAAGAAGCCCACCGTTTGCGGCACGATGTCGCCCGGAGCAATCCGCGTGCGTACGGATCGCTGGATGTCCATGTCATCGGCAAGCCGGTCCGTAAGGTGTTGGACGGAAGGTCGGGTGCGAAAGTCGCTCTGGTTCCGAACGCGAACCAGTGCGAGGGCATCGGCCAGGAATTGAGTCAACCGATAAGCTCCGATCCCACAAGCGGCAACGGTGAGAAGCCCCACAGCGTGCAGCCACGACCACGACGGGAGCGCAGACGATGAGGTTGCCTCGGGAAAAGGAGAACGGGCAGCGCCAGGTCCAGAAAGGTCAAGCGGGGCCTGGATGCCGGGGGAGAAGAGACCAAGGTTCGAGACCCAAGAGGTGGTGACACCGAGGAGGAGGCCGATCGGCAGCGCAATGAGGAGCCCTTGCCGAACGCGGTATTGGAGGTGCACGCCGAGTCGGCAGCGTTGGAGCACGCCGTATGCCGTCATAGCGAGGATCGTCCACGCCAGGACGGGAAGCCAGAGAGATTCGACCGTTGCGGTCCCGAGGTCAGCCAGAATGTCAAGCATCGCGGTCCACGTCATCGGAATCGTGTTCCTCTTCCTCAAGGGCGTCGATAAGGACCTTGATTTCTTCCCGCTCGTCGTCGGACAGATCCTCCCGCCGCACCAGCGTTTGCACGAGGGCGGAGGGCGAGCCCTGAAAAACCTTCTCCATCAGCCGCTGCAGGAGGCTGTGTTGCACCGCGTCCGGGGCCTGAGCGGGCTCGTAGACGTAGGATCGGCCCTCTTTGTAATACTCGAGGTAGCCTTTCTCGGCCAGCGTCTTCAGCACTGTCATGACCGTGGTGTACGCCACTTCGCGGTCCTCGAGGATGCGCTCGCGGACGTCGGCCACGGTGGCCTCCCCGAGGTCCCACACGTGGTGCAGGACCTCCATTTCGGTTTCGCCGAGGTGCGTCAGAGATTTGCGTTGCATAGCAGGGTGTCTTTCTGATTTGATACTACTCATTTAGTATTACGAAGATCGTAGAACCGCAAGGGCCGTTACGAAGTTATCACTTTTCGGCCCCGTCGGCGGTTCAGGACTGGGGCTGCGTTTCCGCGTCCGGGGCGGGGCCGTGGTAACGGTGCGCGACCCGCTCCGGATCGGTGCCCCACATGTAGTGGCTCCACAGGTACAGGTTGCGAAGCTGCTGGCGAAGGGTGCCGCACCGGCGAAACCGCCGGGCCGAGGTGGTCACGGCGGTGTCGAGGAAGCGGAAGCCCCCGTGCTCGCGGAGGCGCGACGCGAGCTCGAGGTCTTCAAAGAGGGGCCATTCCGGAAACCCGCCTACAGCCTCGAATGCCGACCGCTCCGCGAACTGCCCCCGGTCGCCAAAGCAGAGCCGGATCCACGGCCAGCGGGTGCACTGGGCGTAGAAGTGGAGCAGGGGGGTTGGGTCGTCAAACTGAAGCCGGAAGGTGCCGCTGGACGTGTCGGGATCGTTGAGCGCGCTCCGGATGGTCGACAGGCCGTCCGGGGGAAGGAGGGTATCGGCGTGCAGAAACAGAAAGACACGGCCGGTGGCTGCTTCGGCCCCTCGGTTCATCTGTGAGGCGCGGCCCCGCGGGGCCTGAAGTACGGTGGCCCCCTGGGAGCAGGCGACCGCCCGCGTCTCGTCCTCCGAGCGCCCGTCCACGACGATGAGTTCAAACGGTTCCTCCTGCCGCTGGAGGCGACGCAGCGTGGCGCCGAGTGTGCTTTCCTCGTTCAGAGTCGGAATGATGACCGAGATGAGCTGTGGATGTGTCACTTCACTCCAGGCGGGAATCGAGACAGTTTGGTCCGCCGAATGCTTCGAGACAGGAGGAGTGCGTACTGCGTAATGCGTAAGGAAAACACGCGATACGAAATACGCAATACGGAATACCCACTACGCGGAGGAGCCCTCACAATTTTCCGCCCCGCTGCACTGGTCGTTCTGGTTCGTGCATTCACCAGATCATCTGTTTCATGCAGAAGACCGAGCCCCCCGCCTTCAAAAACTCGCTCGTGTCCAGTTCAACGGGGACGAAGTTGTGCTCTCGCAGTCGCTCGTTCGTTTGCTCGCAGCCTTCCTGAATCAACACGTGTGTGCCGTCGGGGCAGTGGCCGTTGCAGGCGAGCTGGTGACGCGCTTCATGGTCCGGCACCTCGATGAGCGTGTCGAAGAACGACTCGATGAGGGCCCGGCCGGTGTCGTCGAATGCGTCGGGGGCCACGAGGGCGTGCTCCGCGTCGAGCGGGCACAGGCAGGTGTCGAGGTGGTAGTAGTCGGGATCGGTGAGGCGGAGCAGCACGACCGGCACGTCCAGCAGGTCGCTCAGTGCCTCGTACGCCTCCGGGCTCGTCCGGTAGCCGTACCCGCCCCACAACAGACGGCGTGTCGGGTGCCAGAGGGCGTCGCCCATCCCTTCAAAATCCGCGTCCAGGTCCTCGCGGAGTGTCTTCACGGCGTACCCCATGTCCTCGAAAAATCGGTCGTAGTAGGGCACCTCGCCCTCCCGATGCTCGCTGTGCATGCGGCTGAGGACGACGCCCTTCGTGTCGGCACCGGGATTGTAGAAGGGAAGGGTCTGGTTTGCACAGAACACCATGTCCGGGAGGCCGGGCTGGCCGTTGACCACGACCGGTTTCCGGTCGAGGGCAGTGTACGCGGCGCGGACGGCCTTCCACTGCTGCCAGGCCACCTCTTTGCGCACGGCCCCCACGTTCTCCGACATGTGGGGATTGATCACGTATTCGACGTCGAAGTGGGTGGGAGTAGTGAGAACGACCCGGTTTGGGGGAGGGAGGACCGGCAGATCCTTCAACTGAACGTCGAGGGCGTCGAGCGTTTGGTAGACCATGTGGAGCAGTGGGGAAGGGGTCGGAGGGGGCGGTTAAAGGGGGCGGAATGAGCCTGGTTGCGTATTACGCTATCTCGTATTGCGTATCTCGTATTGCAGCCTTCCCGATGGCTGTCGGTGCTGTCGGGGTATCTTGGAGATGTTCTTGCGCAAGATGTTCTTATGCAATACGCACTACGCAGTACGGAATACATACGAAGAGAGCCCCTCCGCGTGCGCCCTGATGATGAAGGCGAATTGGGGCATGGACCCCTAAAAGTCCCGCCGGGCAAACCAGTAGCCGGTAACGGCGTAGGCCGCGCCCCCGAACAGGAGGGAGGAGAAGAAGGGATACCACGACGAGACCGCGTTGCCCTCGGCGAGGGTCGACACAATTTGGGTGACCTCCGTGAAGTTGGGGAGCATGTGGTAGAGTCCCCAGAACACGGGTCGGCCCACGGGACCGAGCGTGGGGCTGATCTGATTGGCCGCTGCGAGGACCATCGACACGAAAATAAGACCGTATGAGACGATGAGCCCTAAGGCGGTGCTTTCGGTCCACACGCCCATCAGCATGACGGCAGCGTACATCACCGCGAACATGCCCACCACGATGAGCAGAGAAAGCAGGAAACGCGGATTCCAGACGCCCGTCTTCAGCGACATGATGATCCAGACACCGCCCATGAGGTAGAGCGTGAGCACGGCGATGGCGCTCCACACCCCCAGCACGTGCCCGAACAAGGCCTTCGTGCGGCTGACCGGTTTGGAGAGGAGCAGTTCGACCCGTCCGGCTGACTGCAGGTCGGGGAAGAGGGAGGCGGAGGCAAAGAGGGCCAGCAGGATCCCGATCCAGTACGCCGCCCCGGCCACGACGGACTCGACAGCGATCACCACGCGGTTGAGCGTGAGGGGGGGCGTGTCCCCCTCGGCCAGGTCCTCGGGCGTGGCCTCCTGTCCGAAGAGCCGAATGCCGGCGAGCGACCCCTCCACCACGTCAAGGTTGAGCGCGAAGGTCACGGCCAGCAGGACCAGCGAGCTGATGATGAAGAGCCCCAGCACAATTTTGCGGGCCCAGAGCTCCCGAAACGTGATGAGAACGAGGCCGAGCAACGGGCGCATTGCGTGTGGGCGTTTGGGTTTTGCGTACGGGCGTTTGGGCGTGTGGGCGGTAAGCGTTGGGCGTTGTGCGTTCCGCGTTGAGGGAGGACGGTGGTGAGTGGAGGTGATCGCCGAATTGCGGAATCCGCATCACGTTCTCACGCATCACGAAGGGGGATCCACCACGTCGATGAAGTAGTCTTCGAGGGATTGTCGCAGGGGCGTGATCGACTCGATCTCCACGTCGGCCCCGCGGAGGCGGTCGAGCACAGCGTTGAGGGTCGTCCGGTCGTCGGCGTGGACGCGGTACTGGGCCAGGTCGGGATTGGGCGGGGCCCCGTCGGGAGCCGGTTGGAGCGCAGTGTCCGGGTCGTCCAGGAGCGCGTCGGGGACGGGTGTAGCGACCAGGTCGTACACGCGCTCCACGGCGGTAAGCTCCTCCACGCTCCCCTGCCGCACCAGCGACCCCTCGCGCAGGATGGCAATCTGTGTGCACACCTTCTCCACCTCCGAGAGCAGGTGCGAGTTGAGGAAGATGGTTTTCCCCTCCTCCCGCAGCTCCAGCACAATGTCGCGGATGGCGCGGCGCCCCACCGGATCGACCCCGCCGGTCGGTTCATCGAGGAACAGCAGGTCCGGATCGCTGAGCAGGGCCTGCGCCAGCCCGAGGCGCTGCAGCATTCCCTTCGAGAAGGTTTTGACCTTCGAGTCGCCGCGCCCTTCCAGATCAAGACGCTCCAGTAGGGCCAGGATGCGGTCCATCCGCTCGGCGCGGGGCACGTCCGCGAGGCGGCCATAGGCGTGCAGGGTCTGCATGGCGGTAAAAAAGCCCGGAAAGCGGTGATTCTCGGGCACGAACCCGATCCGCTGGCGCGCGGCAGGGTCTCCGGCGGGACGGCCGAAGAGGTGGGCCGTGCCGCTCGTGGGGTGGACGAGGCCGAGCAGAATCTTGACGAGGGTGGTCTTGCCCGCCCCGTTGGGGCCGAGGAGACCGAAGATGGCGCCCTCTTCCACCGTCAGCGACACGTCGTCGAGGGCCTGTACCGTCGATCGCCGCAGCAGCCCTGTGCGGTAGGTTTTCGACAGCGACGATACGGAGAGGGCGGGCATAGAGAATTCAGTTGCTCTCCTCGGGCTCTGAAGAGCCATGTAGTGCACAGAGAGCGAAGGCGACTACGCGTCCGTCAGAGCCTCGATGCCGGGAAGGGGAGCACCTTCGAGGAAGGTGAGCAGAGCGCCCCCGCCGGTGGAGACGTGACTGATGCGGTCGGTGCACCCCGATTGGGCGAGTGCCGACACCGAGTCGCCCCCGCCGACCACGGAAAACGCCCCGCCGTCGGTCGCGTCGGCCACCGCGTTGGCAATCGCCATCGTCCCCTCCGCAAACTGGTCGATCTCGAAGACCCCCATCGGCCCGTTCCACACCACCGTGGAGGCATCGAGGATGAGGTTTCGATACGTGTCGATCGTGTCGGGTCCGATGTCAAGCCCCATCTTGTCCTCCGAAATGCTGTTCACCACGGAGGGTTCAACGTCCGCCTCCGCCGCCTCGGCGACGACGTGATCGTCCGGGAGATGGAGAGTGTCCCCCGCCTGCTCGTAGAGCGATTCGGCGGTGTCCAAGCGGTCGGTTTCGAAGCGGGAAGTTCCCACTTCACGACCAAGTGCCTTGAGGAACGTATAACTCATGGCGCCACCGATGAGCAGGTGGTCGGCCGTCTCGGAAAGAGCCTCGATTGTCCCAAGCTTGTCGGACACCTTGGAGCCCCCGAGGATGGCAACCGTCGGGTGCTCGGGGTGGTCGCGGACGCGGGTCAACGCCTCAAGCTCTTTCTCCATGAGGCGTCCCATGACGGCCACGTCTACGTGCTCCGCCACCCCGGCCGTAGAGGCGTGAGCGCGATGGGCCGTCCCGAAGGCGTCGTTGACGTACACGTCGGCCAGATCGGCCAGGGCCTGCGCGAAAGTATCGTCGTTTGACTTCTCTCCGGCGTCGAACCGCGTATTCTCCAGCAGAATGACGCTTCCGTCGCCCATGCCGTTGACGATCTCCCCGACGGTCTCCCCCACGGTATTGCTAGAGAAGCGCACCCGTTCTTCGATCAGCGTGCCGAGGTGGTCGCCCACGCAGGCGAGGCTCAGGTCCGGATCGGGCTGCCCCCCGGGTCGCCCCAGGTGGCTGATGAGGACGGCCTTGCCCCCATCGTCGAGGACCTGGCGAATGGTGGGAAGGGCGGCCCGGATGCGAGTATCATCTTCCACACGGGGACTTCCATCCTCCGTGGTATCGAGAGGGACGTTGAAGTCCACACGGATGAGGACGCGCTCGCCGCGTACGTCAACGTCGTCGAGAGTTAGCTTCCGCATAAGGAGTGGGGGCTGAGCGAGCAGGACGGGCGATCCACCGTGCCGCCTCGGAGCGGAGGATCCGATCCTCGGGGCGGGTGGGGGGTTAAGTTCGTGTTAAGCAGACGCGTTCGCAAGTCGCTCCACGAGGTCCACCGTTCGGCAGGCATAGCCCCACTCATTGTCGTACCAGCCGACCACTTTCACCTGCGAGCCGGCCACGTTCGACCACGGCGCGTCGTAGATGCAGGAGTGCGGATTGTGGATGATGTCCCGCGACACGATCGGGTCGTCGCTGTAGGCGAGGATGCCGTCGAGCTCGCCGTGGGCGGCCTCCCGAAAGGCTTCGTTCACGTCCTCGATGGTGACGTCCTGCTCCACGGCGGCCGTCAGATCCGTAATGGACCCGTCGGGCGTGGGCACGCGCATAGCCATGCCGTCGAGCTTGCCATCGAGGTGAGGCAGCACCTCGCCCACCGCCTTGGCGGCGCCGGTGGTGGTGGGGATGATCGACTCGGCGGCGGTGCGGGCCCGGCGAAGGTCGCTGTGGGGCCCGTCCAGAATGTTTTGAGAAGACGTGTAGGCGTGAACGGTGGTCATGAGCCCGCTCTCAATCCCAAAGGCGTCGTCGAGCACCTTCACGAGGGGACCCAGGCAGTTCGTCGTGCAGCTGGCGTTGGAGACGACCTCCTCGTCGCCCGTCAGCATGTCACCGTTGACACCGAGCACGACCGTCGCGTCGACCTCGCTCTTCGCCGGGGCGCTGATGACGACCTGATCGGCGCCAGCGTCGAGGTGCTGGGCAGCCTTCTCGCGCGTTCGGAAAATGCCCGTCGACTCGATCACCACGTCGGTGTTGAGGTCGCCCCAAGGGAGCGTAGTCGGGTCCTTCTTGCTATACACGGGAAATTCCTCCCCGTCCACCACGAGGGACTCCCCCTCTATGCTCACGTCTCCGGGATACTGCCCGTGGACCGTATCATATTTGAGGAGGGTCGCCAGCGTCTCGGCATCCGTCAGGTCGTTGACCCCCACAATGTCGATGTCCCGATCGTCATCTTCGAGCAGGGCTCGAAAGCACAACCGACCGATCCGGCCAAATCCATTAATTCCGAGGTTGATAGCCATAATCCAGAATTGAGTCTAGGTTCGAAGATCGAACGAACGGCACGCCACGACCACGGCGTACCACCATGTGGCGTACCGCCATGTAATGTATCGCGCGAAGACATCTTCGGAAAGATCCCCGTGCCAGGGAGAGCATCACTGGACGTGACGCACCTCCAAGTTATAAAAATCCGGTTCTCTCATAAATAAAGATCACATGCAAAACCTTCCCGGTCGGCGATCGGTCTGAGTCGAGGGGAAACGAACGAATGGCGGACCGTTAAACGGCATTCGCCACCCCAGATGGACCCGGCTCCCACCCGACCCATCCGTGTTAGGCCCCCTACTCTCGCACTTATAGGACCCTGGACATCCGTCGAACATGACTGCCCTCGAGACGCCCGAGAAAAAATCTCGCCGCCAGGAGCTTCGGCAGAACTTTTTTATCGACCTCTATGCGCGGGCCTTGCTGTTTTACGACGAGCACCGTCGGTTGGCGCAGGGGATTGGCGTGGCGCTCCTCGTGCTTGTGCTGGCCATTCCCGGGTACATTTACTATCACCAGCAGCAGGAGCAGGCCGCCAACCAGCAGCTTGGCCAAATCCTTCCCGTCTACGAGCAGGGGAATTATCAGCAGGCCCTCGACGGGGCGGGGGACCGGACGGGGCTCCTCACGATTGCCGATAACTACAGCAATACGGACGCCGGCAACCTCGCCACGTTCTACGCGGCCAATGCGCTCTACCGGCTCGAAGAGTACGACCGGGCCCGCACCTATTTCCAGCGGTTCGAGAAGGAGCAGGACTTCCTCGGGGCGAGTGCGTTTGCCGCTCAGGCTGCAATTCAGGAGAACGAGGGCTCCCTCCAGCGGGCCGCTGAACTCTACGAACAGGCCGCGTCGCAGTACGAAAACAAG
>PXTN01000102.1 GCA_003022565.1 Bacteroidetes bacterium QS_3_64_15 | reverse complement strand
GTGGTGGAAGCTGGTCGCAGGGGCCTATGATTACGGCCCAGGACTCGGCGGCCTTCGACGAGTTTGGGAAGGCGGTCACGATCAGTGAAAATGGAGAACGAGGATTTGCCGGAGCCCGACTGAACGATATCAACGGATCTACCGACCAGGGCAGCGTCTACGCGATCGGTCCTTCCTCGCTGCCGGTCGAGTTGGCGAAGTTCACCGCGCGGCGGGACGGTCGGGCGGCAGTCCTGGCGTGGCGCACCCTCTCGGAGGCCAATAACGCTCGTTTCGAGGTGCAGCACCGCGCGCCGGACGCGTCCTCCTACGCGACGATCGGACGGGTAGAAGGCGCCGGCACTACCACCGACGCGCAGAGGTATCGCTTCCGAACGCAGTCCCTCACGCCGGGCACCCACCGCTTCCGGCTCCGACAGGTGGATATTGATGGAACGACCACACGGTCAGGCTCGCCGCAGGTGGTCATCATTCCGGCCGAGCGGAGGCTCACGCTGCGCACCACCGGTTCGCATCCGGTACAGACCCGCACCACGCTTCGCTTCATGGTGAAGCAGGATGGCCCAGCTACGGTGGCGCTCTACAATGCGCTCGGCCAGCGAGTGAAGGTCTTGCGCAACGTGAAGGCACGCACAGGTCAGGCGTACACGGTGTCCTTGACTACGGAGGGCCTCGCAAGCGGCATGTACTTCGTGCGCCTGCAGGCCCCATCCGGAACGCAGACACGGCGGATCGTGGTCGCCCGGTAGTGAGCCCTCGCAGCAACGTACGGATAATGTGCCAGCAGCGATGGATCGTGCCTGAATGATACGAGAACGCTCCGATTCGGTGGGAAAAAGGCCACTCGGCTCTGAGGAGAGACGATTTGTTCTCGGCCGGGTGGCCTTCTTCGTGTTGGGGACGTACGTCTTCTTTCGGATGGGACTTACGCAGTTGAAATCGGCAAATGCCCTCCACAGGCGACAATTGCCGTTCTGCTGGACCAGAGAGGCATCGACTTTCACCGTTTATAGGCTATGAGCGGAGATTCCAAACTCAAGTGCGTAAGTCCTATCGGAGTGTTCTCCCCGCTACAGGACAATCACGCCCACGGCCAGCCCGATGCCCACGGCGTCGGCCACGAGGTCCTTGCCGCTCGCCCTCTCCGCCGGGCGCGACGCGTCGTACAGTTCTTTCGCCACGCCCACCGCGGCGCCGGAGGCCACGGAGGCGGGCAGGGCGTCGGGCGCCCGCCAGTCGGCCTTGACGACGAGCACGTACTGGGTCGACAGCGTCCAGAGCCCGCTGAACACGACGTGCTTCGCCTTGTCGCGGGCAAGCCACCGATCGTCCGAGGGCCGCGCCGTTCGCAGGGACGGACGTGAAGAGCGGCAGCGAGGAAACTGCAGGGCGAGGCGGAGCGCCGAAAGGGTCGGGGGAAGGGGGGCTCGCTCTGCACTCAGACAGTCCATAGACGCGGGACGGGCC
Organism: Bacteroidetes bacterium QS_3_64_15; assembly: GCA_003022565.1. Taxonomy (GTDB): domain Bacteria; phylum Bacteroidota; class Rhodothermia; order Rhodothermales; family Salinibacteraceae; genus Salinibacter. The sequence continues at coordinate 11,741 of PXTN01000102.1, read as the reverse complement.
CCTTGACTCTCGGTCGCCCCCACGAGCGCGAATGCGACGAGAATGAGCACGCCCCACTGCACGGGAGCAACGAAAGCGGACCGGGGCATGGGGGATAAGCGAGGCTTATAGGATGCCAAAGACGTAGCCCATGACGATTCCGAAGACGACCACCGGAATCACGTAGCGCATCATAAAGGTCCACCCGTCGATGAGGCCCTGAGTCATGACACTGCTCCCCTCCACCAGCTCGTTGGCGGCAGAGTCGGCCCCCCACACCCAGCTGTCCCGATGAGGTAATCGAGGATGCCCAGGAAGTTGTTTTGGCCGAAGAGGCCGCTTTCCCCGAAGAGGTAGCTCATGTCGCTGAAGGCCCCGGACGCCCCCTGCGAGAGGGCCGACGGGATGGCCATCAGAAACACGACGCCCCCGATAAGCCAGACCGACTTCTGCCGGGACCACTGCTGCTCGTCGACGAAGTACGAAACGACGACCTCCAGGAGCGAGATGCTCGACGTGAGCGCGGCGATCGAGAGCAAGAGGAAGAAGAGGACGCTCACGAGACCGCCGAGCGGCATTTGGGCAAAGACCTTGGGCAACACCACGAACACGAGGGCCGGTCCGGCCTCGGGGTCGGCGCCCATTGCGAAGATGGCCGGAAAGATCATGAGGCCCGCCATCAGGGCAATGAGGGTATTGAAAACAACAACGTAGGCCCCGGAGATGGCAATGTCTTCCCGCTTCGGCAGGTAGGAGCCGTACGTGATCATTGCCCCCATGCCGAGACTCAGCGTGAAAAACGCTTGACCGAGGGCCGCGATGACCAGGTCGAAGGTGATTGCCGAGAAGTCGGGCACCAGATAGAACGTGAGTCCCTCCAGAGCTCCATCCAGCGTCACGGCCCGGAAAATGATGAGCAGAATCAGCACGAGGAGAATGGGCAGGAGAATTTTGGCCCACCGTTCAATCCCCTCCTCGACACCGCCGACGACCACGAGAAACGTGAGGAGCAGAAAGACCCCGAGTAGGGCAATCACCATCCCCGGAGAGGCCGCAAATTCCTGGAAGCCCATGGTTGGGGCGATGATGTCCTTCACGGCGTACCCGACGGCCCAGCCGGCCACCACGCTGTAGTAGCTCAGGATCACGAACCCGGCCAGCACGCAGAAGCCGCCCACCAGGATCCAGGCCGATCCGCCCCCTGTGATGGACTTGATGGCCCCCACGGGATTCCGCTGGCTGTTGCGGCCCAGCGAGAGCTCGGCGTAGAGGTACGGCATGCCAATGAGGACGACGCAGAGGAGGTAGATGAGCACAAACGCCCCTCCGCCCCCCTCGCCTGCGAGGTACGGAAACCGCCAGATGTTGCCCAGGCCGATGGCGGAGCCCGCGGCGGCGAGCACAAATCCGATGCGAGAGCCCCACTGCTCGCGGTCCGCAGACGTGGCTTCCATGTCGATGCGATCGCTACTTCAACGGAACGGCGGAAAACGGAGTCGGCCCTGGGCCGAGTCCCCAAGACGCGCAGTACTCTTGGAGGATGGTGAAGCACACGGCGAAAATAATGGGCGCCTCTGGTGAACGCAACGCTGCGGAACGAAATCGAGAGACCCGTTGGGCGAAGAATCATTCAAGATGAGGACAGTAAGGGGCGCAGACCCGTGTGGGGATCCGAATGCCTTTTGTCAGGCCTCCCACCGATCGAGATCGGGGTACGTATCGCGCTCCTGGTACGACTGGAGCCGCGGCACTGCTTGTGCGAGGTAGTATCGTTCATCGGGCCTTTCGGTAGTCTCCGAGAACGACGCCAGCTCGATGTCCCCGGTCGATTTGCAGAGACGCACCCGCCCCACGGTCGTATCGGCAGAGCCGAAGGCGTACAGGACGTAGTCTCGCGCCTCCTCCACCTTTTCTACGGTCATCGGCAGTCCCATGCTAGGCGTTGAGGGTTGAGCGTTAGGGGTTGAGCGTTGGGGATTCGCGCTGCGCTGAACGCAAAACCGCAGAACGCAAGACTCCCTGCGCTCGCACTCACACCCACACGCACCCACGCCCACACCTTAAATGCCCGACGCGATGAGTTAAATGCCCGACGCGATGAGCAGCTCGATGTCGCGGTGGCTCATGCCGAACATCGTGGCGAGGCTCTGCTTGGTAAGGTGCTGCCGGTAGACGTACGTGCCGTTGCGCAGCCCCTCGTCGCGCCACAGGGCCTCGTTGATGGAGCCGGCCTCGCCGATGCGCAGGAGGTAGGGCACGAGGACGTGCGAGAGGGCGTAGGTGGCGGTCCGGGCCGCGTCGGACGGCATGTTGGGCACGCAGTAGTGGATGATGTCGTGCCGGCGGTACACGGGGTCGGAGTGGGCGGTGGGCCGGCTCGTCTCCACGCAGCCGCCCTGGTCCATCACTGCGTCGACAATGACGCCCCCCGGCGACATGGACTGCACCATGTCCTCCGTGATGAGCAGGGGCGAGCGCTCGCCGCCCGCCATCATGGCCCCGATCACCACGTCGGCCGAGTGGACGGCCTGGCGGAGGTAGTGCTCGCTGGCGACGGCGGTAGTGACGTTGCGGTCGAGGGTGTGCTCCAGGTCGCGCAGGGCCCCAAGCTCGGTGTCGAGCACGATCACGTGCGCCCCGTAGCCGAGGGCGGTGCGCGCCGCCCACTCGCCGATGACGTCGGCCCCCAGGATGACCACCGTGGCGGGCGGAACGCCCGAGATGCCGCCCAGCATGACCCCCTTCCCGCCTTCGGTGCTCTCCAGGTAGCGCCCGGCAATCTGGATGGCCATCGACCCGGTAATCTCGTGCATCATGCGCACGAGGGGAAAGGTGCCGTCCGGGTCCCGGATGAACTCGAACCCGATGGCCGTGATCTTGAGCCGCATCAGGTGGTGCAGGAACTCGGGCGTGGTGCCCCCGAGGTTGAGGGCGGAGAGGAGGATCTGCCCGTCCTGGAGCAGGTCCATCTCGTCCTCCACCGGCGGCCCCACCTTCACGATGAGGTCGCTGCGGCCGTAGAGGTCGTCGGGGTCCGTGACGAGCTCGGCCCCGGCGTCCGCGTACTCGTCGTTTTGAAAGTGGGCCTCGTGCCCGGCCCCTTCCTCCACGTACACCTCGTGGCCGTCGGCGACGAGGGCGCCGGCGCCGCTCGGGGCCAGGGCCACGCGCTGCTCCTCGTTCCCTACCTCGCGGGGCACGCCGATGCGGAGGGCCTCGTGCTCGTCGTTTTCCGTGAGGGGCTTCTCCTTGGTCATAAGGCCCGGCTCGCGCTCAAAGCCCTGCTGCAGGGCGGGAATTTCCATGGGGATAAGTTGTGGCTCCGTCGGCTCAACGTGTCGGTGCAGCGGGCCGAAGGGCGGCCTCGCTGAGTTAGAAGAGAAGGTATAAAATCCTGTCGGCTTTTGCAGATCGCGGCGACGCCTGCGTCACGAGAGGCGTTGGAGCTGGACGCGGCAGTCGTTCTCGTCGGGGCCGGCAGAAGAGAGATTGGGCCCGGCTCCCGGCAACGGCCCGTTCGCCGCGCTGGACACGCAGGTCGACAGCATGGGCACGCCCTCAGACCCCTCCGACGATCAGATCTACGCGACGGTGGACGGCTTCGGTGAGTCTGTGCTCGCCAGCGACTCGGAGCCGCTCCCGGTGGAGCTGTCCGGCTTTGAGGCGACCCTCGACGGCGAGGACGCGGTGCGCCTCACCTGGACCACCGCCAGCGAGACCGGCAACGCGGGCTTCCGCATTCAGCGGAAAGCCGGAGGCGCGGGCGGGGGATCGTGGACCACCGTCGGCTCCGTCGAGGGCGAAGGCACGACCACAACGCCGGCGAGCTACCGCTACGTCGACGAGAGCCTGCCCTACGAGTCCGATCAGCTCACCTACCGCCTCAAGCAGGTCGATACGGATGGCAGCGCCGGCTATTCGAAGGAGGTGACCGTGAATCGCGAGGTGACGGAGGTGCAACTGCTCGGCACCTATCCCAACCCGGCGCAGCAGCGGGCCACGCTCCGCTACGCCGTGCCGGAGCGGCAGGACGTCAAGATTGATCTTTACGACATCCTGGGTCGGCGCGTCCGAACCGTCGTCGACGGGAAGCGAGAAGGCCGCCACGAGCGGCAGTTGGACGTCTCCCGACTGGCCAGCGGGATCTACTTCCTGCGGCTCCGGGCCGACGGCGCGACGAAGACGCAGAAACTGACCGTCGTGCGGTAGGCAAGGCGCGTGGCGGACGAAAAGTTACCACACAGCCTGTGGCTCATGACTGCTGTCCTGAAGCAAGACCGGCCCGATGACGTGGGGACAATCCGGCGGCGGATTGTCGGCGTGTCTGTGTCCAGCAGTAGCCGGCTCTACGACCTTCACCCCCGTTCTCTCACAAGCAGCCCGCAGGACGAATGGGATCGGAAAATGGAGGAGAATTACAAGGCTGGGGGCGCGTTGAAGAAGCTGGTCGAGAAGGGACGAAGAGACTCCCGAACGGGCAATACACCCCAACTCCCCTAGTCCACCGGACCAATCCGGACTTTCGCCGGGCCGTCGACACGCTTCCACATCACATCAAGGAGGAGGCGATCAATTGGCCCTGGATCGGCCCTCACGACGACTACGACGCCCTACTCAACGATCTGCGGGCGCATCTGACCTGAGGTCTGCACTGTCTCTACTGCAGACGTTTGCGGAGGACGCGTCGCCCGAGGCCTTCACGGACATCGTGGTGGGCCTCAAGGGCGGCGACCGGGCCGTGGCCGCAGGAAAAACGCTGGCCCGGGCGCTCGGGGCCTGGTCCATGCGACTGACGCCCGAGGACAAGGCGCGTTACCACGCGGCGGCCGCCTCGCCTCCAACGGGTTGGTGGCGCTCCTGGCCGTGGTGGAGGAGGTCTTTTCTGCGTTGAACCGTGACCCTGAGACGCTAGGATCGACCCTCAGTCTCGTCGAACCTCTCATCGGCCAAACGTTGGAAGATCTTCACCAGGGCACGCTGGAGGATGTGCTCACGGGCCCCGTGGCACGCGGCGACGAGGACACGATCCGGGCGCACCTCGACGCTCTCACAGACGAGACGCCCCACCTCGTGCCCCTCTACGCGGCCCTCTCCACGGAGATGGTGCGCGTGGCGGTGCGCGGCGGGCCCCTGTCCCCGGCCCAGGCGGGCAGGCTTCCCGACATGCTTCGGACGGCCGCCGACACCGCAACTGATACCAGTTACGAGAATTCAGTGTACACTCTCCACTTCTGAATTCGCTGCCCTCCAGTAGCGCCGTTGGAGGCGCTGCGGGGATCAACGTCGGAATGTGGCTCGATCAACTGGATCGCCGGGCATTCGAAGACCTGTACACTGATCTCTGGCATACGGTATGAGTAGGGCAGCCGGAGCATTGGAGAGCGAGAGCGTGGAAGCAGTGGGGGCCTTCGCCTCTCGCCCTGCGCCCCACACCGATTCGCCGTGCCCGCCAGAGCTCGCAGAGCCCCACTGGTTGATCAGGCCCGCGGGGGGCTTCCCTGCGATCGGAAGCCATCGAGCCGTCGTCATTTGACGAGGCGTCCATACGATCGCCCGCACCCCCGCCTTCGATTGAATGTCTCGGAGACTGACCCTTTCTTTACGAAAAGAAAAAGGATACGGGAACGCATTCCCTGCCTTCGGTTTTACGTTGCTTAGCTCATAGCCGCCACCCACCGACGATCTATCATCACCGGCAGGAAATCGGCTCTGTCGGCGAGCTCCCGCTGTCTTCTCACAACGCACCATCTGCATGAGTACCGATGCGCGCGATCTTGGACCGGAGCCTCCGTCTGTCAGCGATCCGGAAGGGTCCACCGACCGGGAGCGTTTGGAGAAACGGACGCTTCTGGGGGACGGGGAAGAGGCCCCCGAGGCCCCGACCCCGGACGTGGAGGCCCTTCGCGCGCTCGTTGAGGACGTGGACTGTCAGTGCGCGCCGTACCAGTCGGTGGCCGTTGCTGCCGTGCAGATTTTGGAGCGGGCCCTTCGCTACGAGCGGGAGGCGGCCGAGGCGGCCCTCTCGCTTGGCCAGCAGGAGAAGCTCAGGTCGATGGTCGAGGTGGCCGATCAGACCGCGTCGATGCTACGCGACACGCTTAATTCACAGGGCCACAAAGTGATGCACCTGTGTGCGAAGGAGCCCCTGTCCGACCCCGGCTGGGACCCGCAGTCCTCAGGGCAGCCGTGGTGGTTCGTCCTGACCGATGCGTTGGAGGTGCTCGAAGAGGGAACGGACCAAATGGCGTCGCTCACGACGGGACAGCCGCCGGACAGTCCGGCCCGGGAACTGAGCCAGCTCATCGCAAAGCTTCTCTGGAGCCACCACGACGCGCTCCTGCTCGAAGCGGAAGAGTGGATCTCGTAGCGCCTCCTTTGCCCGTTACGGTTCCGCGGAGGCAGGGGACTCCGACGTTCCGTAGTATGAGCTTCCGTAGCATGAGCTCCGTGCACCGTTCTCTTTGTCTCGCGTCCCCGACGGGCTCCTCGTAGGACTGGGAGAGGACGCCTTCCCTTCAACATTTCCCAAACTTACGTCTGCACACTTCGAATGTCCTCCTCCGATCTCGGCGAGCAGGAACAGCGACGACGCACTGAGCGGGACGCGCTCGAGGAGCGCGGCATCGACCCCTACCCCTACGCCTGGGACGTCGACGCTCACGCGGCGGAGATTCTCGATACCTTCGACGACGACAAGCACCAGCCGGAGGACGGGGAGAAGGGGGCCTATCAAGTCTCGATTGCCGGGCGCATCACCGACCTCCGCGTGATGGGCGGCTCCACCTTCTTCGACCTGCGGGACGAGACGGGCCGCATCCAGGTGTATGTCCGTGCCCAGGACCTTCCCGACGATTACTATGAGGAGGTCTTCACGGAGCTGCTCGACATCGGCGACATCGTGGGCGTCGAAGGGTTCGTCTTCCGCACGGGGATGGGCGAGGTGACGGTGCGGGCGGCCGAGGATTTCCAGCTGCTGGCCAAGTCGCTGCGCCCCATGCCGGTGGTGAAGGAGACCGACGAGGAGACCTTTTACGAGGTGACGGACAAAGAATTTCGGTACCGCCGGCGCTACGTCGACCTCGCGGTGAACCCGGACGTGCGTGCGGTTTTTCGCCGGCGGGCCGAACTCATTTCTGCGATGCGGGGCTTCCTCGACGATCGGGGCTACCTGGAGGTCGAGACGCCCATCCTGCAGCCCGTCTACGGCGGTGCCTCGGCCCGTCCGTTCAAGACGCACCACAACGCGCTCGACATGCCGCTCTACCTCCGCATCGCGGACGAGCTCTACCTGAAGCGCCTCCTCGTGGGTGGCCTCGAAGGCGTCTACGAGATCGGCAAGGACTTCCGGAACGAGGGCCTCAGTCGCTTTCACAATCCGGAGTTCACCATGATGGAGTGCTACGTGGCCTACAAGGATTATCGGTGGATGATGGACGTGACGGAAGACCTCGTGCGCACCGTCGCTACCGCGCTGCATGATACCCCCACGGTAGAGCTGGAGGGACATGACATCGACCTGGGGGGGAAGTGGCCGCGCCTTTCCTTCTTCGAGGCCATCGAGGACGCGACCGGGTTCGACTTATACCGGGCCGACGCGGAGCGGGTTTACGACGTGGCCGCGAACGAACTAGAGCTCCAGGAGGTGACGCCCGACATGGACCTTGGCGCGTTGCTCGACGAGGTGTTCAGTGAGACGGTGGAGCCGGACCTGATCCAGCCCACGTTTATCACCGACCATCCAATCGAGCTGAGCCCCCTCGCCAAGACGCACCGCGAAAAGGAGGGACTCGTGGAGCGATTCGAGCTCGTGGTGGCGGGCCGGGAAATCGCCAACGCCTTCAGCGAGCTCAACGACCCGCAGGACCAGCGCGAGCGGTTCGAGAAACAGGCCCGCCGGCGGGCCCGAGAGGTCGACGGCGTAAAGCCGGAGGATCTAATCGATCAAGACTACCTCCGTGCCCTGGAATACGGCATGCCCCCGGCCGCGGGGTTGGGGGTGGGAATCGACCGCCTCACCATGATCCTGACCGGACAGGGGTCGATCCGTGACGTCATTCTTTTCCCGCTCCTTCGCCCGGAACGTTGACCGTGCAGGGAGTCCGGCCGGTCTTTTTTTGCAGGTATGGAGACCGGTGAGGGATCGAGGCTCAAATAGACCGAGCGAAGATCCGCCCGTACGGGCGTGCGAGAGGTAGAGGAGACGTGTAGAGAGGCCCGGTTTACATACCGTCGTCCTCACGCTGCGGAATCGTGTCGACCCGACGGTACTGACGCGTGCCGCCCCCCTTCGAGGTGACGCCTTCGACCTGGCCTTGGCCGCTGATCGTGATTCGGGAGATGTGCACGCCGTTGTCATGATAATAGTTTGCCACGGCCTCTGCCCGGTCTGCCGAGAGCGGCTGCTCGTTGCGCTCTCCTGGGGCGGCAAAGCCTTCAACTCGGAGGCTTACGTTCGGGCACTGGGCCAGAATGTCGGCGTTTTCCTGAAGGCTATTCTTGGCATCGTCGGTCAGCATGCTGGAGTTGGACTCGAAGAACGCCGGGCTCAGCTCCTCGGTCGTGGTGCAGGCATCCGGGAGGACCCGATTCACGCGGATCGTTACAGTGCGAGTGTCGTCCCCAACGCTGTTGGAGGTTCGGAGGCGAGCGGTGTACTGGCCGGGCGCCTGATAGGTATGGGTGGGAGAACGGCCCGCGGCCTCGGCTCCGTCGCCAAAGCTCCAGCTGTACGAGAGGGGGCTGTCGCCCTGCACATTGCTGCTGAAGCGAACCGGCTCCCCTTCGTCGACCGGGTTCGGGCGGGCGTTGACCGACGTGATCGAGGCGGGTTGGGGTGGGGGGACGACTCTCACTGAGATGGTATCGGCGTCGGAGCCGCCCTCGTTGCTGGCCTCAAACCGGATGGAGTACTGGCCCGCGGAGCTGTAGCTGTGATTGGTGAGGAGTCCGGAGCTGGTCGACCCCTCGCCGAAGTTCCAGGTGTAGGTCACAGGTGCGTCGGCCTCCTCGTTGATGGAAGCCTCAAAGGTGCCGGTCTCCTCTGTTTCGAGCGTGTCGGGGCCATTCACCGACTGAACGACGGGAGCAGTCGCCCCGCATCCAGCCAGGAATAAGCCTCCGGCGAGAAGGACCAGAGGGAGCCAGAGCGGAGGGCGAGTGCGTTGGTGCGCACGGGACTTCAAGTTTTCCATGGTAGGTTTTTCGCCAATTAGATCAGCACAAATGCGTTGACCGAAAGTCATTCTGAGCGACCGACGAGCAAAGCGTTTTGCCAGCCTACTTCGAGGGACGACGTCAGCGGTGAAAACGTGAGAGAATCTCTTTGGAAAAACGTGCTACGATGATATCCCAATGAGGATGAACGTCGCCGGATCACGGAAAGTGACAGGACGGGACTCGAAACACAACCCCTTCTCCAGCAAGGGCTTTCCGGCTTCGGAGCGCAATTACTCAAGATCATCCACGTGTTTTTCGAGCTTGCTCTTTCTATTTGCGGCCTTGTTCTTGTGAATCACGCCCTTGGCGGCGAGGCGGTCCAGGTCTCCCTTCACATCGTTTAGTAGTTCCTGCGCCTCCTCCTTGTCGTCCAGAGAACGGAGCTTCTTGATCTTCGTGCGGACGCGGCTCTTCTGCGACTTGTTGCGCTCGCGACGCTTTTCGTTCTGTCGCATTCGCTTCTTGGCAGATTCGTGCTGAGGCATGAAGGGCGCTGAGGGTTGATGATCAGAACTGCGATTGGGAAGAGGAACGGGGGAAATACGGGTCCACGCAGATGGGCATGACTTGCACGCCGTCAAGTTCCCACCCCCATCGAATAGGGCGATTGCATGTTGGAAACTCTCGACCAGCGAAGGAGGATTCATCTATCGGATGTTTGCGCTCATGCGATTGCCCGGACCAATCTCTTCCGACACATGCCGGTAGAAACGGGAAATCCATCTGTCCGTTTTGACCGTCCTCGAATCCGAGGCGGATCCCGTTCCCCTCTGCCATCGCGAGAGGAATGGGAGAACGGGGAGGGGGCCAGCAACGAGCCATCCTCCGTGCATCTGTTGAGAAGGCGTTTCCATGTGGTCGTTCCTTGCCGATCTCTTCCGAAATGTGGGTACCGAGCACATCATCATGGTCATGGACGCGGAAGAGGTGGGGAAGGCGCGGCGGTATCAGATTTCCCCGTCGCACATGATGGGGGCATGGGGAGGGAGCGTGCTGGCCGCGGGACTCTGCGCGGGACTTCTGCTTGCATTTACCCCCCTTCGAACACAGATTCCGGGATATGGGACCGAGGAGGTGGAAGAGAGTGCCCGGCGCAACACGATGCGGCTCCAGTCGCTCCAAGACTCTCTTGCCGCTCAGCGACAATACGTAGAGCGTCTCCGACGCCTCATTACCGGTCGGGTCGGTCCAGCGGCCCGGTCAGGAGAGGGTCCTCCATCACCAGTGTCGTCCGACCGGGCATCGCGAGGAGGGGACTCGGACGGAGGGAAGAGCACTCCCAGTGAAGAGGCCCACGACCAGCCCGCCCTCGCACCACCGGCGGTTTCGGCGTCCGAACAGGCCTCACCGGAGGAGCGGGACGCCTTGTCCGGGCTTTCGTTCCCCGTTGCCCCTCCGGTAATGAACGGCTTCCCAACCCGGGATTTCGGCGCCCAGACCGGTCATTACGGCATCGATGTGGCGGTATCGGAAGGGGAGTACATTCGGGCCGTCGGCGACGGGTACGTCGTATGGGCCGACTGGGCTCAAGACGGTGGATACACCATTGCGGTTCAGCACGCTGCCGGGTATCTTACGGTCTACAAGCACAACAAGCGTCTTCTCAAGCGGTTGGGGGATCGGGTGAGGGCGCAAGAGCCCCTGGCCGTCAGCGGAAACACGGGGGCCGTCACGACCGGTCCGCATCTTCATTTTGAGCTCTGGCGAAACGGCCTCGCCCAGAGTCCCCGTTCCCACATTGCAGGGTGGTAGAGAACACGGAGTACCTCCGTTCGGCATCGGAGGCTATCCCGGGCGCTTCCGGCCTTTGACTTCGCACGCGCACCTTCTTGTTTTATGGGCCTCTTCGGTAATACTCAAACGGACGCTACATCATCCTCCATGTCAAATCGGACAAGCACTGTTCAGGATCACGTCAATCTCGTCGGCGACGGCACCGTCTTCGAAGGAACGGTGCGGGCCGAAAGCGACGTGCGCGCCAGTGGGCGAATCATCGGCACCCTTGATGTAGAAGGCAAGACGCTGATCGCCGAAAAAGGATCGGTCGAGGGCGAAATCGTCGCCACCAATGCTGAAATTGCCGGTCAAGTTCACGGAGAAATCCACGTCGAAGAGCGACTTGTTCTCAAGAGCACCGCGCGAGTCGACGGGATGATCGAGACCGACCGCCTCATCGTTGAAGAGGGAGCCCAATTCACGGGGGAGTGTGAGATGGGCACGTCCGTTTCCGAGAGCGTAGCCCCCCCCGGCGAAGAGGGACGGCAGAACGGGGAAGCACGTCCGAAGGGGAGGGAGGCGGACGACACGGAATCGTCGGAAGAAGCCGCTGAGGCGTAGTGCTTCGTCAAGCCTGACCTTTGCACCGACCGGTTTGGGTTTCAACGGGCCTCGTTCGCTAGACTGACGGCCTGAGGCGTGAAACGTGAGGCGTGAGGACGCTTTTTCACGCACCCCGTATCACGCTTTGCGTTCCGTTCGGTCGAGAGCAACGATGTCACTTCTGGCGAATCAGGGATTGCCCTGAATCACTGTTTGCAGGCTTTGAG
>PXTN01000101.1 GCA_003022565.1 Bacteroidetes bacterium QS_3_64_15 | reverse complement strand
GCCTCTGCGCTCCTTCTTTTCTTTTCGGCGTCCGCCTGCGACTCGGGCGGCGGCGAAGAAGACACCACGCCGCCGTCGGCGCCCTCCGCCCTGGCAGGCACCTCTGAAGACGGGGCCGTGGCCCTCGAATGGAACGCGCCCTCCTCAGGCGACCTCGATGGCCACCGCGTGTACCGCTCCGAGAGCAGCTTCTCCAACGCGGGCGCGGCCACGCTCATCGGCGGCGACGGCCTCGTGAGCGGCGCGACGTACACCGACGACGGCGCCGCCAACGGCACGACTTACTTCTACCGCGTGACGGCTGTGGACGAGGCCGGAAACGAAATCGACCTCTCCGGCGCGGTTGAGAAGACGCCGTTCCCCGACCCGCCGGACGACCCGTGAGGGCAGCCTCCATGCGCCAAAGACCGAACAGCCGATACAGCCTCTCGTTGACGGTCCCTGTCGCCGCGTTGCTCATGGATCCGTGTGCACCTTCGTTTATGTGTGCCGCCGCCCAACCACCAAGAGGCTTCGACGGCCCATTACTTCCGTAGCCTACTTGCGTTCTGTGGCCCCACCCGTTCGGCCGGCCCCTCGCCCCGCGAAGCGGTGAAACCAGGGACACGGGCCGATTTTGTCGGAAATACCGGGGAAGATTGCGACATTTACCGGGTCCCCGCCGCTGTATCTTTTTGCATCCGAGGCCCGCGAATCCGCCGCCTGCTTCGGGCCTCCCCCGCAGTTACTCGCCGCCGCTTCACTTCTGAATGCCCTCCGCCCAGTGATGCACGGATACGCGCAACCCCACCGAAGGAGTATCCAGCTTCTTTTCACAGCGTTGACAATCACGCTGCTCCTTTCAGTCCCGCAGGAGTCGCGGGCGCAGGAGAAACCCCTGCAGTTCGTGCGGGAATCTATGTCCGTGCAGCAAGTGTGGCCCTCCAAGAAAAGCTTTGAGTTGCGCCGTGCTCGCGTGCGCCTACCCGACCCCCAGCAGGCGACAGTCGCTGAAGAAGAACGCGCCCTCTCATTCGATTTTTTCGGTGACGTCACTCTTCGCGGAGACGTTGCCGGAGCAATGACGGGAGTCAACGACGTGCATGGGATGCGCGGGTCTATTCGAGGCCAGCGTCATGGAAATTTCGTGCTCTCGCAAAAGGAGGGCCGCTGGTCGGGACACGTCAGATTGCCCTCTGAAAATAAAGCTTATCAGATACGCTACGACCGCCGATTGAACACTCACCTCGTTACGGAAATCGATCTTTCCAAGCGGGATCTCCCGCCGTGCGAAGGAGCCGTTTGGGATTCGACGGCAGCCTCAGACGCCGCCCGCCGTCACGTTCCCTCGACGGAACTTCAGAATGAAGACCTCACCATCGATGTGATGATAGTCTACACGCCTGACGCAGCCGACGTCGCAGATCAAATATCGACTGGGATGGGTCAGCTTATCACCAACGCGTTTTTGTCGGCCAATGCCGCATTGGAAAACAGCGAGTTGAGCAACATCCACTTTAATCCGGTTCAGCCTCGAATAGTGGACTATAGTTCTTCCGGCGATAAACTCGACGATCTTTTTTGTATGTTAGACTCCGATGATCAGTGCCTTGACGGGATTCATCAATGGCGCGACGATAGTAAGGCAGATCTCGTGTCGCTTTTTATTGCGCCCTACGTGGGAGGTATAGCCTTAGCTTCTACCATCGGCGGCGTACTTGATCCCCAAAGTGCATTCTCCGTCGTTGGGGTGCGATCTTCGGTTAGCAGCCTTGTATTTGCGCACGAGATAGGCCACAACCTCGGCAATGCGCACAGTCGGAATCAGGATTCAAACCCCGCCGGCGAGGAAGGCGGGATCCTTCATGAGTACGCGACCGGATGGCGGTGGGAGGGAGACGATGGAAACGGATACGCGTCCGTCATGACCTACGAGGAGGGAGATGTCCGGGTGACGCACTACTCAAATCCCGACGTGGATTACGAGGGGTCCCCCACAGGCTCATATGACGAAAGCAGCCCATACACGCCGGCGGACAACGCGAAAAACATGGCTCAAACAGCCGGGACAGTGGCTTCCTTTCGGGACAGCATTCCACCGTCGGCCCCTACGAGTCTTGCCGCCTCTGGCGACGACGAAGCGGTCGATCTTCAATGGGACCAAAATACTGAAGACGACTTGGTTGCGTATCGCCTCTATCGGGACACCGCTCCCACCCCGACGACCATTGTTGACACATTGGGCCAGTCTGGTTACTTCCTTCATACTGACAGCACGGTCACTAACGGCACGCGCTACTATTACCGCGTCACCGCCGTGGACAGAAGCGGCAACGAGAGCGGCTTCTCAAATCAAGCCAGCGCCGTTCCCTCGGATCGCGAAGCTCCTGCCTCACCATCGGAGTTGACCGCCGGGCTCGCCGACACGTTGAGTATAACCCTTGACTGGACAGCGTCTACGTCCAGCGACGTGGACGCCTATGCGATCTACCGCGAAACGACCTCCAATCCGACAGTAGCGCTCGACACGGTGGAAGCCGGTACGTTGACATACGATGACGAGGAGCTCAGTGAAAACACCACGTACTACTACCGTGTGGCCGCTCTGGATAGTAGCGGCAATCGAAGCGACTATTCCAGCGAGGTCTCAACCGTGACCGGCGACGCCATTCCGCCCGCTCCCACCGAACTGACAGCTTCGGCGGAGGAAGACCAAGTCAATCTGTCTTGGACGGCCAGCGGCGCGGGCGACGTGGCCTCCTATCACGTTCATCGTGGCACTCAAATACTCCAACCAAGTCAGCGCTACGCCCGAGGATGAAACCGCTCCGATCGCCCCCACTGATTTTACAGCCGAAAGCGCGGACGGCACGATCCAACTCACCTGGACCGCCAGCGCGAGCACCGATGCGGTCGAAACGCTCCTATACCGTTCCGCTCCCGCTTCCGGTGGCGACGAGACGCTCCTCGCCACGTTAGCCAGCGGCGCAACCACCCATACTGATACCTCTGCTGCGGTAAGCACGCGCCACTACTACCGCCTCAAGTCACGTGACGATGTCGGCAACGAGAGCTCCTTTTCATCAAGCGCAAGCGGCTTCCTGATGCCCACCACGGTCGCCTACGGGATAACTCGAAATTTCGGGGGAGCTGACGAGACGTCCGACTACCGCCTCGTGGCGCTTCCCGGCTCTGAGGAGATGCCGGTTGAGAGCGTGCTCGAAGGAGAGGCGGGGACCGGCTGGACCGCTTACCGTCAGAACGAGAGCGGCACCGGGCTTACCTCTCACCGCGAAGCGTCAAGCGGCTTTTCGTTCGAGGCAGGTGCGGGCCTCTGGGTGGTCGCCCAAGACAACCTTGATCGGAGCGCGGAGCCGCCTGCGCCGGAAGTAAACAGCGACGGCACGTATGCTGTCGAACTACACGAGGGTTGGAATATTATTTCGAACCCTTTCGAGCGAAACTTCGAGTGGAGCGCTGTGCAGGAAGCCAGCGGCGCAAATGAGCCGCTCTGGTCCTTCGCCGGCGGCACCTACAAACAGGCAGACAGTCTCATGTCGGCCAGTACGGAGGCAGAAGCCTTCTACTTCTACAATCAGGAGGGGCGCTCTGAGTTAGTATTGCCGTATGCGCCCGACACGTCTTCCGAAAGCGCGGCTGCGCCTGCCCGACCCGCCTCAAAAGGGGATGCCGAACGGGATAAGCCCGCCGCTTCCGATCAGACGGCGCAGTGGACGCTTGCGCTCACGGCCACACGCGACAACATTGCATCCTCCGAGCAGTTGCAGCAGAACGAGCCGAAAGGGTTTGCCGCCACGGTGCGCGCCGGCGTCGCCGAGGGGACAGATCCCGGCCTGGACGCGCGCGACGCGTTTTCCCCACCGGGCCGCTTCGAGCCGGTCAGCCTCGGGCTCATTCCTGAAGCGGACAGCGCGGAACTGGCGACTGCGTACCGCCCGCCCGCCTCGGGCGCGGAAGAGGGGCAGCGCTTCCAGCTCGTGCTGCGCTCTGCACCGAGCAAGGAAGTCACCTTCCGCATCGACAGTGGCGCGCTCCCTTCCGGCCGGGAGGCGCTTCTGATCCGCAAGGCGACCGGCGAGCGCTACTCGCTTTCTGAAACGGCGCGTTTCACGCCGGAGGCAAAGCAAGAGCAGCTTCTCCTCTTAGTCGGAACGCCCTCCTTCATCGAGGAGGCGGCACGGGAGGAAGCG
Organism: Bacteroidetes bacterium QS_3_64_15; assembly: GCA_003022565.1. Classification (GTDB taxonomy): domain Bacteria; phylum Bacteroidota; class Rhodothermia; order Rhodothermales; family Salinibacteraceae; genus Salinibacter. The sequence continues at coordinate 16,428 of PXTN01000101.1, read as the reverse complement.
CCTTCCGAACCGCAACTCGTCGGGAGCTACCCGAATCCGTTCCGGGGGCGAGCGACCATCGCCTACGACGTAGCCGGAGAGAGCGAGGTCCGCCTCGTCGTCTACGACATGCTCGGGCGAAAGGTACGGACGCTCGTAAACGAGACACAGAGCGCTGGGCGCAAGAAGGCGACGCTACGGGCACGTGCGCTTTCGAGCGGTGTCTACGTCTTTCGTCTCAAGATCGGGGATCACGTGGAGACCGGTCGCCTCGTTCATGTGCGGTAGGGGAAGCGGCTCCCCTGAAGTACGGAGAAGCAAATAGTGCCAGCACGCCCGCCCCTCCCCAGCCGATCCAGATCCAGACCCAGTAGGTCCCATCGACGTAGAACAGGTATGTCCCGATCGAACACAGCCCGAGCCAAAGCCAGTGCCAGGACGGCCGGGGTCCCATCACGCCGAGCCCAACGACCGGGAGGAGATACCAGGGATGGACGGTCGTGCTCAGAACAAAGAATGTGCCTAGCAGCAGCAGGCACGCCCGACGAAACGACCAGTCACGCCAGGCATCCAGGCCGTACAGCACTGGAAGAGACGCCAGGAAAACGCCCCGAAAGGCGGGTCCAATGGTTTTGCTCCAGTCGGCCCCCGTCCATTTCCAAAGAACGTGCTTCACGAAGTAATACGGCCCGGCGTTGAACTCAAACAGCTCAGCGAAGAGATCAACGGAGGCCTTGATGTGAGGAATCACATACGGAGCCGCATAGGGAAGACTGAGCCCAAGCCCCACGAGAGCCCCTGGCCACACCGCCCGCCACCCAAAGCGGCGGAGCAGGTACGGGCCCAGCGCGAAGGGGTAGAGTTTGACAAAGCCGGCCCCAGCGATCACAACCGAGGCAAGCCCACCTCGCTGCTGACGCACGGCCCACATGGCTGCAAACAGAAGCGGAACGAGTAATGCCTCCGTGTGCCCCTGCCCGGCCGTCTCGATGAGCACCAGCGGGTTCCAGGCGTACAGCAGCACGTTCCGGGCGGTGGTGAGGCGAGCCAAGAGGAGAACGCCGCCAAATTCAACCGCCACGAAGGCGGCCTTGAGGACGTAATACGCCGTGGCCCAGCCTCCATCGTAGAAGAGTCCCGCCAGTGCAAAGAACAGCTGGGAGAGCGGCGGGTAGATGCTGTAGTACTCCTGCGAGTTGAGCCTTTCGTAGAGGTCTGCGCTCTGAGCCGTCTCCAGGGCGGGGTCGGACGGGACGAACTTGTAGGGGTTGATCCCTTCCAGCTGGAGCCACCCGTCCCAGATGTAGCGAAACGGGTCGTCCGTCAGGTCCGGCAGCAGCGGAAAGAAGGCAAGCCGGAGAAAAAACGCGCCCCATAGCACCTCGCTCATCGACAATGAGCCGCGCCGCCAGAGCAAGAGGAGCGCGGCCCCGCTCAGGAACGACGCCGTGACGAGTAGGGGCCAGGTGGAACGGAAGGCGGCCCATACCGGACACGACAGCAGAAGCAGTGCGGTACCCACCAGGAGGGGCCGCGATCGTCGATCGTGCAGGGACGAGCTCAGGACATCCACGAGGGCGAAGAAATGCGTGACGTCAGTGAGGCGCCCCGTCCGTGTCCCGCCGCCCATCCATGTTACGCGCGCTCTGGGCTTAGCGCACGACGGCGGCCTTCTTGGTTACCGGGGACGCGTCGGGGGCCTGAACGCGAACGAGGTAAATGCCCGAAGGGACCTTCTCGCCACGACGGGTGCGGAGGTTCCAGGTCACCTTCCGCTCACGACGACCTGCAATCGAGAGCACTTCCACGAGTCGCCCGGCCGGACTGTAAATCCGAACGGTGGCGTTTTTTGGAAGCTGACCGACCGTCAGTTCTTGCTCAGAGCGGGAGGCTCTTACCGGATTCGGGAAGACCATCACGTTGCCCCCATCGACGAACTGACTAAGCCGTACTGTGGCCCCTTCCTGTACGAGGGTACTTCCCGACACGCTCCGTAGCGAAGAGAGCTCCAGGGATGCCTCTTGACCAATAGCCCCCACGACGACCCCGTCGAGCGTAAGGGTCACAGTTTGGGGCGATTCACCCTCGGCATTCACATTCTCCACGGTTCCGTACGGCCGGACCGTATAGTTTTCGCGGTTTCGGGCCGTCGAACCATCGAGCGGTTCACTGAAGGTCAGACGCACACGCTGCTCACCGAGCGCCGAGAAGTCTTCGACGAAGAGGGAGCGGTCAGGAGCGGCTGGAAATGCGACCTGGACCCTGGTTTGCGCGACGGGAAGGCCCGTCTCGTCCGTGAACGCTTTCCAGGAGAGTGGGGCCTGCTGCCCGGCCACCTCCTCCGCAAACTCCAGGACGAGTCCGCGGCCGTCGTTGCTGCGCAGGACCGAGCCGGGGGCGCCGTACCCTGTCAGTTCGAACTCTTTTGCGTCCGGAATGGGGGCGATTCGTTCCGTGAATCGGAGCCGGACGGCGGACGGATCGGGATACTGGACATCCGCCACCGTGGCGGAGTCGTGCGGTCGGACCAGGCGCTCCGGCGAGAGGGGCGACGCCTCCCCGTCTGTCCATGCTTCGAGGGCAAATCGAAGGCGGGACGAGTCGGCGATCATGATGGACGAATTTGTGCTCGTCCGCACCGGATCGAGGGCCGCGTCCGGGGGGCCTGCGTAGACCCTCACCGAATCCGCTCCCGAGGCGCGCCACTCCAGGCGACTGCCCGAGGACCCGGTAGGCACGGCTCGCACCCAGCGGGGCGGCGGGCGACCCACCCCGGACGCGTCGACCGTGTACCGACGAAGAGTCTCGCCTGTCGTCGCCGTTAGCAACGAAGGACGTCCATTTCCGTTGAGGTCGGTCGCCACCAAGCTTCGACTCCTGACGGCAGGGTCCGCCCGGTCCTGATAGAGAACCTGGATCGAACTCGGACCCGACGCCCCCAGCACGAAAAGAGACGGCGGGTGGGCAATGGCAATCTCATCGCGGTCGTCATCGTCGAAGTCGGCCGTCGTGAGGGCCCCACGCGACCGTTTTCCAGCCACCGGGAGCCGATAGATTCGCTCGTAAGCATCATCTCCCGTCGCTCTCCAGAAGTGATAGAAGCTGATGGGAGGCTCCGACGCTCCCCCATCGGGCGGCGACGGGCTGTACGTGTTGTGAGTCACAAATTCCGGACGCCCGTCGCCGGTCACGTCCCCCACGGCGAAGCGTGTGTCCGCCGCGAAGCGATCCGTTTCGTGGGTCCAAGCGACCTCGACCTCCCCACTCGGGGTTGCCTCGTAGAGGATCCAGTTCCCATCCCGGTCCCCGACCAACAGATCCTGCAGCCCATCCCCGTCAAAGTCGCCTGTTGCGGCATTCGGGGCGGCACGCAACGTGTCGGAGCGATCCTGTGCCGTGGGATTTTCGAGGCGCTCAATGCGCTGGAACGAATTCTCCTGACGCTCCAGGACGCGCCACTCGGTCCGAGCAGAGCTAGATTTCCAGTTGCCGACGATTTCACCGGTTCCATTCGCATTGAGGTCTGTAAAGCGGGCGCCGTGCAGCGACGGCCCCTCCTGAGACGACGTGACCGCGCTCGTGTCCGCGTAGACGAGCTCCTTGGGCAGCAGGTCGGATGGTCGCTGTTCCAAAACAATGGTAGCGCCGTTGACCTGCATGAGAAGCTCTTTCTGTCCGTCTCGATCGGTGTCGCCCACGTCCTTCGGAAAAAGACGGGCAAGCAGCGTGTCGGCCGGGGCAAACCCCGACGGCGTCCATTCGAACGCGCGGAGGGTGTCCGATAGCCCTCCGTGCCGACCCGCAAACTGGTTGAGGATGATTTCGGGAAGGCCGTCTGCGTCGAAGTCGGAAGACCGGGGCAGCAAGGTGCCACCGGGCGCGCTGGTCTCCCCGCGCCGAAAGAAGGACGGATTCGACTCGTCGGCGGGCACAGACAGCACAGTGTCGACGCTCGTCTGCAGCCCGCTCCGATTTGTCAGCGTGACCCTGACGGAGGCCTCTCCCCCCAGCCCCGTCTCGTCCGTCCAGGTGAGGCCCTGCCGACTGGAGGCGAACTCGCCCTCACGGACGGCGGTCTCGCCCCGAATCTGGACTTCCATGTCAGACTGCACCGTATCGTCGGATGCCAGGTCGGCCAGGATGCCCCACGCGCCGTCCACACGGCCGGCGCCCAAAAACTCCACCTCCGCCGCGGGCGGGGTTCGGTCAATGACTACGCGACGACGGTCTTCGATCGTCTGCCCGTCGGTGAGGGTCGTGACAAGCCGGAGCGTATACTCCCCCTCGTCGAGGGACGCAGCGTCCCAGGTGGCGAGCGTATCCCGGTGCGCAGGCGTCTCGGACGGTCCCGCAATTCGCACCCAGGGATCCGAACGCGAGTCGAGGTTGCGAGTCCCTTCCGCGTAATACACCGCGTACTCCTTGAAGCTGGGATCGAGCGCGGTGCCCACGACCGGCAGGGGCGCCGTCCCCTGAACGCCGTCATTGTGAGCGGGAGCGTGGAGGGTCGTCTGCGCCGGGTAGGACCGGAGGAGGCCGCGGGCCACGTCGAGGCGTCCCGCCCCCGTCGTATGGTTCCACGGGGCGCCGCCGATGGGGGCCGCCGTGCTGGTGAGAATGCTCTGGACGGCGGTTGGGGACAACGTCGGATCGACCGAGCGAAGCAGGGCCGCCGCGCCTGCCACCTGAGGGGCCGAGAAGGACGAGCCGTCCGACGGTCCGTACAGATCTTTCTGGCGGACCGGCTCATCGTCTGGCTCCGGCTGAAGTCGGGAACTCCCTCCCCATCCTCCGCCAGCCACAGGACCGAGACGACGCTCGGGTAGTCCGATGGATAGTGCGGGTCGTCGATCGCCCCTGCGTTGCCGGCCGAGGCCACCACCACCGTCCCCTGACGGATGGCAAACTCGATGGCGTCTTTGAGCAGGGGTGCCGAGCGGGAGCGTCCGAACGAGAGATTGAGAACATCAATCCCATGCTGCGCCCCGTACACGATGGCCGCGGCAATGTCGTCCGTCTGTCCACGCCCGTCGGCCCCGAAGGCGCGGAGGGCAACGAGGCGCGTCCGGGGGGCTACGCCGACGGCACCGTTCTCCGAATCAGGCGCGGCCGCAGAAATGATGCCGGCCACGGCCGTGCCGTGCCCCGAAAAGAAGCCGAGCGAGTCCGGGGAGGGATCCGAGTCGCGATCCTCGTATTCCCCCTCCGGAATTGCACTGGAACGATCGACGAAGTCGTACCCCACCACGTCGTCGACGTAGCCATTTCTATCGTCGTCCGTCCCGTTCCGAGTCTCGTCGGGGTTTTGCCAAAACTGGCCGGCCAGGTCTGGATGCCTGAAGTAGATGCCGGTGTCCACGACTCCAACACTCACCGATTCTATCCCCGCACTCTCCTCCCACCCTTCGAGCGCACGGATGACGGAGAGGTGGTCAAGGCTATCGGCAAAGGCGTTCTCGGGACCCAGAATCGAATCGGGCGCCGGCGAGGAAGCACGCCCCCCGTGGCCATCGAGAGAGTATTCAACGTTGGGGTGTACGTACTGAACCTCCGACCGCTGCCGCAGCCGGGATTTGACCGCCGAGAGGGCCGTTGAATCCTGCACTGTGAGCGTAAACGCCGAGATCGCTGGCTCGTCTGATTTCTTTGCCGGCGTCGCTGAAGAAGCCAGCACGGACGTTGACGACACGACGCCCGCCAAGAGAGAGTCCGGTCCCTGTTTGGCCATTGGGCTGCGGAGGCGATCAACGAACGCGGTGGGGGCGGACGACGACGCCCGGACAATTAGTTCCGGGGATGGATCAGGGGAGGGTTGAGCCTGAAGGGCCGAGACTATGCCCAGGGACGCCAGCGGAACCAGCAGCACTGGCATGAAAATTTTTCTTGCAATAACGGACATTAGACAAGGGTTGGATCACTAGAGCATCATCAACTCCTTTGGGGATCGCGTCAGGTTTTCGCTTCCGTCGGCGCGCAAGACAACAATGTCCTCAATTCGAACCCCGTAGTTCTGCTCAGGCACGTACACTCCTGGCTCAATGGTCACGCATGCCCCTTCTGGGAGTTCGTCGTCCGCCGTGCGAGAAACCCGCGGCCACTCATGTATCTGAAGGCCCAGTCCATGCCCCAAGCCATGGGAGAAATAGTCATCGAGGTCGGCCTTCTCAAGGACATTGCGGGCAGCGCCATCCAGCCCCTTCCCAGTCATGCCGGCCTGTGCGACGTCGAGCGCCGCCTCCTGCGCCCGCAACACCGCCTCGTACCCGCGACGCGCCTCGGGTCCCGGATCGCCAAGCGCGAGCGTTCGGGTCATGTCGGACGCATATCCCTCCCGAAAGCATCCCATGTCCACGACGACCATCTCCCCCGCCTGGAGGGTCCGGTCCGTCGGGCGGGCGTGCGGACGAGCCCCGTTGGGTCCGGACGCGACGATCGGGTCGAACGCCATCGAGTCGGCGCCCTGCTTCAGGTGCCGGTACACAATTTCGGCGGCGACTTCCCGCTCCGTCAGGCCCGGTTCGATGAAGTCAACCACCGCCTCGAAGACGGACTCGGTGATCGACTGGGAGGCCCGAATTTGCTCCACTTCCGTGCGGTCCTTGGAGGCCACCTGCGCCGTAAGCACCGTGGTCGCGGGCACCCACTCAACGGTGTCGTGGGTCTCGGCCAGGTTGTCTCGCCGGGCCACACTCACGGAATCGGCCTGGAAGGCAACCTTGGAGAAAGGCTCAAGAAGCCCCTCTTCGTCCACGAGATCGGACAGGCCGTTCTCAGCGATGTGGACCTCGGCACCCGCGACCTCGGCGCGGGCCTGTTCCGTGTAGCGACCATCGGTAACGAACTGCGCCGACTCAGGCCCGACGATCAAAAGGCCGTTCGATCCTGTGAACCCACAGGTCCAGCGGATGTCGGGTAACGACGTGAGCAACAACGCATTGGCGTCAAGTTCCTCCAGCCGACACTGAACTCGAGAAATGCGGTTGGCCATCCGGACAGACCGATGGGAAAATCAAGCAATCGAGATAATGAGTGTCACTGAGCTACTCGCTCCGCGACGATGAATTGGAGTAGTAGTTGGGAGACTCTTTCGTGATCTCGACGTCGTGTGGATGACTTTCGCGCAGTCCCGCGGCGGTGGTGCGCACGAACTGAGCCGACTCGTAAAGGTCGGAAGTTTCCTCGCAGCCGCAATAGCCCATGGCGGCCTGTAATCCCCCCTTCATCTGATGGAGCACTTCACTGAGGGTGCCGCTGTACGGGACCCGTCCTTCGATCCCCTCGGGCACGAGCTTGCGGAGCTCATCCTCGGCGTCCTGGAAGTATCGGTCCTTGCTTCCATCTTCCATGGCCTCCACCGAGCCCATGCCCCGGTAGCTCTTGTACTTGCGCCCCTCGTAAATAATTGTCTCGCCCGGGCTCTCCTCCACACTGGCGAAGAGACTACCAATCATGACGGCACTGGCGCCTGCGGCGAGGGCCTTGGGAATATCCCCCGTCTGCTTGATGCCTCCGTCGGCAATCACCGGAACTCCGTCTGGGCGGGCCTCTTCGGCACACTCCATGACCGCCGTGAGCTGGGGAACCCCCACACCAGCGACGACCCGCGTCGTGCAGATGGAGCCCGGTCCGATGCCAACCTTTACACAGTCGACACCTGCATCGATGAGCGCACGCGCGCCCTCGGCCGTTCCGACGTTGCCGGCCACGATGTCGACTTCCGATTCGAACCGCGATGAGATGCCCCGAATGGTTTCGAGCACACCTTCAGCGTGGCCATGGGCCGTGTCCACCACGACGAAATCCACCCCCATTTCCACCAGGGCTGCAACCCGGTCCATCACCTGCGGGGTCACCCCGACGGCAGCCCCCACGCGCAGGCGGCCGTGATCGTCCTTGCAGGCGTTCGGGTGCTTGCGTCGCTTGCGGATGTCCTTGAACGTGATGAGCCCCTTCAGGTAGCCCTCGTCGTCGACCACCGGAAGCTTTTCAACCTTGTGGTCTTGCAGCACCTCCACCGCCTCGTCCAGGGTCGTTCCTACCGGCACCGTCACCAGATCGTTGACGGTCATCATCTCGCGGATCAGGGTGTCGCCCTCCAACTCGAACCGGACATCCCGATTCGTGACAATCCCGACGAGCCTGTTGGACTCGTCGACGACCGGGATGCCGCCGATGGAGTAGTGGCTCATCATATTGCGGGCATCCTGCACCGTGTCGTGCGGCGAAATCGTAATCGGATCGAGGATCATGCCGTTCTCCGACCGTTTTACGCGGCGCACTTCGGCGGCCTGCTCTTCGATCGGCATGTTCTTGTGCAGCACGCCGGCGCCCCCCTGCCGGGCCAGGGCGATCGCCATGTCGGCCTCGGTGACCGTGTCCATAGCCGCAGACAAGACGGGGACGTTCAATTTGATGTTTTGGGTCAGCCAAGACGACGTGTCCGCCTCGCGGGGCATCACTGTCGAGTGCCCCGGCACGAGAAGCACGTCGTCGTAGGTGAGGCCCTCGGTCTTGATCTTGTCATCGGCCGCGCTGTCGGGGATGCCGTTCGTGACCGGTTGTGTCATCGGATAGATAGGAGCTATTGCAGGTCAACGCGATTGTAAAGTTCGCGGACTTCGTGGGGATCTAGGCGGCGCCACTCGCCGCGCTGGAGAGGGTCCGCCGTGAGATGAGCGTACTTGGCCCGCTCAAGTTGTACAATGTCGTGGCCGAGGGTCTCCATCATTCGGCGGATCTGGCGGTTGCGCCCTTCGTGCAGCTCCAGGGCCACGTCGGTCTTGCTCTGCGGGTCGAGGTAGGCCACCTGATCGGCCGCTGCCTCCCCATCGTCGAGCTCGACGCCTCGCCCTAGTCGATCCAGCTGATGGGGTTTCACGCGGTCCTGCGTCCGGACGTAGTAGATTTTAGAGACCTCGAACCGAGGGTGCATGAGCCGGTGGGCCAGATTGCCGTCGTTCGTTACGAGGAGTACGCCGGTGGTATTCCGATCCAGACGCCCCACGGGAAAGACCCCGGAGGGATTGTCGTGCGGCACCCCGATCACGTCGAGCACAGTTTGGCGGCCCTTCGGGTCGTCGGTGGTGCTGATCGTGTCTTTCGGCTTGTTCAGCAGAATGTACTCAAACTCGAGGGGATACACCTCCTCCCCATCCACCGTCACCGTCTGACCTTCGTGCACTCGCGTGCCATGCTGGGTGACCGTCTCCCCGTCAATCGCAACACGGCCCTGCTCCACGAGCTGATCGGCGTCGCGGCGGGAGCAGACGCCGGCGTGCGAGATGTATTTGTTGATCCGCATACCCTCCCGCTCGGTCCGGTCGTCGTGGGGTGTCATGTCAATAGTGGGGAGGTTTGAGGCGTTGAGGCGTCGCGGCGGGACGCCTTTTCCTCGAAGTCAGTCGTTGTTCTCTTCAGGTCTCTCCGCCACGTCCGCGTCGAGCATGTCGACCGAGATGCCCTCCTCCCGGTCGAGCTGGAGAAGCTTGGCGCGTTCGTCGTCGAACGCAGGGTCGTCGAGCAAGTCTTCGACCTCCCGGAGCGTCGGCAGATCATCCAACTCATCGAGGCCAAACTGCTCCAGAAAGCGATCGGTGGTGCCGTAAAGCAAGGGCCGACCGACCGAATCCGCGCGGCCCTCTACGGTTGCCAGGTCCATCTCGAGGAGCTTCCGGATCGCGTAGTCCGAGTTCACGCCCCGGACGAAGTCGACCTCGGGACGCGTGACGGGCTGTCGGTACGCGATGACGGCGAGCGTCTCCATGAGGGAGCGGGAGAGACTCGTCTCTTGCTCCTCCACGTAGTAGGTTTTTGCGAAGGGCGCGAGCGAGGAGTGGGTCACCATCCGGTACCCCCCGGCCCACGACTTGATTTCGAATGCCCGGCCCTGCTCGGCGTACGCGTCGTTCAATCGGTCGACCGCGGCGGCCACCTCATCGTCGGACGGCTGAGACCGGCCGGTCACGTCCGCGACAATCTGCGCAATCCGATCGGGGGCCACCGGCTCGTCGGCCGCGAAAATAATGGCCTCCGCGGCCTCGTCGAGCGTGGGGGACGGCGGGGGCTCGGTGGAAGAGTCGGCATCAATCATGCAACGGGGAGGATCGAAACGAGACGCGCAGAGTCCAGACGGGCCTGCCAACACGCCCAGGGCACGACCATGTGCGGGGTGGACCCGCTTGGTCACTTACGTGATGGACTGGAAGGAGGACGGGAGCCCGTTGCCACCTCCCGACTCTGTGACGGCGGGCCGCGTGGGGGCGTCGGCGGGCGGGTCCTCGTCGGTGCAGTAGGTCTCGAATGCCTCGACCAGGTCGCCCGCAATGACGTTGGCGTTCCGCCCCTCAATGTGTTTTCGCTCCACCAGGTACACGGGCTCGCCGTCGCGGAAGAGGGCGAAAAAGGGCGAGGACGGAGGAATGCCCGCCAGGTACTCCCGGGCGCGTTCCGTGGCCTCCAGGTCCTGGCCGGCAAACACCGTCACGTAGCGATCCGGCTGCTGATCGGTGGCCTCCTGCGCTTTGGCCACGGCGGGCCGCGCATTGCCGGCGGCACAGCCGCACACAGAGTTAATGACGAGCAACATCGTTTCGTCCTGTGCCTCGTCAAAGGCGGCATCAACCTCGTCGGCCGTACGCAGCTCCTTGACACCGAGCTGGGTCAGCTCCTCGCGCATCGGCTCGACCATTTGCTTGGGATACGGCATAAATCGGCAAACACATTCCTGCGGGGAAGACGCGAGGTCCTCTTTGATCTCCAAGGACATGATGGGGTGTGCTACGACCGGCGGATTTCGTTGATCCGTTCGGGATCTCCGTCGTCGTCCGCGCCGGTCCCATCGTCGAGAAGGACGACGTCGACAGGTACCGAGGCACAGAGACCAGCGAGAAGGGCTCCGTTTGCCGGACACGCGGAAGCGACTCGTCGGCGACATAGGTAGCGACGAGCCGCGGTCCGGTGCGCTCAAAACGTAGGCCCGGGAGGATTCGAGCCCCCAATTCACGGATTAGGAGTACGTCCCGGCTGGAGCAAAAATCGGGCTTCAACGCCTGCTACGGCCGATTTTCGAAAACCGGCTGACCGTATGCTGACCAAACAGGTCGATTTCCCCTCTGAGCGAGGCTATAATTGGGAAGTCGACTGCGGACTTATGACTCCGCCCTCGACGATTCATCTCCATTCGAGTCCCTGCGGAAAGAAACGCACGCGACGGCGTAAAGGAGGGTCCAATCCCTTCTCAACCTCTCCACAGTCCCATGTCCGAAGAGATATCGGAGCTCGCCGAGCGCGGGGAGGAGATCTTCGATCGGGTGGTCCGGCCCCAGGTCGAAGACGAAGACCCTCACAAGTACGTCGCCATCGACGTCGAGTCGGAAGACTTTGAGATCGACGCCAACCAGCGCGCTGCTGCAAACCGGCTGGTAGAGCGACACCCGGACGCCCAGGGGCGAATCTGGTTCCGCCGCGTCGGCAGCCGCATCACGCATCACTTCGGAGGGCGCCTTCGGGAGGAAGGCGAGGAATGACCACTGGATTCTTTACTGCGGATTGGGAACCGGCCCTGTCGCTGGAGATCCGCGGCCCCGACGGCGCGCAGTCCTTTGATGCTGTGATCGACACGGGGTACAATGGCGCCCTGACCCTTCCTCCTGACTGGATCGACGCTTTGGGCCTGCCCCAGTCCGGCGAAGAGAGCGTCAGTCTGGCCGATGGTCGGGTGACCGTCGTTCCGATGGAGGCCGAGGGCCTCGTGTTCAATGATCGGGACGGCGAGCCCATCCGGGCGAGCCGTGTGACCACTCGGTTCAAGGACATGGCCCGCAAGGCCGACCTGGACGAACGGATCCACTTCCACAGCCTCCGCCACACCACCGGCTCGTGGCTCTCCATGCGCGGCGTCCCAATGCGCCACATCCAAGCCATTCTCGGACACTCGGATCGAAACGTCACCGAGAAGTACAGCCACCTCGCCCCAGAGACGCTCAATCGGGCAATGGAAGAGACGTTCGGGGAGTGATCGGTCGTCCCACGGTCAGCGACTGACCACATACTGACCAAACTTCTTCTTTTCGGTGCATCTAAGCGCAAGGGCACCATTGGGGCCAAACAAAAAAACGCCCCCGAGATCGCCGCTTAACGGCGCTCAGGGACGTTTCGGCGGGGCTCAGAAAGTAGGCCCGGGGGGATTCGAACCCCCAACTCACGGATTAAGAGTCCGTTGCTCTACCAAGTTGAGCTACGAGCCTGTGTCAGGAATTTTCTACCATGTCCAATTACTTCGGCATCCTCCGATAGTTCAGCAGGCTCAGGCAGCGGGGAGCCAGAGAACGGACTTTCCACGGGGTTTCACAGGGGCGCTCGTTCCGTCCGCTCGACCGGCGGTCGACGTTGTCCGGGCCGACTGGTAGATTTTGTTCCCCCTGCAGGACGTTCGTCGGATGTCTTCTCATCCCGCTCTCCCCGCCAAGATTCATTCACTCAGCCAGCGTCCCTCAAATGCCCTGTTTCCCCCGTACGCTTCGTACCTGGCGCGTCGGGCCGCTTCTTGTCGGGGTGCTCCTTCTCTTGGGGGTCCCCGCCCAGGCCCAAGATTCATTCTCGATCGAGGAAATTCTCAGTGCCCCCTTTCCCTCCGACCTGACGGCGGCACCCACCGGCGATCGGGTCGCATGGGTGCAAAACAAGGAGGGCATCCGGAGCCTCTGGACCGCCGCCGGGCCGTCGTATCAGGCCCGCCGGGTCGTCGCGGCCGAGGGCGATGATGGACAGCGGATGGGAGAGGTCACGTTCACGCCGGACGGCGAGCAGATCGTCTACGTCCGGGGCGGGGCGCCGAATCGGAACGGGGTGCACGCGAATCCTCGAAGTCGACCGGATCCGGCGGAGCGCGCCGTGTGGAGCGTGTCCATCCGTGGCAGTGCCCCGCAGAAGATCGGGACCGGCCACGCGCCCACAGTTGCTCCCTCGGGCTCACACCTCGCCTTTCTGCGCAACGGACAGGTCTGGGCCGTCCCGCTCCCGCTCGCCGACACGACCAACCCGGCCCGCCTTTTCGCCATCCGCGGCGACGCCGAAGACCTCCGGTGGTCTCCCAGTGGTGACCGACTGGCGTTCGTCAGCGACCGAGGCGACCACAGCTTCGTGGGCGTTTACGACCTCGACGCAATGCGCCTCCGGTACCTCTCTTCCAGTGTCGACCACGACTCGAACCCGGTCTGGAGCCCCGACGGCAACCGAATTGCGTTCCTTCGCGTCCCGCACGAGGAAGACCCGGACTACAGCCCCGACCGAACAGCACTGCCCTGGTCGATTCACGTGGTAACCCTGGACACGGGGGAGAGCCGGACGGTCTGGACCGCCGATGCGGGCCCAGGAAGCGCGTTTCAATCCACCCGCGCCGAGAACCAACTTTTTTGGGGAGCCGGCGACCGCATTGTCTTTCCCTGGGAAAAAACCGGATGGCTGCACCTGTATTCGGTTTCCGCCGACGGGGGCCAAGCGACTTCCCTCACCACGGGTCCGTTCGAGGTGCAGTTCGTCACGATGGCGCCGGACCGGGACCACCTGATCTACGCTTCAAACCAGGGCGACGTCCACCGCCGACACCTGTGGCGCGTCTCTGTAAGCGAAGGGTCCCCAACCCCCGTCACGAATGGAAGCGGCATTGAGTGGGCGCCCGTCGTGACGGCGGCGAGCCAGGACGTCGCCTTCCTGGCCTCTGGGGCGCGGACGCCCGCCCACCCCGAGGTGCGCCCGAATGGGGCCGAGCGTCAACGTCTCACGGCCGACGCTGAGACGCAGACGGTTCCGCAGTCTGAACTGGTGACTCCAGTCCCCGTCACCTTCTCGGCTACCGACGGGAAAACGATTCACGGCCAGCTTTTTCGTCCGCCCAATCTCGCGCCCGACGCCCCCCGGCCCGCGATCATCTTTTTTCACGGCGGCCCGCGCCGGCAAATGCTTCTCGGCTTTCACTACCGGGGCTACTACCACAACGCGTATTCCCTCAACCAGTACCTCGCCAGTCAGGGCTACGTCGTGCTCGCCGTCAACTACCGGGGTGGCATCGGGTACGGACTGGAATTCCGAGAGGCGCTGGAGTATGGACCGCGCGGGGCCAGCGAGTTCAAGGACGCCCTCGGCGCCGGGTTGTACCTCCAGCAGCGAGCGGACGTTGACCCCGACCGCATCGGCCTGTGGGGCGGCTCGTACGGGGGCTACCTGACGGCGCTCGGCCTCGCTCGGGCCTCCGATCTCTTCGCGGCCGGCGTGGATCTCCACGGCGTCCACGACTGGACCGCCATCCGGGAGGACATTGCCCGGCACTATCCGCCATCTGAGAAAGAGGCCGCCCGTCAGCGGGCCTTCGAGTCGTCGCCAATGTCGGACATCGAAGACTGGGAATCGCCGGTCTTGCTCATCCATGGGGACGACGACCGCAACGTGCCCTTCAGCGAAACGGTTGACCTCGTCGGGGCCCTCCGCACGCACGATGTGCCCCACGAAACGCTCGTCTTCTCCGACGAAGTGCACGGCTTCCTGCTGCACGAGAGCTGGCTCCGGGCCTACCGGTCCGCAGCGTCATTCTTTGACCAGACCCTGCGCAGCGGCGAATAGCTTCGCGGAGCACCAGCCTGGGGCCGGTCGGCAAAGGTCTGGCGCCTTACCGACCCGGGACTGAGTCGTGACACTGCACCCCCACCGCGGTGGCCACTTCGCGCTGCGTGGTCCCGCCGGTCGGCCGGTTCAGCAGGTGCCCCTGCACCACCAGGGTCGAGGAGCCGCCCCTGTCGAGATTGACCGCCTCCACCGCGCCCAGATCTCGCAGGAGCCGGGCGAGCTCATTGAGGTCCACGCCCCGGCTGATGGACTGCCGGCCGTCCACGACAACGAGAAGGAGCCCACCCGCTTCGGTGACGCCCGCGGCGGTCCGGGGATGGACGTCCGGGATGCCGGTGCCAAAAAAAACCTCGGCCTCGTCGGTCACAGCGGTCGTCCCCGCCACGACGAGCACCGGCCCCGCCCCGACCGCGTCCTCGACCCGCCAGGGATGCGCGGCCGTTCGGGGCGGCAGGGGCGCCACGGGCATCGGGGCGGTGTCGCGGCGGGCGGCGCCAAGCGAGCAACGAGTCGTTGCGGCGCGTCGTCCAGGTCACCATCGCCGTTCCGTCCTCGCGGACGCCCAACGCGCCCCGGGCCACTGGATAATCTGTGCCGTGACGTCGGAGGGTGTCTGTGGGTGGCGTGAGCAGACGCCCATCGTCCACGACGAGTCCGGCGGGCTCGATGGGATCGGTGTTGGGGTCGTAGTAGCCACCATTCACGGCCACGCATGCATCCCCCTGCTGTGCGAAGCGAGACACCGGCTCCACGCCGTCCGGCTCGTCCGAGCGGTGCAGCTCCACCCGATGGCGTTGTGGATCGGAGACACGAACTGCCCAGGCGCGCAGTGGAATCGTATCATTTCGTCCGGCCGAGACGTCCACCCCATCGGGCAACGTCGCGTTCAGGGAGTCGACCGGGCTCCACTCCATCGGAAGTGACACGGATCGCTCGGGCGTCTCCGAAGGACTACATCCGCCGAGCAGGCCCATCCCAACCAGCAACAAGAGATGTTCTTAAGAAGCGGGATCGTCACACGTCCAGCTCATCCGCTTCCGCGGCGTGCTTCATGATGAACTCGAACCGAGCCGAGCTGTCACGCCCCATGAGTTCGGTGATCGTCTGCTCCGTCACCATCCGCTCGGTGTCCGGAATGCTCACTTCAAGAAGACGGCGAGACTCCGGCGAGAGGGTGGTTTCGTCCAACGTGTCGGGCATCATTTCGCCGAGTCCCTTGAAGCGCTGGATGTCGACGTTCGGGTTGCGGCCATCCCCCCGGATCTCGTCTAGAATGCGCTCCTTGTCGGGCTCGTCGAGCGCCCAATGGGTGTCCTGCCCCGCCTCAATGCGGTACAGGGGGGGCTGCGCGATGTAGATGAATCCCCCCTCGATGAGGGGCCGCATGTAGCGGTAGAAAAAGGTGAGCAGGAGCGTGGCGATGTGATGCCCGTCCGAGTCCGCGTCCATCAACAGGATGATCTTGTGGTAGCGGAGGTCGGAGAGGTCGAGGTTCTCCTCCAGGCCACATCCGAGCGCCTGCACGATGTTGGAGAGCTCCTTGTTGCTCTGCACGCGGTCGAGGGTGGCCTGCTCGGCGTTGAGCACCTTCCCCCGGAGCGGCAGGACGGCCTGGGTCTTGCGGTCGCGGGCCTGCTTCGCCGAGCCGCCCGCCGAGTCGCCCTCTACGATGAACAGCTCGCACTCACTGGCCGTGCTCGACGAGCAGTCCGCCAGCTTGCCCGGCAGCTTGAGGCGATTCTTGGAGCCGGACCGCCCCCCACTTCCCCCCGAGGCCGACCGACGCGCCCGCCGGGCCTTCGCGGCCTGCACGACGCGGGACGCAATGGC
>PXTN01000100.1 GCA_003022565.1 Bacteroidetes bacterium QS_3_64_15 | reverse complement strand
TCGTTCTGGTAGTTCCAGTAAAAAACCATCGTGGTGGCTTCCTCCGGGGTGGAAATGCAATGCTCGGCCGTCACAAGGTACGGAGTCCCGTCCTCCGCGGTGTTATTGATCAGGGCCCCCGAGCAGAGGAACGTCGAGCCGTTCGATTCGAACGTGTACCGCCCGACCGAGCGGACCTGCTCGCGCCAGGGATCGGCCTCCTCACACGCCACGTCGAGGTTGCAGCTTCCCGATTTCGAGGGCACAGCGTTTCCGCGGCCGGGGAGCGACCGGTACCCGTACACGGTCTTCCCAATCTTAAGTCTGACCCCTGGACGACGATCGGCGGGCACTACCAGTTCAAGGATCAGCTCCTCGCCCCGAATGAGGGGGGTCCAGTGCTGCCCTGCCGTGGCATCCGCCGCCGTGTAGGGCCCATGGACCGCCGTGTTTCCGGGGCCATGTACGTAAAGAGCTGCGCCGGCAGGAAGCTGAAACTGCGTGAAGCCGACGCTCAGCGAGACGGCGTCCCGGGATTGGATGCGAAGGCGCCACAGCCACTCTCCCGACGAGAGCTGCTCCCACGTTCCGTCGCGATCGGGGGAAACGTTGGTCTCGATGGTCTTCCCGTATCGATACGGGCCAACCCGATCAGAACGCGCCCGATCTTCGGCCCGGAGCGCCGACGCGTCCACGGACGGCAGCGTCTCTACTGCGACGGCGGAGGGGGGCTGGGCAGAGGCGTGCTGCTCGGACGGAAGCGGTGCGCGTTGCTGCGCAACGGCTGGGAGGGTCGGTCTAGCTCCGATGATCAGGAGGATCACCAGACCGACTACACGCTTGGGGACACCCATTCTGGAAACAACGTTGTGGAAGAGGAGTCCGGAGCTCAGTTGAGGCTCGATTGCTCGTGGACGCGTTCATCCATCGCCTCCACCTTCTCGGTGAGGTTCTCCTTGTACGCGACCATCTGCTCCTGCACGGATGGATCCTCCGTCCCAAGGATCTGCAGGGCCAGCAGGGCCGCGTTGTCTGCGGCGTTAATGGCCACCGAGCCGACGGGGACGCCGCCCGGCATCTGCACGATGGAGAGGAGGGAGTCGATCCCGCTCATTGTGCTCGTCTGGACGGGCACGCCGATGACGGGAAGGGGGGTGCTGGCAGCCAGCATTCCCGGAAGGTGAGCGGCGCCCCCGGCCCCGGCGATAATGACCTGCACGCCCCGCTCGTGGGCCGTTTCGGCGTACTCCTTCATCACGCCGGGAGTGCGGTGGGCCGAAAGGACGCGCATTTCGTAGGACACGTCGAACTCGTCGAGGACCTCCGCGGCGTCTTCCATGACGGGCAGATCGGAATCGCTGCCCATGGCGATGCCGACGGGGGGAGCTGGGGAAGGCATGTGGAGTTGGGAGTAAATGGGTATTTGGATGAAAAGGGAACGGCGAGCGCCGGGAGTGCGGGGGTTGCGTATTGCGTAGTGCGTATTGCGTAAGTGGTCCGGAGGAAAGAGATACGCAATACGAAATACGTAACACGAAAAATTGACCCCGTGCAGCGATCTAGCGGGGCACTTGTAAATACAGGATCGGATCGGACGAAGGAGGGGCACGACGCTACAGCTCAATCGCACCTGCGGCCATTTCGGCCCGTTTCCGCACGTCAGCCCGATTGCTTCCAAGAGCAGTGACGTGCCCCATCTTGCGGCCAGGCCGGACATCCGGCTTGCCGTAGATGTGCGGGGAGACGCCGTCCGTGTCCAGCGCTCGGGGGAGGCCGGTGCTGCGCGGCGGGGTGCCCTCGCGGCGACCCAGCACGTTCACCATCACGGCCACGGGCTGGCGCAGGGCCGTGGAGCCGAGGGGCCAGTCCAGAATGGCCCGCACGTGGTTTTCGAACTGAGACGTGTCACTGCCCTCGATGGAGTAGTGCCCAGTGTTGTGGGGGCGAGGCGCGAGTTCATTGACCAGGAGATCACCGTCTGGCATTTCGAACAACTCGACAGCAATGAGGCCGACCCCCTCGACGGCCTCGACGGCCGCCTGGGCGAGGTCGCGGGCCTCCTCAGCAACCCCCTCATCGATGTCCGCCGGTACCTCCACGGCGTGACAGCGGTGGTCGCGCTGCTCGGTGTAGGCGACGGGATAGACGACCTGCTCGCCGCCCGGCCGGCGGGCCACTTGCACGGCCAGCTCCCGCGTAAAGTCCGCGAACGTTTCCACCATGAGCCCGTCGTCGGCAAGGTTCGGCCAGGCTTCCCGCAGCGCCTCCACAGAGTGGACCGTGGCGTTGCCGTACCCGTCGTAGGCGCCTCGGCATTGCTTGAGCACGACGGGATAGCCATAGGCCTCCGCCGCGTCGAGAGCGTCCTCCATCGTGTTGCAGCGGACGAACTCGGGCACCGGACAGCCCGCATCGGCAAGGTGCTGTTTTTGGACGCCCTTGTCCTTGATGAGAGACAGGGTCGCCGTCGACGGCCAGAGCGCAGTGTCGTCGGGCAACACGTCGGCCGCCGCGCCGGCCGGGGCCCACTCGCTCTCGACGGTGATCACGTCGCAGTCGGAGACAAACGAGCGCAGAACGTCCGGGTCGGTCCAGTCCCCGACCTGGGCCCCCGCGTACGGACGCATGGGGCCCGCATCCTTAGGGGACAAGAGCTTGGTCTCGATGCCCATGCGCACCGCTTCGGCCGCCATCATCTTGCCCAGCTGGCCGCCGCCAAGGATGCCGATGGTGGGAAACGTGGGATCCATTTGAGAGGATTGAGGGTGGGAAGACGAGATTGGCAGAATGAGAAGCTGTTTGGCGGACGCTCTGTGGCCTGCGACTTCGTGGATCTCGCGCAAAAAGGCTTCTTCACTCACCCGGTAGCTCACCATGGGCATGACCTCGCTCTCGCTCGGCCCCCGCTACAGGGTTCGTTCGGGCACCTTTTTGCGGCTTCGCCCACTGTGTCTACTCGCAGGGCTCGTCAGTCGCTTCGCTCGTGTCGGCTGAACATTAATCCACCAAACAGCTTCTGAAGTGTACAGCAGGCGTATTTCATATTGCGTATTCCGTATTGCGTATCGAGTGGTGAGCCTTGTTCCTATACACTCCGCAATACGAAGTACGAAAGAAAAACTATGACAAATTCTCAGCATCCGGCTCCGTTTCTTCCGAGTCGTCTCCGTGGAGCAATTCATCCAGTTCCTCCTCATCGTCCACGAGCACCTCTCGGGCCTTCGTGCCGTTGAAGGGGCCCACAATGCCCGCTTCTTCGAGCTGATCCACAATCCGGGCGGCGCGGGTGTAGCCCACGGCCAGCTTGCGCTGGAGGAGCGACACCGAGCCCTGCTGTCGGCGAATGATGACCCGCGCGGCCTCCTCGAATTTGTCGTCGGTGTCCTCTACGCCCAGGGTCTCGTCCGGCCCGTGGCCGGCGTCCTGGAGAGAGGGAAGGGTGTAGGGCGTCACGCCGGGCTGGTCGGCCACGTGCTCCACGACCGTCTCGACCTCCTCCACGCTGACGAACGGCCCCTGCAGGCGTCGGAGGTCACTGCCGCTCAGGAACAGCATGTCGCCGTTCCCGACGAGGTCCTCGGCCCCGCCCTGATCCAGGATCGTGCGCGAGTCGACTCGCGAGGCCACCTCGAAGGCGATTCGGGAGGAGAAGTTGGCCTTGATGAGCCCCGTAATGACGTCGACTGAGGGCCGCTGTGTGGCCAGGACGAGGTGGATGCCGACGGCCCGGGCCATCTGGGCGAGCCGAGAGATGGGCCCCTCCACGTCGTCGCCCGCCGCCATCATGAGGTCGGCCAACTCGTCGACCACCACGACGAGGTACGGCATGTGCCGGTGGCCCTCCGTGGGGTCGAGCTCGCCGGCCTGGAACTTCTCGTTGTAGCCCGTAACGTCGCGCACGCTGGCGTCCGAAAGAAGGTCGTAGCGGGTCTCCATCTCGCGCTCTACGCTCTTGAGGACGCCGGAGGCCTCGTCCACGTCGGTGATCACGGTCTGATCGATGTCCTCCGGCACCGCCACGAACTGAGTTTCGAGCGGCGTGTATTGCTGGAGCTCAATCTTCTTCGGGTCGATGATGACGAACCGGAGGTTCGCTGGGTGGCAGGCGTAGATGAGGCCGGTGATGAGGGCATTGAGGCCCACCGACTTGCCGGACCCGGTGGCGCCGGCAATGAGGAGGTGCGGCATCGTCGTGAGGTCGTCCAGGTACACCCCGCCCTCGATCGTCTTTCCGAGCGGGAGAGGGAGCTCCAGGTCGGTGTCCTGAAACTTCGTGGTGCCAATCACGTCGCGGAGGCGCACCAGCTCTCGATTCCGGTTCGGAATCTCGACCCCGACGGCAGACTTGCCCGGAATGGGGGCAATCATCCGAACGCCGGGCGCCGCCATCGCCATCGCCAGGTCGTCTTCGAGTGACTTGATGCGACTGACCTTGACGCCGGGCGCGGGGGTAAGCTCGTAGCGGGTCACCGTGGGGCCCACGACGGCATTGATCTCCTCGATCTCGATGTTGTACATGTCGAGCTTGTCGAGGAGGATTCGCTTGTTCTTCTCGTGCTCCTCTCGGTCGATCGTGGCGTCGTCGTGGGCGGACTCGTTGAGGAGATCCAGGGAGGGCGGCTCGTACTCGAAGTCCTCGGGCGTTTCGGGGGACCGGTTGATTTCGTCGGTCGTCTCCTCCTCGACCTGTCCCTGCACCGTCATCGACACGTCGTCCGCAAGCTCCTCCCGAGGGGCATCACCGTCGGTCGTTTCGACAGTTGAGCGCTCGTCGGACGAGGGGGAGGGAGAGTCGGATGCAGAGGAAGAAGAGTTCCGGGTCTCTTCGGGGGGAGGCGCCGAGGACGCCGAGTCGGCTGCGGCAGAATCTGATTCGTTTTCCTCCGGTCTGGAGGGCGCATCTGTCTTCTCGTCCGCCGCCGGGGGCGTGAGGTCGGCCTCGGAACGAAACAGATCATTGCGACGCACGGGACGATCCTCCGTGTCGGGCTCCGAGGGCTCATCCGGAGCCGTCGTCTTCGGGGGCGTTGGGGGAGGCTCGACCACGTCGTCCGCAGGACGCGGTTCGGGGGGGGAGGATTCGGCAGCGGAAGACGATGGCGTGACGGACGACTCCGGTTCGTCGGAAGCGTCCGCATCGCCTGCACGGGCTGGGCGGGTATTCGAGTGAGCCCGTGTCAAGGACCACTGTTTTCTCATGTACGCGCCCAGCGCGGCCATGCCGGCCACGATCGCCTGCACAGCCTCGATGCCCCGATCCACCGTTCGCTGAATGTCGTGGTCCACCACCAACAGGAGCATCACCGCGACGGAGAGGAAGAGGAGAATGAACGACCCCACCTCGCCGAACACGTTTTGCAGCCAGCCCGCGGTGCCGATGCCGACGGTTCCGGCCCAGGCCGTGAGCGAGGCCTCGAGAGTGTGGTCGAACCAGCCCATCAGGCAGGCGAGCACGAAGGCCGAGAGGACCGTGAGGACGGACGGATAGAGCAGTCGGCGGGGGGAAGCGCGGCGGAAGACCACATAGCCCCACACCATGAGGAGACTACTGAGGAGGAGAACGCCGTAGCCGATAAAGCCAGGAATAAGTCCCTGAGCTAGTTGGGCACCGAGAAGCCCAAGAAGGTTCTGGACGGGCACCTCGGTGGGGGCGTTCTGCGGCTGAAGCAGAGCTTCGCTCAGCTGGGCTGAACGAAGAACAGAGACGTCCTCGGGGTGGTAGGAGAGGAAGGCAAGAGAAAGAAGGAGGCCCAGCACCATGAGCACCAATCCAAAAATCTCCACCTTCCGGCGTGGAGGGATCAGGAAGACCGCGCCCTCTCCATCTGTCTTCGTGTTGGAGCCCGAGCCAGCCATACGACCGAAGGAGCAGGTAGCAAGAGCGGATGCGAGGGGAAGAAGATGGACGAGGCCCTCGTCACATGTGTATTCACTGTCCGAGGGGATTCCGCGTCAACAGTAAAGTGCCCGGAACGGTGCAGAAATGCAACGATCTTCTCGTGTTCCACCCGGCTGTGGCCGCATCTCAGTCTGAAATATTCTCGTACAGACGGAGGCGATTTTCCGTGTAGTAAGGAAGTGCCGACATTGCGTCGATCCGGAAGCAGTAGTCCAGGTCCTCCTCGTAGCCCTGACTGGCGAGTTGCTCCGCATGGTTGGCGCCCCGGAGTGCGGTGTCGAGATCCTCCCGATCTGTGTGGTAGAGGGTGTGTGCCGTGTGTGCGGAGTCGGTCACCGGATAGGGCTCTTCCCCCTCCCAGAGCCGATCGAGAAGGAGCCCGGCACAGAGCGTGTCTTCCAAGGATGGGCGGTTCCGGTGTCCCGCACACACGATGGTGACAGCATCGGTGTGGCGCTGAATGAAGTTGACGACTTGGCCCGCATTCAGGAAACACGCCGCCACCAGGTGATCGGCCTCCGTGGCCTGCGCGAGTGCGCGAGTGCCGTTGGTGGTGTTCAAGATCACGTCGCGCCCCTCCACGCTCTCCTCGGTGTATTCCCGCGGAGAATTGCCGAGATGGTATCCTTCAATCTTCTCCCCGCCGCGTTCCCCGCCGAGGCGATACACGTCCGGGTCGAGGTTGGTCGCCAGCTTTCCGGCCTGCGCCATGTCGAGCACGGGCAATACGGCACGGGCCCCCCGGTCGAGGGCGGTCACGATGGTTGAGCAGGCGCGAAGCACGTCGATTACGACGACCGTCCGGTCCTGAACGTCTCCTTCTGAGATGCTAGAGTGTGTTAAAAAGACTTCGGCGTCCATTGCAGAAACGGGTCGGACAGTTCGGGAGGTGCGGACGGGCGTATGGGTGTTTGGAGTGCGTAGCGTGGGAGAATGGGTGAGAGGGAGAATGGCCGAGAGAGCGCTTAGGAGAAAGCGTAGGAGGACGAGAATCCTATTCCCAACGCGCCCACCCCCAAACACGCCCACACGCCCATGCGTCCAGGGACGCTTGCACAGCTCGGTGAGAACTGGGGCGCAGCGTCAATGCTCGGTATGGAACGGAGGGTCGACTACCTCCACCTCGAAGGAGCGGCGCTGGCTTGCCACCTGCAGGGGGCGCCCGGCCTCCGTGTAGCGGGGGTCGTTGGGCACGTAGCCGAGCCCAATTCCCGCGTCGAGGATGGGGGACTGGGTGCCGCTCGTCACGACCCCAATGGTCTCGCCGTCTGCGGACTGGAGCATGTGGTCGGCCCGGGGGATGCCCCGCTCGGTGGCCACGAAGCCGACGAGTTTGCGTTCGGGGCCTTCCTCTTGGATCTCCTGAAGCGTCGATCGACCGATGAATGCTCCTTTGTCGAGCTTCACCAGCCACCCGAGGCCCGCCTCGTACGGGTTGGTCTCTTCCGTGATGTCGTTTCCGTGGAGGCACAGCCCGGCTTCGAGGCGAAGCGTGTCGCGCGCGCCGAGCCCTGCCGGCTTCAGGCCGTGCTCTTCGCCCGCGTCGAGGAGGGTCGTCCAGACGTGTTCGGCCTGATCGGCCGGCACGTAGAGCTCCAGGCCCGGCTCCCCCGTGTATCCGGTCCGAGAAATGAGGGCATCGTCGCAGCCCAGAAACGCCCCGTCGCTCCGCTTCCAGAAGTGGTAAAACGATAGGTCGTCGAGATCGTCGTCGAGGAACGGTTGTGCAATGTCGAGCGCCTTCGGGCCTTGAAGGGCGAGAAGGGCGGTCTCCCGAGAAATATCCTGGAGAGTAGCATCCATCGGATTGTGGTCGTGCATCCACGCCAGGTCCCGCTCCGTGTTGGCGGCATTGAGCACCATCACATAATGATCCTCGGCTCGCCGGTACACGATGCCGTCGTCGATGATGCCCCCGTCCGGCGTGCACAGGACGGTGTACATCGCCCGGCCGTCGTAGAGATTGGCAGCGTCGTTGGTGACGAGGTGCTGAACGAAGTCGAAGGCCCGATCGCCACGAATAAGGACTTCGCCCATGTGGCTCACGTCGAACAGGCCGGCGTCTTGCCGGACGGCCATGTGCTCCTCGATGATGCCGGAGTATTGCACGGGCATCTCGAACCCGCCGAACGCCATCATGCGGGCGCCGAGGTCGTCGTGGACGGCGTGGAGGGGTGTCGTCTGAAGAGACGTGGCTTGATCGGCCATGGGGCGCGGGTGATTGGGAGGAGACGAGGAGGAGGAAGGAGCGAGGGGGAAAGATTTTGGATTGCGTATTTCGTTGGTGTCCGTGCCCATTCGAACGACGCCAATATGCGAAGCCGTCTTTTCTCCCACACTCCCAGCGCAAAATGGCTTCTACATTCGCCTGATGGCTCATCAGGGACATGACCTCGTTCTCGCTCGGCCCCCGCCACAAGGCGCACTTGAGCGCCGCTTTGCAACTTTGCCCACTGTGTCTCGGCTTCCCGTCAATTCACCAAACGGCTTCATGACGTCCCATGATACCCGACGGCGGTAGTTTTATCAACGAAGGGGCAATGATTTTACTGCGTCACGGTCGCCAGGCGTCGTATCCGGCGTCCGAGAGCACCGTGACGGCTGCCTCGGCGTCTGCGCCGTCCTCGAACGCCAGCCGAAAGGTCCCTCCCGTTCCCTCGCGGATGGCCTGGAGTTCAATGTCTTTGAGGTTAATGTCGGCGTCCACGAGATGGCCCGTCAGGTCATGGAGGACGCCCGGCTCATCGGAGGCGCGCACGTAAATGTCAGAGAGCGGATGCAAAAAGCCTTTGCTGTCCCCGGGAATGGCCGCCCGGGCCTCTTGGGCCTCGTCGAAGGTCTCTTCGAGTGCGTCCAGGTCCTCTTCGATGAGTCGGTTACGAATCTCTCGGAGGTGGCGACGGAAGCGGCTCAGGGCGTCGTGGATCGCGCCCTCATTGCCCACCAGCACGTCCCGCCACATCTTGAAGGGCGACGCGGCGATGCGGGTCATGTCCCGAAATCCGCCCCCGGCGAGATGCAGGGCCAGATCCTCCTCGTCCTCGGTGGTTGCGACGAGATTGACGAGGGCCACGGATAAGAGTTGCGGGACGTGACTGACCGCCGCAACAAGCCGATCGTGCCGCTTCGCCTCCAACACCAGAGGTCGCCCCCCTGTCGTCTCCAGGAGGTCAACAAGCGGAGACAGCGATCCCTCCAGGGCCTCCTCGTCGGTGTCGTCGGGCAGGCACAGGCTGTAGACGGCGTTCTCGAAGAGCAGCGGATCGGCGTGGTCAATCCCGCTGTGCTCTGCCCCAGCCATGGGATGACCGCCCAGAAAGCCGACCTGATCCGGCAAGACATCGTGGGCCTGCTCGATCACCGGCTGCTTCACAGAGGCGACGTCGGTTACGAGGCAGCCGTCGGGGAGGTGGGGAGCAATGGTGTCGAGAAGGCGAAGCGTCGTGGCAACCGGCGTGGCAAGAACCACGAGGTCGCTGTCCACCACGCTCGTTACGGGATCGCCGGCCTTTTTGTCAATCGCCCCCCGCTCCTCGGCTTGCTCTAGCACCTCGGGCCGGTCATGGCCCACAATTGTAATGTCGGGACGGCGCTGGGCCCACACGAGCCCCAGGGAGCCGCCGATAAGGCCGGTGCCGATAATGGTAAGACGGTCGATCATAAGGCGTTGGGAACGGAAAATCTTCCGGGAGGAAGGGAGGCCGGGAGTGGTGACCGACTCACCTCTTGCGAAAAAGAATCGAAGGAAGCGCTTTTCGGGAACCGTGCAATTTCTCAAATGTTATTTCCTCTTCGTAAGCTGAGGCGTACGAGGCCCCGTCTCCTTGTTTTGAACGCTTGTACTTCGGTTCCCATTCACAAACCTCACCACGACCCGATCATGATTGAGAAGGTAGATAAGCGAACCAGCGACCGCGTCAAGGTCACATTCGTCCTTCCGGAGGATCACCCATACGACGGCGATATTTCGGTGGTTGGCGACTTCAACGACTGGACCCCTGGAGAGCACCGGTTCGTCCGGCGCAGCAATCAAACCTACAGCACCAACGTCAAGCTTCCCGAAGATCACCGTTTCGCCTTTCGGTATTACAGCGACGAGGACGGCTGGATTAACGAGGACGACGCCGACGACGTCGAGCCCAACGAGTTCGGCACGACCAACTGCGTCGTCACGACGTAGGCGTTCGCGAGCCCAGCGTTCGCCCGCCTCGTCACCCGGGCGTTTGCTCCTGAAGAGAGGCCGCGATCTCCTCGGGTGCGACCGAGGAGTTGAACGAATCCTCGCGGGTGTCGGCGAGAAGAACACACGTCCCACGGGGCGACACCACGAACCGCTTCGTCGTGCCGTCGGCGGCAGGAAACGTGACCTCTACGGACTTCTCCTCGGCGTCGGCCTGCTCGCGCAGGGCAGCAATCTGATCGGCGTCGGGGGGAGTATCGAGGGTGGGGGGATCAGGTTGATCCGACATGAGCGGCGGGGTCGAGACAAAAAAGACGACGGTGCGTGGCGAAGAGACGCCGATGCGCAAGTCAGTCCATACGAACGCCCCACCTTCTACATCAGAGGGCGGGGCGTCCGTATTCAACGGAGATGGAGCCTGCTCCTAGCCGTTGCCGCTAGGTTTCTGAAGACTGGTTACGAAGACGTATCCGTCGGGATTGCGCACGGCCATCCGAAAGGCGCTGCCCGACTCGATGTCCCGGTACACCTTCATGAAGGTCTCCATGTCCGAAATCCTCTGTCCGGCCATCTCAAAGATGACCTGTCGGGGTTGGAGCCCCGAATCGCGGATCATCGGGTTTGACTGGTCCACGTCCGTGATGAGGACGCCCTGGTCCTGCTCAAGGCCAAGCTGACGCGCGACTTGCGGGGTCACGTCGCGCAACTGGAGCCCGAGGTCCTCCTGGAGGCTTTCTGGAGAAGAGGGGGGGCCTTCGCCGCCCGATTCCGCGTCGGCCGTTTGCATGTCTCCCCGCGCCCCTAGCGTCACCGTGAACGTGCGGGTCTCCCCGTCGCGGTTGACGCGGAGCGACACCTCATCCCCGGGCCGCATGCTGGCGATGTTGTTGCCGAGCTCCAGGTAATTGTCGAGGGGCTCCCCCTCGATGGCGGTTATAATGTCGCCGGCCTCCAATCCAGCCTCGGCGGCGGGGTCTCCCGTTTCCACCTGTGAAACCACGGCGGAGCCCTGAGGAAGGTCTTCGTTCTGAATGAGCGACTCGGGAGCTGGGCCGTAGCGGATGCCGAGGTAGGCCCTGCGCACGTTTCCCTCCTCAACGAGTTGCGTGGCTACGCGCTCGACGGTGCCCGAGGGAATGGCGAACCCGATGCCCTGATACCCGCCAGTTCGGGACGCAATGGCGGTGTTGATGCCCACGAGCTGACCCTGAAGGTTGACCAAGGGGCCGCCGGAATTGCCGGGATTAATCGCCGCGTCCGTCTGAATGAAGTTGTTCACGCCGCCCCCCTGGTTCGATCCCCGAGCCCGCCGGGAGGGAGACCGGAGGCGACCAAGAGCGCTGACGATGCCGGCCGTCACACTGTTGTTCAACTTGGGGTCGAGCGGTGAGCCGAAGGCAAGCACCCACTGTCCGACGTCCAGTTGATCGGAGTTGCCGAAACTCACGGCCTTGAGGCCCGAGGCATCAATTTTGAGCACCGCCAGGTCGCTGAACTGATCGGTGCCCACCACTTCGGCGTCGTACTGCGTGCCGTCAAGTGTACGCACGCTCAACCGCTCGGCGTCCTGAATCACGTGGTTGTTGGTGACGATGTGTCCATCCGAGCGCACGATCACGCCGGAGCCAAGGCCCTGACGGACATCGGGCTGGGAAGGGCCCGGCTGCCCAAAGAACTCTTCAAAAGGCGTTCCTTCGAAGGGCGTCGGCATCTGCCGGTCCACGACCTTCGCGGCACGAATCTGTACGACCGCCGGATTAACAGACTCGGCGACTCTCGAAAAGGCCGTTTCGAAGTCGCTGGGAGTGCTGTTGGCGGACTGTTCGATCGCCGTCGAGCCGTCCAGGGTGGCGGAGCCGTTCAGGTTCGCAGCCTGTCCGGGCGTGCCAACGGCGTCGCCGGCCCCGAAAAGGTTGGCCCCAGCGGTGGCGAACAGAAGGCCGGCCAGAAAGGCGCCGCCCACGACGACGGCGAGGGAGATTTTGCCTTGAGTGCTCATAGAGA
>PXTN01000099.1 GCA_003022565.1 Bacteroidetes bacterium QS_3_64_15 | reverse complement strand
GGTGCCGCCGATGATTTGCGCCTGGTAGAGATAGTAGGGCCGCACCCGCATCCGCACGAGGCCTTCGTTAAGGGCTTTCATCGTGGCCGGATCATCGTTGATGCCGCGCAGGAGCACCGTCTGGTTCCCCACCGGAATGCCTGCGTCTTTCAGTCGATGGATGGCGGCCGCCGCGTCGTCGGTCAGCTCTTTGGAGTGATTAAAATGCGTGTTGATCCAGAGGGGATGGTACTGTGCCAGGAGGTCGCACAGCTCATCGGTGATACGGTAGGGCAGCTTCACCGGCATCCGCGTGCCGAACCGGATGAGCTCCACGTGGTCGATGGCGCGCAGCTTGCCGAGCAGCCACTCCAGATTGGCCTCATTGAAGGTCAGCGGGTCGCCGCCCGTCAGGAGCACGTCGCGGATCTCGTCGTGGGCGGCGATGTAGTCGATGGCGGCCTGGTGCTCGTCGGTGCGCATGAAGTACTCGGCGTCCCCCACCATGCGCTTGCGCAGGCAGTAGCGGCAGTAGATGGCGCACTCGGCGGTGACGCAGAAGGCCACCCGGTCTTCGTAGTTGTGAATGAGATTCTTCACCGGTTCGTGGCCCGTTTCGTCGAGTGGGTCGAGTTCATCGACGATGTCCGGGGCAAACTCGTCCATCGTGGGGACCGCCTGCCGGCGCACCGGGCAGGATGCATCCTCGGGGTCCATCAGGTCGGCGTAGTACGGCGTCACGTTCCACCGAAACGTGTCGCCCGCCCGTTTGATGGCGGCCCGTTCGTCGTCGGTCGGGTCGATCCACTCGCGCAGGGCCTCGGCGCTGTGGATGCGGTTCTGCATCTGCCAGCGCCAGTTCGTCCACTCCGGATGATCGGGACCTGGACGCATGTCGGCCTTTGCCATCGAATTCAGAAACTTGCTGAAGACAGCAACACGGAATGTTTATACACGAGACGTGTTGCCCTGACGTTGCGCCTGTGCGTTACGTCTCGAGGCCAAGTCTTTGCAGCCCCCGTTCGAACACCTCCGCTAGGTAGTCCACGTAGTCCCGGCCCGTGATTTCGGCGATGATGGCGAAGGTGTCATCGGGCTTAAACGTCGGCAGCGGATTGATCTCCAGGAACCAGGGCTGCCCGTTGGTCTCTACCCGAAAGTCCGCCCGCGCAAAATCGCGACAGTCGAGCGTGTCGAACACGCGCAGGGCCAAGGTCTGCAGGCGGTCTTCGAGGTCAGCGGTAAGGGTCCCCGGGAGCTTGTGATCCCAGTCCGCGTCGGCCGAGGGAGCGCCGCGGTGTTCGAGGGCGTGGGTGCCGATTCCGGTCGACGGCTCGACGGCCCGCTGCAGCACCGGCAGCGCCTCCGGCGGATCGTTCCCCACCACGGCCACCGTAAACTCGCCCCCGCCCGCCACGAACCCTTCCGCCACCGCGTCCTGGTCGTACATCGTCGTGATTCGTTCCACCTCGCGGCGAAGGGCCGCCGCGTCGCTCACTTTGCTCTGCGGCATAATGCCCTTCGACGTCCCTTCGTAGCGCGGCTTTACGAACAGGGGGAAGGGGGGCAGGTCGTCCGCCTCGATGTCCGCCGCGGTGCTGTAGACGCGATGCGGCGGGGTCGGCACGTCGGCCGCGGCGACGAGGTCCTTGGTCCACGCCTTGTCGAGCGTCACTGACAGGGTGAGCGCGTCGGAGCCGAGGCAGGGAATGCCGGCCATCTCCAGCAGGATGGGCACATAGGCTTCGCGATTACGGCTGTGGGCGCCCTCGGCGATGTTGATCGCGGCACCGAGATTGAGCCCGGCATCAAGTTGCTCGCGCAGGTCGAACGCGGTGCCGACGCGCACCGGCTCGTGCCCGAGGTGCTCGACGGCTGCCGCCAAGATGTCGACTGTCTCCTCCGGTTCGTACTCGGCGTCGGCGTCGGGCGGATCGTCGTTCGTCCAGGGGTACGCGTCGAAGGTATCGCAGATGAGGCCGATGCGCATGGGAGCGGTGGAGATGGTCAGGGCGTATTTTCGCGTGGAAGCGTCGTTCGCCGATCTGCTGCTGGAGGGGAAACCGCGATCCGTGAAGCGTGATGCGTAAGGAGTCTTCTCGTCACGCATCTCACGCATCGCGACTCACGTTTCACGTTGCAGCGGGTACAGACAATTGCCGGAATCGACTCGGGGCACTACCCAAGCAAAGCTTTTTTCCAACAAATCCAGAGTTGCGTCGTTCACTCCGCAGTCATACTTCTCGGGAGCAGCCCACCGGATCGACCAATGACGCAGAAGGCGCTGATCGTACGCACGGGGCCCGACGGTCACGAGGGACTCAAGGAACTGAACGTGCACCTCGAAAAGGGATGGCGGGTGACGACGGTCAGCCCGATGGGCGGTGCCGGTGAGGCCGAGGGCGCGCCCTGTCACGCGGCCCTCGTGGTGCTGGAGCAGCGAGACGAGGGCACCACTGTAGCCATCGAGGCGCTGGAACGGGCCGAGCGGGAGGCGTCGTCCGTCGTCGAGGAGGTCATGCGGGACGTGGGCAAAGTCATCGAGGGCAACGGCGCCGGCCCGCCCGATGAGCCGCTTCCGTGAGCATGGGGACAAGGACCACCTCCCGGGTACGCTCAGCAACAGTTGGCGTCCGTGGTCGCCGATGCATTAATTGGGGGCTGGACTTCGACGCCAACAACCCCATCCGCCCCACATGTCCGACGCCGCTGAGCCCGATGCTTCGATGACTGACCTTCAGGAAACGGGATCCGTTGCCCCCGAGTCCGCCGACGAGCCTGGCGACGGAGCGCCGTGGTGGCGGCGGTGGCTCGTGGCGGCCCTGGTCCTGGGCGGGCTCGGCGCGGCGGTGTACGTGGCCGGCGACATTCCCAAGACCGATGGGCACTACGGCTTCTGGTCGGTGCTGCCACCGCTCATTGCCATCGTGCTCGCGTTCTGGCTGCAGGAGGTCGTGAGCGCCCTCTTCATCGGCATTGCGGCCGGGGGCATCATCGCCGGGCAGGTCAACATCATCGACGCCTTCCTGCTGCCGGCCATCGGGACCGAAGACTTCGCGCTCATCCTACTGGTGTACCTGTGGGCGCTGGGGGGGCTCATTGGACTGTGGACGCGCACCGGGGGCGCGCTGTGCTTTGCGAAGTGGGCGGGGGAGAAGATGGTGACCGGGCCGAAGACCGCCAAGTTCTTCACCTGGATCATGGGGCTCGTCTTCCACCAGGGCGGCACCATCTCCACGGTCCTTACCGGCGCCACGGCCCGCCCCATCGGGGACCAGCACGACATCTCGCACGAGGAGCTCTCCTACGTCGTCGACTCCACCGCCTCCCCCGCCGCTACGATCATTCCGTTCAACGTGTGGCCCATCTACGTGGGCGGCCTTGTGGCGGGGACGATCCCCCTCTTCGAGACTGCACAGGACGGCATCGCGTTCTTCTTTTCGTCGATCTGGGCCAACTTCTACGCCCTCTTCGCGGTCGCCATGACGCTGCTCTTTGCGTGGGAGAAGCTGCCGTGGATCCCCAGTAAAAAAATGCGCGACGCCACCGAGCGAGCCCGGTCGACCGGCAAGCTGGACCGCGACGACGCCACGCCCCTCACCTCCCGCGAGCTCACGGAGATGAACGTGCCGGGCGACTACACCCCGAGCCTCGTCGACTTCATCGGGCCCATCGGGACGCTCCTGGGGGTGGCCATTCTTCCGTATCTGTACACGTACTTTGTACTGGGGTGGACCGGAGGAGAAAACGATCCGCTCCTGCTCATCGCCGAGGCCTTTGTCCTGGCCGTCCTGGTGGGCATGGGAATCGCGTTGTTCAAAGGAATGGACTTCGACGAAGCAATCGATGGATTCATCGATGGGTGCAAGGGGGTCACCATCGGGGCCATCATTCTGGCGCTGGCCGTGTCGCTGAAGGAGGTGGCCGAGGCCGTAGGCACCGCCGAGTACGTGGTGGCGACCGTCGGGGAGGCGTTGCCGGCGGCGGTGGTCCCAGGCCTCTTCGTGGTGCTCTGCCTCATCATCGCCTTTTCGACCGGCACCTCGTGGGGCACCTACGCGGTCGTCTTTCCGGTGGCCATGCCGCTGGCGTGGAGCGTCTCGCAGGACCCGTTCTTCATCACGCTCTGCTTCGGAGCGGTGGTCGGCGGCGCGGTCTACGGCGACCAGTGCTCGCCCATCTCCGACACGACGGTCCTCTCGTCGCTGGCCACGGGGTCGGACCTGATGGATCACGTCAACACCCAGCTCCCGCTCGCGTCGGTGGCGGGGGGGCTGGCGATTGTGCTCTACACGGTTCTGACGGTGCTCTTTGTGTAAGGGTGAGTGTGACGAGAGCGTTCAAGACGAGTCCCCTCGCGCTTCCGCCGGGGCCACGTGCCGGAGCACATCGGGAACGCTGTCCGGGGTAACGGAGATCGAATCGATGCCGGCTTCAACCAAGAATTCGGCAAACTCGGGGTAATCGCTCGGGGCCTGCCCGCAGATGCCCACCGGACGGCCCGCCGCGTGCGCCTGCTCGATCAGGGTGCCAATCATCCGCTTCACCGCCAGATTCCGTTCGTCGAAGAGGTGCGCAAGGCGCTCCGCGTCGCGCCCCACGCCCAGCACAAGCTGGGTCAGGTCGTTGGTGCCGATCGAGAAGCCGTCGAACCGCTCCGCAAACTTATCGGCCAGGGCAATGTTGGAAGGCGTCTCGGCCATGACATACACCTCCAGGCCATTCTCGCCGCGCTTGAGGCCGTGCTCGGCCATCACGTCGAGCACCCGGTCCGCCTCTTCCGGCGTGCGGCAGAAGGGGAGCATGGCGACGACGTTGGTGAATCCCATCTCGTCGCGCACCCGCTTGAGGGCGCGGCACTCCAGCGCGAAGCCCTCGCGGTACGCGTCGCTGTAGTAGCGCGAGGCGCCGCGCCAGCCGAGCATCGGGTTCGCCTCGTGCGGTTCGAAGACGCGGCCGCCGATGAGGTCGGCGTACTCATTGGTCTTGAAGTCGCTGAGGCGAACAATGACGGGATGCGGATGCTGCGCGGCGGCAATCGTGGCGATGCCCCGTGAGAGGTGATCCACAAAATACTCGGCGTTGTCGTCGTAGTCCCGCGTCAATTCTTTGATGCGGCGCTGGGCCCCCTTGTCGTCGACCTCGCCGAAGGCGATGAGAGCCATCGGGTGCACCTTGATGATGTTGTTGATGACGTACTCCATGCGGGCCAGGCCCACCCCCTCCACGGGCAGCTTCCACCAGTCGAGGGCCGCGGCGGGACTCGCCAGGTTGAGCATGATCCGCGTGTCGGTGTCCGGGAGGGCCTCGAGGTCGATCTCTTCGGTCTCAAAGTCGAGCCGTCCGTCGTGGACGTGCCCCTCGTCGCCGTCGGGACAGGAGAGGGTGACCGACTGATCGTCACGGAGAACCTCGGTCGCAGTCTCGGACCCAATCACGGCCGGAATGCCAAGCTCGCGGCTCACGATGGCGGCGTGGGAGGTGCGCCCGCCCCGATCCGTCACCACCCCGCCGGCCCGTTCCAGAAGAGGGCCCCAGTCCGGGTCGGTCATTTCGGTGATGAGAATGTCCCCGTCCTCAAACCGCTCGCCCTCTTCGGCACTGTCGAGCACCCGGGACGGCCCCGACACAATCGATTTTCCGATGCCGAGCCCCGTCACCAGTCGGTCCCCTTCTTCCGTGAGCCGGAAGGTCCGGAGCGTACCCGCCGCCTGCTGGGATTGCACCGTTTCGGGCCGGGCCTGGACCACGAACAGGTCGCCGCTGTCGCGGTCGCGCGCCCACTCCACGTCCATGGGCCGGTCGTAGTGTGCCTCGATGGCCTGTCCCCACCGGGCAAGCCTCAGAATCTCCTCGTCGGACAGGACGACCCCGTCCCGCTCCGCCGCGGTGGTCGGGACCGTCGCGGTGCCGCCCTCCCCCGTCGACACGATCTTCTGATCCTGGTCGCCCTTTGTTTTTTCCAGGATGGGAGTGAGGGTCTCCTCGTCCACAAAGGGCGTATAGACGGTGTACTGGTCCGGGTTCACGAGGCCTTTCACGACGCTCTCACCGAGCCCGTAGGCCGCGTTGATGACAGTCGTGTCGGGGAAGCC
The DNA here is from genome assembly GCA_003022565.1 of Bacteroidetes bacterium QS_3_64_15. GTDB lineage: Bacteria > Bacteroidota > Rhodothermia > Rhodothermales > Salinibacteraceae > Salinibacter. Next base: position 6,117 of record PXTN01000099.1, on the reverse strand, counting down.
CGTCTCAGTATCAATTGTGAAGAGGACGCCGGACTTGTCGGCCCGCACCATCTTTTGGATGCCGATGGACAGGGCCACCTCCAGGTGGTCGAAGCCTTGCTTTTCGCGGTAGTCCAGGGCCCGATCGGTGAAGAGAGAGGCGAAGCACCGCTTGCAGGCGGAGAGCACGGCGTTTTCCCCGCGCACATCCAGGTAGCTCTCCTGCTGGCCCGCAAAGCTGGCCTCCGGAAGGTCCTCGGCCGTCGCGCTGCTCCGCACGGCCACGTCCACCGCCTTCGTGTCATAGGCGGCGCCGAGGGCACGATAGGCCTCGCGAATGGCGTCCGCTACGTCATCGGGGAAGGTCCCGTGTCGGATCTCCGTGCGGAGGGTCGTGGCCATCTCGCTAAGCGACTGGGTGCCTGCAACCCACGCGTCGAGCTCCGCCTGGATGGTCTCCGAAAGATCATTGGCCTTCAGGAAGCGCCAGTAGGCATCGGCGGTCGTAGCAAAGCCGTCGGGCACCCGGATGCCCGTCTCCTTCAGCGCGCTGATCATCTCGCCGAGGGAGGCATTCTTGCCCCCGACGAGGGGAATATCGTCGGCGCTAAGGGTATCGAATCGGCGAATGATCGTGGTATCAGTCTGTGCGTGCGTCGTATCGTGTAACATGAGAAGAAGGAAGTGGAGAAGAAGACTGCGCAGAGCGAATCCGAAGTGACGATCGCATGCCACACACAACGGGCCTTTCGCGCCCTCGGCCGGCCAGAGACACGGCTCAGTGTGCACGCGACGCACCATAAAGATGACAGTGGCGCCCTGCCTTTGAAAGCGCTTCCAAAAGGTATCACAGGATCGTCGAGATGATCCCCTTCGACGACCCGGTGAAGAAAGGGGCGTTCTTGACCTGTAGGCGGATTGTAGAGGGAACGCCGGGCGCTGCTCCACCGACACCACGGAGCCTGCGGTCAGTCCTCCCTACTCTGCCACGGGACGATAATTGCCTGCGGGCAGCCGCCGATGGGGGACAGAAGGGGGCCTCGGAGCACGTAGATGAATTGGGGAGAGATTTCCCCCAAACTTACAAACTGTTTCACCGGGACGCAGTAGCATCCGATGGATTGCTAGGCACCCCGATGTGCGACGACTCTGTGGCCTTTCCGAAGAGCAGACGTAAGCAGGATACGCCGTCGGGGGATACGTTCCGACTAATTTCTACACGCACGTCCACCGCACGTCAACCACACCCATACATATGGACCACGAAAACGGACAGTACAAAGTACGCGACCTAACCCTGGCCGATGAGGGCCGCAAGCGCATCGAATGGGCCGAGAGCCGAATGCCGGTGCTCATGCAGCTCCGCGAGGAGTTTGCCGACGAGAAGCCGTTTGAGGGCTACAAGATCAGCGGCTGCCTGCATGTCACGAAAGAGACCGCCGTGCTCGTCGAGACGCTGCAGGCCTGCGGCGCCGAGGTGGCGTGGAGCGGCTGCAATCCGCTCTCGACGCAGGACGACATCGCCGCCGCTCTCGCCAAGCAGGGCGTCGAGATCTACGCCTGGCACGGCCTCGACACGGAGGACTTCTACTGGTGCATTGAGCGCACCATCGACACCCCGCCGCACCTGACGCTCGACGACGGGGCCGACCTCATCTTCACCGTCCACTCCGACCACCCGGAGATGGCCGACCACATTATCGGCGGCTCCGAAGAGACGACGACCGGCGTGCACCGCCTCCGCGCCATGGACGACGATGGCAAGCTGCAGTACCCGGTCTACGCTGTCAACGACGCCAAGACGAAGTGGGACTTCGACAACGTCTACGGCACCGGCCAGAGCACCATCGACGGCATCCTGCGCGCCACCAGCACGCTCATCGCGGGCAAGAACTTCGTCGTTGCCGGTTATGGCCACTGCGGCCGCGGCGTGGCCACCCGGGCGAAGGGGATGGGCGCCAACACCATCGTCACCGAGGTGCGGCCCACTGCTGCGCTCAAGGCCACGCTCGACGGCCACCAGGTGATGAGCATGGACGAGGCGGCCGAGGTGGGCGACATCTTCGTGACCGCCACTGGCATGAAGGACGTGATCCGCGGACGCCACTTCTTGCAAATGAAGGACGGCGCCATCGTGGCCAACACCGGCCACTACGACGTGGAGCTCAACCTGGAGGAACTGGCCGAGCTCTCGACCGACACGATGGAGGTGCGCGAGAACAACCGCGAGTACCTGCTCGAAAACGGGGAGAAGGTATTCGTGCTCGGGGACGGTCGCCTCGTGAACCTCGCCGCGGCGGAGGGGCACCCGAGCGAGGTGATGGACATGAGCTTTGCCAACCAGTTCCGCGCCCATCTCGACCTCATCCAGCGCCACGAGTCCGGCGAGACCCTGGAGGACAAGGTGTACGACATCCCGCAGGCGATGGACGACGAGATCGCCCGCGTGAAGCTCGACACGATGGGCATCGAGATCGACGGCCTCTCCGAGAAGCAGGAGCACTACGCCACGGACTACTCCGCCGGGACGTAGGCCGTTTGGGAGTGGGGAGGAGGAGAATGGGAGTGGAGAGACGATCTGCTCCGCCATTTGGCTGCAAAGAGAAGCGGCGCTCGGAGGCCGAAAGTTCTCGGTCTCGAGGCGGCGTTTTTCTTTTCGGGGCCGTTGCACGGAACCCTGCGAACGGAAGATCGGGACAGAGGTATGAAAAGCCTGAGCGCAACTGATGCACTCAATTCTCACACTGACCGATCGCCATGCCAACGGTAGCGAGCCGGGCCAAGGAACATCAGGAGCGATGGGACGAGGTTACCGCTGATCCCTCGCTTAGGGATCTCCCATACAAAGTCGAGACCAATGCACAAGGTCAGATCATCTTGAGTCCGCACAAGAATCGCCACTCCGATCTTCAGACGGCTGTTTTTCACCTCCTCCAGCAGCACGCCCCCGACGGACACATTTCGGTTGAGTATGCGCTTGCTACGTCCCGGGGCGTGAAGGCGCCCGACGTGGTGTGGATGGGTGTGGGACGGCGCGAAGAAATGCGTGAGACCGGCGACCCCTCAACGTTGGCACCAGAGATCTGTGTGGAGATCACGAGCGCGTCGAACACCGAGGACGAGATGCAGGAGAAGCGCGCACTTTATCGGGAGATCGGCGCCGAGGAGGTCTGGGTTGTCGAGGAGGAGAGCATCCGGTTCTTCGGGGAAGAAGAGCGAGAGCGGTCCGAGATTGCCCCGGACTGTCCGCCTGCGGTGCAGCCGTAACAGCCGAGATCGTCCCGACGCGGACGATCGTCGATGGGAGGCGAACGGGCGACGGCTGGTTCGTGCATGGAACCCACGATCGGAATTGAAATCGGACACGCGCACCTGCTTTCGTTGCGGCCCGTGGTTCGTTTCCTGTGACAGAGTATCGTTCGTCGCGGCGAATGAAAACCCGAAAGCGACACTCCTTCAACGTCTCCCGCTTCGCTATGCCGACGACCACGACGCCCGCAAAGGAGCATCAGGCCCGGTGGGACGAGCTCGTACGCGACCCGTCGCTCCGAGACCTCCCCTACAAAGTCGAGACCAACGCAACAGGCCAGATCGTCTTGACCCCACACAAAGCCGAGCACTCCGACCTCCAGGAAGCCATTCAGGACCTATTGCGGACCCACGCTTCGGGCGGCCGCCAGCCGCCGGGGTACCCGATCACGACGTCCGACGGGGTGAAGCAGGCAGACGTCGTATGGATGAGCGCGGAGCGGAGGGCGGAGATGAAGAAGACGGGCGATCCGCCGACCCTCGCCCCGGAGATCTGCGTCGGAGTCCTGAGCCCGAACAACCGGTGGGCAAACATCGAGGAAAAGATCGATCTCTACAGGGAGGCCGGCGCCGAGGAGGTATGGGTGGTAGACACCGAACGACATGTCCAGTTCTTCGGAGAGGAGCAGATGAAGGCGTCAGCGCTCGTTCCGGACTTTCCGAGGGAGGTGTAGCGCCCTGCCGAGGGACCCCTTCAACGCCGCGAAACGCGTATCCCACCATGTTGTCACAGGGCGGGAGGCCGGCGGCGTAGGCCCACAGCAGATCGCCGCACAGGGGCGCGAGGAGACACGAGAGGCCCCACCACGTGGCGAGGAGGGGGCATCAGGACGAGTCCGAGCGGTCTGCGACGGACGGAGACAGTGGGGCGGCGGGAGGTTGAGGGAAGACGCTTCGGGGTCGTTTGGAATGCGCAAGGTTGATGCGATTCGCGGCGGTGGTCATCGGCGTCGGGGCACGTGTTTGATCACCCAAGATCCATCCGAAATCGACTCGTTCCGTCCTCCCATGTCACTGCCCCGGCTCGCCTCTCTCGTCCTCCTTGTCGGCGTCTGCGCAGGGGCTGTATCCCTCGCACGATCCCAGGACGTGACGGTTGGGATCCGCAACGGAGTGGTCCGATCAACTGTGCAGGGCGAGGTCCTCTACCCGCTCCACCTTGAAACAGAACCGGTGCGACAGAGAATGCAAACCGGTTTTCAGGTTGGCGGATTTCTTCGTCTACGGCTGAGCGAACGACTTGACCTCCAGGCCGAGCTTCAGTATTCCCAAAAAGGCGTTGCGCTCCGAGGAGAGTATCCCCGGACGTGCGGAGGTCCCCTTGTAGACTGCATCGTTCCGTCCCTGGACGGTACGTACCAGCTGTCGTACGTGCAGCTTCCGATTCTGCTCGGGTGGGAGTTTCCGATTGGGCACTCGGTGTCCATTCGCGCTGTGGCTGGTCCCTCCCCCGACCTGATCACCAGTACGAGCATCAACACAGCGTCACTGCATCCGTCTGCTCTACCGGAGAATGCTCTCACGCCGAAAACGAAGGCGCAGCTTGGGGCCGTGGGGGGACTGGCAATTCAGTACGACGTGCCTTCGGGCGGAGCGATTCTTCTGAGTGCTCGCTATCATCCCGCGATCACTGAGGTGACCGTCATCGGATCGGACGCCACGTTTCGAAGCCGAGCGTATGTGTTCGGCCTCGGCTACGCATTTCAACGTTGATTCCGGTTCTGGCCTTGCTTTTTTCGCCCGTTGGTGTCACCTTCTTCGCAGGTTCCCGTGGGCGGGGGCGAGCTCTCCTTCGCAAACAGCCTGCTGAATGATGACCTCGATTCCTGTGAAAACGCTCCCCAGCGGCAAGGCCCTTCCGGTCGTTGGATTTGGCACGTGGAGCCTGGACGACGAGGACGTGCGGGAGGTCCTCCCCGTCGCCCTCAACCACGGCTACACGCACGTCGATACGGCGGAGGGCTATCGGAATGAGGGAGCCATCGGGGACGTCCTGAGCGGGTACGACCGGGAAAATCTCGTTCTCACCTCGAAGGTCCTCCCCTCGAACCTGCACTACGAGGGTGTGCTTCGATCGCTGTCCGCGTCCTTGAAGGCTCTCGGCGTCGACGCCTTGGACCTGTACCTGATCCACTGGCCCAATCCGACGGTCTCGCTGCGGGAAACGATGCAGGCGCTCGAGCGCGCCTACGCGGAAGGCATGGTTCGGAACGTGGGCGTAAGCAACTTCAGCGCGTACCACCTCAGGTTTGCCCGGAAGATTGCGGACGTGCCCATCGCGGTGAATCAGTTCGAGTGCCATCCGTGGTACGTGCGTCAGGACCTCGTGGACTACTGCCACGAGCACGACATCGTCGTAGAGGCGGCCGCCCCGCTCGCCCGCGGCGCCGTGCTCGACGACCCGGTCGTCACCGATGTTGCCGACGCCCACGATGTAATGCCCGCCCAGGTCGTCCTCCGGTGGGCCGTCGAACAGGGAATCGTCGTCCTTCCCCAGTCCACCACGCCGGACCACATCCGAGCAAATCTCGGCCTCTTCGACTGGTCCCTCGACCCGGAGGCCGTCGACCGTCTCGACGATCTTGATCGGGGGGAGAACGTGTATGATCTTGACCTCGACGACCCGATCTACGGCATCCCGGCGTAAACGAAGGGGGGCGAGACGCCACACTCGTCGTTGGAACGATCCGAGGGACGAAGGGTGAGGGGGACGAACCGTTCAGAACCTGTTTGGTGGATGGATCCGATGTCGAGACACAGTGGTCGACGTGCACGAACGGCGCTCAAACGAGCCCTGTAGCGGCGCTACCGGGCGAGTGTAGAAGCCGT
>PXTN01000098.1 GCA_003022565.1 Bacteroidetes bacterium QS_3_64_15 | reverse complement strand
CGTACCACCACTCCGTTTTGTAGCCGGGGTGCGGCCCGTGGTCCGCCGGAAACGTGAAGGGACGCACCTCCGTGGCGCGGCGGTAGCCGGTGGTGTCGCTGCCCATTGCCTCGGTGACGGAGACCGAGGTACGGAGATCGGACTCGCCGGACGGTGCTGTGAGCCAGTAGGCCCCAAGGCCGAGTACGACCATGGCGACGACGAGGCTGGTCAGAACGGAGAGGGATCGGCTCATGGGGGACTGTCACAGCTCAGAAGAATCGACGACGCGCCGGACGGCCCGGACACATCGATGCAGCGAGGGTGCGTTCTTTGCGGCGTCCCTCACGGACCACTGATGTCGAACGAATCGCTGCACACGCGTCGTGTAGGCCGGCCCCTCGTCGTTCATCGTCGGATCGTCAGGGACGATTGCATTCCGGAGGCCTTGCCGCTGCGACGAGTCGGCAAGCTCCACGAGCGTCGCCTTCGGGTCCTCCAACTGCTCTGGATGGTGAGGAATAAGGGCCTTCCGGAGGCCGAAGAAGCGCGAAATGCTCGCTCGGTCCGCCAGGATCCAGCTTTCGATCTCCCGTACAACGAGGCGAAATAACATCTGATTGTGACGATGCGGGAGCCAATCTCGTACAATTTCGGCGGGACAGTCAGAATCGAGATCCATCAGGTCGACTAGCGTGAGAATAGGAACGCCCTGTGCCAACTGGTTGAAGCCCGATATTTTCTTCTCGATATAATCAACCCCTCTCCGACCGTATACCGTACCGACCGTTCCTCCAGCAGTGTCGATAATCTCTCGGGCGACCGTTTCGTCCAGGTTGCCCTCAACGAGAATGGAAATCGGGGGCATCACGCTCCAGACTCGTTGAAGTCGAGAGCCAACTGCCCACTGGGACCGGATTTCGGAAGAAGTACGTCGGCCGCCGTCAGTTCACTGTTCCGAAGCGCGATTCGATCATCCGGGTCCGGTTCTTCGAGAACAGCGCCTTCCTTGTCGGGCTTGATGAGGAGGACCTCATTCGCACCGATCCCGCGATCGCGAAGAAGCTCGTCTGAGTGCGTGCTGACGAGCAACTGGCGTGGCTCGAAGTCGTCCAGGCTCTGCCGCTTCATCTTGCGAATCTCCTCCTGAAGTTCAGCGAGGAGCTGTGGGAGTTTCCGTACGACTTCGGGATGAAGCGAGAGCTCCGGTTCTTCGAGGAGGAGGGGTCCTTTTCCCTCGAACACGGACCACATAAGACCGAAAAGCCGGAGGGTCCCGTCCGAGAACTGAGATTCGTTTTGCCGAGCGTCGTGCGGCCGCCAGTGCTCGAAGCGACCAATGAGATGCGGTGTCCCCTGATCGTCCATCTCCACCTCAAGCCCTTTTAGCTGGGGGACGGCCTCCTGCAGCACAGAACTGATGCGACGCAGCCACGCCCGACGGGTGCGCTGACGCTTGTTCCAAATCCGCTGAAGGATGTCACGGCCATACGGATCGTCCTTCACCGGGGCTGGGGAGAACTCCTGAGGATCTCGGACGGCCTGTGGAATAACGTGCTGGTAGAAGACGGACCCAAAAAACGTGGCAACGTCTCGGAATTCGCGATTTGCGAGGATTTGCTCCAGGGCTGTTTGCGTAAGGAGCATTTCGTCCTCCTCATCCTCATCGTCCGGTCGATCCACAATCTTTTCCCCAGACTGGAGGTCCTCCACGGTCTCTTGCCGAACTTTCGGGATGCGCTGATTATCCTGGTTGAATTCAATTCGATATCGCCAGCGCGGTTCGTTCGGGGTGCGGCTGAGGACCACTTCAATCGCAATATTCGGACTTTTCTGCGCCGCGAGGCACCGAAGCGTAGAAACTCCTCCTCGATCATCAACTGCCTGCGCGAGACCGTCTTCGGCGAGGTCGTGGAGAAATCGAAATGCGTCGAGGAAGTTGGACTTTCCCGAGGCGTTAGGGCCAATCAGAAACGTCCGACGCGCGAGGCTGGCCCCCGTCGACTTGAAGTTTTTCCAGTTTTGGAGCTCGATGTGGCTGACGTGCATAATCCTGACCTTCAGCAATAGTCAAGAATTAGTGCTTCTCTAATGCGCTGGTGGTTGCGACGTTCGACCGTTTTCAGGGGGGGGCAAATGAAGGTGCAGCTTTGCCTGCAACGCCAGCGGCATCCCCCACCACGCCCCTGGATGCGTCCCGTGAGCAATGCCGAAAGGTCGACCCATCGTATCGCTGCGGACACAGACGTTGGTCACCCATCCTGCGTCACCCATCCTGCAGGGCCACCGCCGGGCTCGACCGTGCCATGCGCCAGGTCGGATAGAGACCGGCCAGGAGGGCCGCCACCACGGCCAGCACGAGCGCCTGCAGCAGCACGCCGGTCGGCACCGTAAGCTGAAGCGTCCAGCCGAAGGAGCGCTTATTGATGACGAAGACGAGCACGTACGCCAGCACGTAGCCGAGGGGCAGCGACAGGAGTCCGGCGATGGCCCCCATCAAGCTCGACTGTAGCGTGAGATAGCCGCCCACCTGTGGCGGCGTCATCCCGGAGGCCCGCAGCACGCCCATCTCGCGCCGCCGCTCCAGGGCCAGCGCCATGAGCGCCGTGAGGACCCCGATGAACGCCACGGCAATGGCGAGCAGTCGCAGCACCGTCGTGATGGTAAACGTGCGGTCGAAAACCTGCATCGAGGTCTCCCGCAAGGCCTTGTTCGACCGGATGAGCACATCCTGTAGCCCGGCCACCGAGGCCCGCATATCGGCGATGAGGGCATCCACGGACGTGGTGTCGTCGGCAGTAAAGGCCAGTCCGGACACCCCTTGATCGTCGTAATACTGTTCGTACGTAGAGCGACTCATGAGGACGACCCCCAGGTCGGAGCCGTAATCGAAGTACACCCCCTTCACCGCAAAGGGGCGTTGGCCGCGGTCCGTCTGCAGCCGCAACGTATCTCCCACCCCCACGTCGTACCGGTAGCTGTACGGCTCAGACACGAGCACGGAGGGACTCGACCGCACGGCGTCCCATGCCGTTTCGGGATTGCCACTCTTGAACTGATAGATCTCTTCGGTATTCGTGCCGGGCTCCACGGCCACCAGTTCCGTCCGTCCCACGTCGGCCTGAACGGTCACGCGGCGAACCGAGTAGCTGGCTGCAATTCCCTCTACCCCGCGCAGCCGGGCCGCGACGGTCGAGTCGAGTGTGGCGGTCGAGCGGCGGAAGACGAGGCTCGGCGGCTGCACGTACACGTCCGCCTGCAGCGACTGCCGGAGCCAGTCGGACACGGTGCCCCGGAAGCTGTCGATCATGATGCCGACGCCCACCGTGGCGGCGATGGCCACCGTGAGGGCCGCGATGGCCACGCCGGTCCGGCTCAGGTTGGCCACGATGCCACGCGCCGCCATGCGCCCAATGACGCCCGTCAGCCGACCGAGGAGGGGCCACACGCCGTTGGCCAGCACCATCACTGCCAGCGGCGTCACGAGAGCCGCGCCCACGAGGAGGCAAAAGAGGGCGCCGTACCCGGCCCAGATGCTCTGCTGAGTGACGAGGAGAAGGAGGATTCCGGCCCCGGCGACCAGCAGGCCGAGCCCCGCCCACCACGGGGCCCGTCGCTGAAGGGTCGTCTCCTGCGTAGAGCGGCGCAGGACGGTACTCACCGGTGCGTTCGTGGCCTCGCGGGCCGGGGGCAGGGCCGCCAGCAGCGTCGTCCCGAGGCCCAAGAGCCCGCCCTTCGCGAGCGTCCAAGTCGAGATGGAAAGCTCGCTCACCTCCACCACGAAATACAGATCGTTGATCGTCTGCGCCAGGAGCTGTACCAGTCCCGAGGCCAGCACAATGCCGAGCAGCAGGCCCAGTCCGCTCCCCACCACGCCGAGCACCGCGGCCTCGCCCAGCACGAGCCGAAACACCTGCGCCCGCGTCACGCCCAGGGCTCGGAGCCGCCCCAGCAGCCCGCGCCGCTGGACGATGGAAAAAGTCATCGTATTGTAGATGAGGAACGCCCCTACGATGAGGGCCAGGAGGCTGAGAGCCGTCAGATTGAGATCAAACGCCTTCGTCATTTGGGCCACTGTCTCCGTACGGGTGTCCGAGCGCCGGAGTTGAACGCCCTCGGGCAGCGCCTGGCGGACCCGATCCAGGTAGGCTGTCTGGGTCCCCTCGTCTGACGGAGCGAGAAGGTCGATGCGGCTCAGGCGTCCGGACTGGTCGAAGAGGCGCTGGGCCATCGACACGTCGACGACCAGGAGGTTGGCCACGGACCGACGCGTCCGCTCGTTTCGGGGTTCGATGAGTCCGAGCAGGCTGACTGAGTAGGTCGACCCTTCGACGTCGACCTGGAGGGTGTCGCCAGACGACAGCGAAAGCTCTCGGGCCGTTGGGGCGCTCATTAGCGCCACGTCCTGCGTCATGAAGGCACCCAGGTCCAGGTCGCCCGATGTTCCGGTGCCCAGGTAGGGCCGGAAGGCGGCGTCGGCGAGCGGATCGATGCCGATAACCTGGAAGGTGCGGTCGCCCCGCTGTAGGGTGGCGTATCCCTCCACGATGGGGGCCGAGGGTCGAACACCGGCCTCTCGCAGGCGGCGGTACACGTTGTCGTCGAGCGTTTCGCCGGTGCCTACGACCTGATGCGTGGCCGCCCCCGTCACCGTCTCCGCGGACAGCTCGAAGGCCCGGCTCGCGCTTGTATTGGCCAGGTCGATCGACACGACCACCGCCACGCCGATGGCTACCCCCAGGACGGACAGCCCCATGAGCCACGGGTGCTGGGTGAGGTAGCGGCGGCTGGAGCGCTGGAGAAGCGTCATCTTCGATTGGGAGTGGGGGAAAGGGAGAGAGGGCGAATGGGAGAGTGGGCGTATGGACGTATTGGCGGCGACGAGCGCTGGAGGTTATTTCGTCCACGTTCCCACTCGCCCACTCTCCTAGCGGCTCGCCCCCACATATTCCGGCACCTCTTCGTGCAGCGTGCCGCCGTGCAGGTGCAGCACGCGGTCGGCGCGGGGAAGCACCTCGGGGTCGTGGGTGGCCACGAGGAGTGTCGTGTCGGTGTCCCGGACGAGATCGCCCAGCAGAGTGAGCACGGCCTGCCCGGTCTCGTAGTCGAGGTTACCCGTCGGCTCGTCGGCGAGGACGAGGAGCGGATCGTGGGTCAGCGCTCGCGCCACGGCCACGCGCTGCTGCTCGCCGCCCGAGAGCCGGTCCGGAAACGCATCCGCCCGGTCTGCCAGCCCCACCCGGTCCAGCATTGCCTGCGCCCGGTCGTGGTCTGCACGGGGCGTGTTCCCAGCCAGCTCCAAGGGGAGCCGCACGTTCTCGGCTACCGTGAGCGTCGAGATCAGGTTAAACGACTGAAACACGAACCCGATATTCGTACGACGAAATTTGGTTCGTTCCGTTTCGGACTTCTCTGTGAGGTCGGTGCCACCGATGCGGATGCGGCCGGACGTGGGGAGATCGATGCCGCTGATGAGGTTGAGGAGCGTGCTCTTGCCCGCCCCGCTGCGGCCCATCAGGACTGAAAAGGCCCCTCGATCGAGATGAAGCGACACGTCCCGGAGCACCGTGCGGTCCTGGTCGCCCTCGCGATACGTCTTGGTCAGCGCGTTGAGCTCGACGAGGGGGGAGGAAGCAGGCATCGAAAGAGTAGAAGCACGTAGAAAGTCTAGAGAACTGCATCTTGCCTTGGCCCCAGATTCGCAACGGCAAGTCCTCCGGTTCGATCCACGCGGGACCGATCGGGTAGCGGGGCAGCACGCGGCATTGACAGACGCTTGTTTCGAGAGCACCCGTCCCGCTGGAAAAACGATCCGTAGCGGCTATCCATCATCGCGCTGGGGTGCCATCAGGTAGAGCACGGCCATCCGCAGGGCAACCCCATTGGTCACCTGGCTCAGGATGATGGCCCGGTCGTGGTCGACGACCTCGTCGGCCAGTTCGATGCCGCGGTTGACCGGCCCCGGGTGCATGATGAGCAGGTCGGGGTGGCGGCGCAGGTGGTCGGGAGTGATGCCGTACTGCTGGTGATACTCGCGTGTGCTGGGGAAGAGGCCCTCGTCCTGCCGCTCCATCTGGATGCGGAGGGCCATCGCAATGTCGCAGCCCTCCAGGGCCGCGTCGAGCCGCGTCGTGGTCCGCGCGTCCATCGCCGCCTCCATCTCCACCGGCAGCATGGTGGCCGGGCCGCAGAGCGTAACGTCCGCCCCGAGCGTAGTAAGCGCCTGCACATTGGAGCGGGCCACGCGGCTGTGGGTGATGTCGCCGATAATGGAGACCTGCAGGTCCTCGAACGTGTCGACGTGTGCCCGCATCGTGAGCAGGTCGAGCAACGCCTGAGTGGGGTGGGCGTGGGCGCCGTCGCCCGCGTTGATGATAACGCTGTCGGTGCAGCGGGCCAAAAAGTGGGGCGCGCCCGGCGAGGAGTGGCGAAGGATGACCACGTCCACCTTCATGGCCTCCACGTTGCGGGCCGTGTCCTTGAGCGTCTCGCCCTTCGTGACCGACGAGCCGGACTTCGAGAGGCTTACCGTTTCGGCGGACAGGCGTCCGGCGGCGAGGCTGAAGGAGAGCTTCGTTCGCGTCGACGGCTCGAAGAAGAGGCTCGCTACTGAGGTGCCCTGGAGAGTAGGCACCTGCCGGATGGGGCGGTCCAGCACGGCGCGGAACTCCTGCGCCGTGTCGAGCAGGTGGCGAAGCTCGTCGGCCGCGTAGGTCGAGAGGTCGAGCAGGTGCTCGTGGCGGAGCTCCGCCTTACGGTCCGGCGCGGCAGAGGATCGCGATTCGGCCATGAGAGCAAATCGTTCGGCGGCTTGGGGAACGATGAATGAGACGGTCAACGGGCGTCGTCTTCGACACTCCGGGGCAACGGGGCTTTCACCAGCCACACCCCGTCTTCCTCGTCCACCTCCTCAACGCAGACCCGGATTTCTTCGTCGGGGAGGGTCGGCACCTCGCGGCCCACGATGTCGGTGGCGATGGGTACCTCGCGGTGCTGACGGTCGATGATGGTGATGAACTGGACGGAGGCGGGGCGGCCCAGGTCCATGAGGGCGTCGAGCGCCGCGCGGCCGGTCCGCCCGGTAAACACGACGTCGTCGACGAGGACGAGGTGGCGGTCCGTCACGTCGAACGGGATGCGGGTGGTTTGAATCTCAGGCTGCTCCAGCCGCAGGCGCACGTCGTCCCGGTACATGGTGACGTCGAGGAGGCCCAGGGGCAACTCGATGTCGGTCTGCGCCCGGATGCGGGTCTGGAGGCGGCGGGCCAGGTGCACGCCCCGCGTCTGCATGCCGACCAGCGCGAACGTGTCGGCGGGCGCCGGCGCGTCCGGGTCGATGCGCTCAAGGATCTGCTGGGCCATGCGGTCCAGCGTCCGCCCGAGGTCGCGGGCCGTCATGAGTTGTGCCTTGATGCGGTCGTCGGAGGACATGGACGTAGGCAGTGGGTTGGCAACTGAGTCAGGGCGGCGTCGCAGCGTGTCCGGAGCAGGGAGCCGCGTCGAGGATGTCGCGTCGCTTCCAAGGAACTGAACACAGGGCAGACTTTCTAGTGGGCCGTGTTGGCGTTCGTGCGTCTGGGCGTATGCCGGAGGAATGCGTGAGGAGTGAAGCGTGAGGAGTGAAGCGTGAGGCGTGCAGCTGCCGTTTCCCGTGCGTATTTCACGCACCACTGAGCGTAAAGTCACGTTCTTGTACTCGCACGGCATCGGGTCCGGCACGGCACTGCCACTTTCGTCCTTACATCCGTCCACACTTCCATACGTCCCTACGTCCATTCATGGCCGAGTCCAACGTTGCCCGTCGCTACCTCGATCCCGTCGTGGTGTCACAGCTGGACACCATGGAGCTTCGGGCCCGCCTCATCGTCGAGGGCTTCATTACCGGCCTGCACCGGAGTCCGTACCACGGCTTCTCGGTCGAGTTTGCCGAACACCGGCCCTACAATCCCGGCGACGAGCTTCGCCACGTGGACTGGAAGGTCTACGCCAAGACGGATCGCTTCTACGTCAAGCAGTACGAGGAGGAAACGAACCTCCGGAATTACATCGTCCTCGATACGTCAGCGTCGATGCGCTACGAGGGGGACGGGTCCGTCTCGAAGCTCGACTACGGCTCCTACCTCGCCGCCGCCCTCCACAACCTCATGCTCAAGCAGCGGGACGCAACGGGCCTCATCGGGTTCGACGAGTCGGTGCACACGTTTCGGCCCCCGAAGGCCACCCAGGGCTACCTGCGGCAGCTCCTCGTGGCCCTCGAGCAAATGCACCAGCAGGACGCCGAGAGGCAGCGTACGAGCGCCGCGGCTGCGCTCGAGGAGGTCGCGCAGCGAGTTGAGCGCCGCTCCCTCATCGTTGTGATGACGGACCTGTTCGAGAACATCGCGGCCCACGACGACCTTCTCCGGGCCCTGCGCCACCTCCGACACCGCGGGCACGAGGTGATCGTGTTTCACATCCTGGAGGGAAATACGGAGCGACAGTTTCGCTTCCCGGACCAGCCCATGCTCTTTCGAGACGTAGAGACGGGAGAGGAGGTGTCCCTCCAGCCCGCGCAGCTGCGCGATCACTACACGGAGGCGGTCGAGCACTTCACTGAGACGTTCCGACGCAACTGCCTGGAGCACGACATCGACTTTGCGGAGCTCGACACGAATGAGGCTTACGACACGGCCCTCATGAAGTATCTCAACAAGCGGACCCGCCTCGCGTGAGGTCGCCACTACGGCTGGGCCTTCGCCACGGGCTCCGGCGACGGAGCGTGGAGGGCCTCCAGGCGATCGAGCAGGGCGGCCTGGGCGTCCGGGTCCGACAGTGCGACGATCACAGGGCCTTCCGGCGTGTGAAGGCGAATGACCTCGTCGGGGAGGCGGCTGGCGAAGACCCGGGTGGCCGCGTAGCGGCGGTAGTGGCGGTGGTACTGCCGGGCGGGGATGAGGGCGACGTCCTCGACCGACGTGTTGGAAATGGTGCAGGAACGGTCGCCCTGAGTGAGCGTCACCGCGTCGGACTGACACTCCACGCGAACCGCCGGGCGAAAGCCCACGAGACCGACCCCGATGAGCGCCAGGACCGATCCCACTTGTCCGCCCCAAAAGAGCACCTGCCACGACGGGTTTGCGAGGAGAGTGGGCTTCAAGAAGGCCCATCCCAGATAGTGGATCATCAGCAGGGCGAGGCTCAAGCCCGTGAGGACCACGATGAAGAGCGCCTCGCCCCGAAGACGGTCGCCCACCCAAGCCCGAACTGCCCGGCCGAGCACCGAGTCACTGGGATGATACGAACGGGGAGACTCGAAGGTGTGCGGCACGGTGACGACAAGGGCTGCGGTGGGGGAGGTTCCTGCGGGGAGGGACCAATGGATGACCACACCCGGCAGGAGCTGTTCGAAAAAACCTGGCTCTTTTGGAAACTGGAACGCCTCTACGTACCGAGAGGGCGTAAGTTTTCGGATTCACCGTCCGGGGAGCCCAATGTTTCAGAACGTTCCGTATTCGCTACGATCAAGTGTGAGGTCGTCCCGGTAGATCCGATCTCCCGCCAGAGGGTGCGGTCGCGGGAACGGCAACCAGAAGACCATAAACCTTCAGAAGGGCGCCGAAGCAGAACGGTTGTCGACGTCGGTCGTTGATCAACTGTCATCGTTCATGCGGCAATTGCATCAAATGCTCGTGCCTCGGACATACCGCTCACGGCGTTCTCTGCCCACAGCGTTCTCGTCTCACAGAAAGATCCCTATCGTCGGTCGGAGAGGCTCGAACGCAAGGGTGGAGCGACAGAGAGAGAGTCTATCCTGCTGTTGATGCAATTGCCGCGTCGTCGTTCATCTTCGTGACCCACCTCGCTCCGTGAACCGTCAGGTTTCCAATTCGGATCTTCCCCCGCCGCTTCGGGGCACTGAGCCGGGCACCTTCACCCACCGCACCATCGCCGAGCGCTGGCCCCGCATCGCGGGACGCGTCATCGCCGAGAATGACTTTCCGGACGCGATCGACGCGCGCATCCAGGCCCTTCGGGACGATCTTCCCGGCGGGACCATTCGTCCGCTGGACGAGACGGACGTGCCCGACGCGGCGCTCTGGGCGGACTGGGTGCGCCCACACCGGGGACAGGGGTGGATGGAGGCGCCCTGGTTCTTCGGCGAAACCTACTTCTATCGCCGCCTCCTGGAGGCCACCGGGTACTTTCGCCCCGGCCCGGGCTGGAAGCGCGATCCCTTCACGTATCAGAAGGAGGCGGGTCTCGCCCAGGCCGCCGAGCGGATTCGCGCCCTGGCGCAGGGACGCGCCGCGGCCCCTGACCGGGCGGAAGACCGGCGCTCGGGGTGGGCACAGCTGCTCCGAGCGGCCCTGTGGGGCAACCAGGCCGACCTCAGCATGTGGGCCGTCGACGAGGAAAGCCCGGATCACCAGGACACAGAGCGCGCCGAAGATCACCTGCTGGCCGACGACACCGCTGCGGCTCTCGATCACCTCGAGACCCTCGACCGCCCGGCCCGGGTCGACCTGTGGGCCGACAACGCCGGACTCGAGCTCGTCTCCGACCTCGCGCTGATCGACGGCCTGCTCGCTGCAGAGACGGTGGGCCGGGTCGTCGTTCACCTGAAGGTGCACCCGACCTTCGTCTCCGACGCCACCGTCGAGGACGTGCACGACACCCTCGACGCCCTCGCGGAGGCCGAGGGGGCGGCCGTTCGGCGGCTGGCCGAACGACTGCGGACGGCGCTCGTCGCGGGTCGGCTGCGGCTCCAAGACGCATGGGTGTGGACCTCGCCGCTCCGGGGGCGCGACGTTCCGCCTCCCGTGCGGGCCGAGCTTGCACGGTCGGACCTCCTCATCAGCAAGGGCGACGCGAACTACCGGCGCCTGCTGGGCGACCGGCACTGGGACTTCACGACGTCCTTCGCGGACGCCGCCGCGCCCCTGCCCGTGCCGGTCCTGGCCCTCCGGACGCTCAAGTCGCAAGTGGCTGCCGGCCTGTCGCAGGCCCAGGTGGACCGCCTCGACGCGCAGGACCCGGACTGGACGGTGAATGGGGAGTGGGGCGTCATCCAGTACGCGCCCGCCTCGCCCTCCGCCAAGACCGGGCCGTCCGCCTCCGAGAATTGACGCTGGGTCAGGAACGCCGCGGCGCCGCACCCGTGCGGACGGCGCGTGCCGACTGCTTCCACGACTGTGCTTTTCCGCGCATCCATGTCCGACCGGCTCACCGCCCGCCAGCGCGCACATCTCCGCAGTCTCGCCCACGACCAGGATCCGCTCATCCACATCGGCAAGGAGGGCCTGACCGACGCTGTGCAGCAGGCCATCGCGGAGGCCTTCAACACCCGCGAGCTCGTCACCATCCGCGTGCTCGATAACGCCCCGCGGGCCGTGCGGGCCGTGGCCGAGGCGGTAGCGGACGGCATCGACGACGCACAGGTGGTCCGCACGATCGGCGGAACGGCGCTGCTCTACCGTCCGCACCCGGACGATCCCGAGATCACACTGCCCGATCCCGGCGGCGAATGACGCCGGGTGACTGCCCCACCGGGGTCACGACGTCGAGGCCTTGTGCTTTTTCCAGTACCGCCGCAGGCCCAGCGCCGCCATCCAGCTCGGATTGGCCAGCTCGTAGCTTTCCCAAGTCTCCTCGTCCACCCCGTTGGCCGCCGCGAGGGTGTGCATCCACTCCGTGACGGCCTCGCGCAGGGCCTCCTCGTCCTCGGCGAAGTCAGGGAGGGTGTCGGCGGTCCACGCCTCCGCGGCGTCGATGACGCCTTCCAGGCGGTCGAGGTGGGCCGACACGTCGTCATAGATGCCGAAGTGGGTGGGGGCGAGGTGTGACGCATCGTGGCGGTCGATTGCCGCGCGGAGGCGAGCGAGACTCTCGCGCCAGTGGCCGAGTCGGACTTCGGGCGGTGCCAGCGGCAGCTCCACGTATTCTTCGCCCGGGAGGCGCACGCCGCCCACGTCGCCCGAGAAACACACGTCGCCGATGACGTAGCTCATGTGGTGTGAGGCGTGGCCCGGCGTGTCGAGCGCGAGGGCCTCTTGGTCGCCCAGGGCAACGGTATCTTCGTCGTCGAGCGCGACGAGCTGGTCCTCCGGGACGGGATGCATGTCGCCCCAGAGCCGGTCCATGTCGTCGCCGTAGATGCGCTTGGCGCTCGCGAGCAAATTGGCCGGATCGGACAGGTGCGAGATGCCGACGCGATGAGCATAGATGGTGGCGCCGTGCTGGGCCAGGTGCCCCGCGGCCCCCGCGTGATCCAGGTGGATGTGGGTCAGCAGCACCTCCGAAATGTCGGCGGGAGTGAGGCCGCGATCGGCAAGCTGGGCCTGCAGTTTGGGAAAGGTGGAGCCGGGACCCGTCTCAAAGAGGGCCGCGCCGTCGGCGTGGGGAAGGAGATAGGCCGCGATGGTCCGGGGGCGGTCCTGGAAATGGAGGTCGAGCGGTTCGAGGCGGTTCATCATTGGCTGCACAGACGGGGGGGTGGATCAACGACAGCGATCGGGCGTCATTATTCACAGACAAAGAAAGAAGCACTGCATCCGAACACCAACGCCGTGCCGTTCCAACGCGGCCCTGATTCGTCATGGAAACCACCACGTCATGGCACCGCGTCCTGGAGGATCCCCGGCTCCGGGAGCTGCCCTACAAGGTCGAAACGAATGAACACGGACAGATTGTCTTGAGCCCACACAAGCCGCAGCACGGCCTCCAACAAAGTCGCCTCGTACGCCTGCTCAATCAGTCCCTCGACTCGGGAGTAACAGCCGTCGAGTTTGCCGTGGAAACGGGAAAGGGGGTGAAGGTCCCCGACGTGATCTGGATTTCGGACGAGCGTCTTGCTGACATGCCGGAGGGGGCCGAGGCGAGTCCGGTGATGCCGGAGGTGGTCGTCGAGGTGCTGTCGGAGGGAAACACGGAGGCAGAAATCGTTGAGAAGCGCCAGCTTTATCTCGGAGAGGGGGCGGAGGAAGTATGGACGTGCGATGTGGACGGGACGATGCAGTTTTACGATGCGGACGGTGCCCTTGACCACTCCGCACTCGTCCCGAGCTTTCCCACTCAGGCGGAGTGAGTCGGCTCGTCGTCGGTCGGCTGCAAAAGCGTGCGCACCTTGTGGAGCAGCGATTCGCTCCCGGCCGTAATGAGGCTGCCGCCGAACACCACGTCGTCGGCGTTTGGGTCGAGGGGTTGGGCCACGCCGCCGGCCTCCCGCACACAGGGAACCAGGGCCGCCACGTCCCAGGGGTGCATGAGGGTGTCGACGGCCGCGTGGGTGCGGCCCCGCGCCACGAGGGCGTGCTGGAGACAGTCGGTCACAAAGCGGAACTTGTCGGCCTGCCGGACGAGGGCGGTGAGGCGGTACGGCGTCTGGTCGTCCGTGGCCGCGACATCGGAGCTGTGGAGGGCCGTCGTAGTCACGGTGGCCGCGTCGAGGGCCTCGACGGGATCGACCAAGACCGAGACCTCGCTCTCCGCCGTTCGGAACCAGCAGCCGTCTCCCCGTGCTGCGTACACCGTCTCCTCGATGGCCGGAAAATGGATCACCCCCACGACCGGCTCGCCGTCCTCCAGGAGGGCCACCAGCGTGCCGAAGAGGGGGACTCCAATCGTGAAGCCCGCCGTGCCGTCCACGGGATCGAGCACCCAGCGGTAGCGGGCATCGTCGGGCCCCCCACGGCCAAACTCCTCGCCGAGCACGGCGTGCCCGGGGCGTTCCTCCGCGAGCCGCTTCCGCATGACCCGTTCCGCCTCGCGGTCGGCCTCCGTCACCTCAGTGCCGTCCGACTTACGCGTGACGCTGACGGTGCGGAAGCGGGGCAGGATCTCGTCTTCCGCGGTCTGGGCGAGGCGGAGGGCGAGATCGAGTTCCGAAGAGAGGGACGGCATGGGCGGAAGGGATGTGCGGGGTTTGCAGGATTCGAAGTGTGGTATGGCCGAAGATTTGTACTGACGAGCGTAACGCCGCGTGAAAGAAAACCTACGTCGCCGACTCCTCCGTCGCGATCTGCTCCAGCGTCTGGCGGGCGGCCTGCTGTTCGGCCTCCTGCTTGCTGCCAGCGGTGCCCTGCTCGTAAGCGGTGTCTCCCACCCGCACCTCCACCGTAAAGGTCTTGTCGTGGCTCGGGCCGTCCTCCTGCACGACGTGGTAGGTGGGCTGGGGGCGGCTCCGGGCCTGCATGCGTTCGAGCAGCTGGCTCTTGTAGTTTTCGTCCTGAGTCGCCATTTCCACCAGGTCGAACGGGTCGAGCACGTGGTCCTGGATGAACTGCCGGGCTGCCTCGTACCCCCGGTCGA
The DNA here is from genome assembly GCA_003022565.1 of Bacteroidetes bacterium QS_3_64_15. Classification (GTDB taxonomy): domain Bacteria; phylum Bacteroidota; class Rhodothermia; order Rhodothermales; family Salinibacteraceae; genus Salinibacter. Next base: position 29,729 of record PXTN01000098.1, on the reverse strand, counting down.
GGTACACGGCGCCGACGAGGGCCTCAAAGGCATCGGCGAGGATGCTCGGATTGTCGCGCCCGTGCCCGCGGGCAGCGTTGTCGCTCATGAGGAGATGCGCCCCCAGGTCCATGCGGCGGGCATAGGCCGCCAGCGGGCGCTCGCTCACGAGCCGCGCCCGGAGCCGGGTAAGGGCTCCTTCGGCTTTGTCCGGAAAGCGGTCGTACAGAACTTCCCCAATGAGGAGGTCGAGGAGCGCATCCCCCAAAAACTCAAGGCGTTCGTTCGATTGGAAGGTGTGGGTCGGATAGATCCGGAGGAGAGAGCGGTGCGTGAGCGCGCGTCGGTAGAGGGAGAGGTCGTCCACAGGGCGATCCACAAGCTGCTCCACCGTGGTTCGGGACACCTGGGCGTCGGGGGGGAGGGAAGGCTCGCTCATTCGTAACGAAAATTGGCCAGGGAATTGGGGGCTTCAATTCCATTAACGCAGACCGGGCCTGCGGGATCTAAGGACTCGACAAAGACCTCGCGGGGGGCAGCGGGTGCTCTACTCGATCGCGGGAGGGGATCACCCATCGGGAGCGGTCGTGCAAAAGATTGCCGTCGCTACAGATCCCAATCCCGACCTTTCCCCATGCCCCTTACCTCCACGAATCCCGCCACCGGAGAACAGATCGAACAGTACTCGCTGCACGCGTCCGACGAGGTGGAGAAACGACTTGACCGGGCCGCCTCTGGCTTTGCGGTAAACCGGGACCGGTCTCCCGCCGAGCGGGCCGAGCGTCTGCGGCGGGCCGCCGATCTTCTCGAGAAGAATGCCCAGGCGCACGGCAAGCTCATGACCAGAGAGATGGGCAAGCCCGTTGCACAGGCTCGGGCCGAAGCCGAGAAGTGCGCGTGGGTGTGCCGGTACTACGCTGATCACGGGGCAGATTTTCTCGCCGATGAGCCCGTCGACACCGACGCGACGAAGAGCTACGTGGCCTACGAGCCGCTGGGGCCAATCCTGGCCGTGATGCCCTGGAATTTTCCGTTTTGGCAGCTTTTCCGTTTTGGCGCGCCGGCCCTGATGGCCGGAAATTCTGTGTTGCTGAAGCACGCTTCCAGCGTCACGGGGTGTGCGCAGGCCATCGCAGAGGTGTTTCGGGAAGCCGGTTTCGCTGATCACGAGCTGCAGGTGCTCCAGGTCGACGACGAGACAGTCGGAAATGTAATCGAGGATCCCCGCGTCCGTGGCGCCACCCTCACGGGAAGCGTCGGGGCTGGGAAGGCGGTCGCCCGTCGGGCGGGCGCCCACGTGAAGCCGACGGTGCTGGAACTCGGCGGCTCCGATCCCTTCATCGTCTGTGCCGACGCGGACCTCGAGAAGGCTGCGTCGGTCGGGTGCACGGCGCGCATGCAGAACAATGGGCAGAGCTGTATTGCCGCGAAGCGATTCATCGTCGAACGCCCTGTGCTCGACGACTTTACGGAGCGCTTCGTCGAACACGTCGAAGCCCTCACGATCGGAGACCCGACGGCGTCCCGCACAGACATCGGTCCGATGGCCCGAGAAGACCTACGCGAGGGAGTGCACGATCAGGTCGAGCGGGCTGTCGATGAGGGGGCCGTGATCCTTACCGGAGGACATACCCTTGAGCAGGACGGGTATTTTTACGCGCCGACGGTCCTTGCCCAGGTAGAGCCCGGCACGGTGGCGTTCGAGGAGGAGATCTTCGGCCCGGTGGCGTCGATCGTGGCGGCGGACGATGCCGAGCACGCGGTCGCCCTAGCCAATGACACACGGTTTGGCCTTGGGAGCAGTATTTTCACCGAGGATGTGGAGAACGGAGAGCGGATGGCCCGCCAACTCGAGGTCGGCTGCGCGTTCGTCAATGAGATGACGAAGAGCGATCCGCGCCTTCCGTTCGGCGGCGTTAAGGACAGTGGCTATGGCCGCGAGCTGTCCCACCACGGGATTCGGGAGTTCGTGAACGTCAAGACGGTGTGGATCGAGGAATAGGGGCCCGGTAGGCCCCGCAAACGTGCCGCGGGGGCACTCCTGGGGGCACAAAAAAAGCGGATCTGCCCCGAGAGCAACGGAGCAGACCCGCTCAAGAGATCATCGAGTGTGGGTGAGGGCTTACATGCCGCCGCCTTCCTGTTCCGGAATCGAGTCGGCACGGCGGTACTGACGGGTGCCGCCCTTCTTCGACGTGACGCCTTCGACCTGTCCCTGGCCGCTGGCCTCAATCCGATCCTCGGGCACACCGTTGCCTTCATAGAAGTCCGCCACGGCCTCCGCCCGGTCTTCCGACAGGGACTGCGGATTGCGCTCGCTGGGGGCCGCGAAGGCTTCGATCCGAACACTCAGGTTCGGGCACTCCGACAGCACGTCAGTGTTTTCCTGAAGGCTGCTTCGAGCCTCGTCGGTGAGCGTGCTGGAGTTGTTCTCGAAGAATGCGGAGTTGAGCTCGCTAACCGTCGTGCAAATCTCCGACAGCGCGCGGTTCACTTGAACGGTCACCGTGCGCGAGTCTCCGCCAGCGTCGTTGGAGGCCTGGAGGCGCGCGGTATACTCTCCCGGTTCCTCGTAGGTGTGGGTGGGAGACTCGCCCATCGCGGTGGACCCGTCGCCGAAGTCCCACTCTTGGGAGACAGGACTGTCGCCCTGCACATTGCTGCTGAAGCGAACCGTCTCGCCTGCATCGGCCGGATTCGGGCTGGCGTTGACCGACGTAATCTGGGCCGGCTGCGGGAGAGGCGCAACCTCTACCGTAAGCGACTCGCTCGCCTCCCCCACGTCGTTGCTGGCAGTAAACGAGACGGTATACGTTCCAGGCTCATTGTACGTGTGAGACGCCGTCAGGCCCGAACCGGTGTTTCCGTCCCCGAACCGCCACTGATAGGAGAGTGGGGGATCCGCATCCTCCTCGTTAACCGTGGCCGCGTACGTCACCGATTCGCCAACTTGCACGCTGGTTGGGCCGTCAAGCGCGATCACGCGTGGAGGCACCGGCGAGGTGAGACTGAATTTCAGGCCAAAGCCGAGGAGCTGATTGATGGAATCGATCCCGTTCAGAAAGCTTCCCTGCGGATCGTTCGTCTTATTGCTGAAGCCGGAGGAGCGATTTTCATAGCCCACGGTGCCGTCGACTGCATCGTCCGGAAGGGTGCCGTTGAATCGAGATTCGATGTAAAAAGAGAGTCCATCGCTAACTGGGATGTCCACGCCGCCGCCCACGGAGGGGCCGTAGCCAGTACTCGCGTCACCTTGCCCCCCAAACGTCGCGTTGGCGCCCGCATCCAGGTAGAACGAGATCGACTCACCCGGTGTCCCGAACGTGTAACGAGCCAGCAGGTGCGGTGTGTAACGCCAGGAATCCGAAATATCACCGGTCCCGGTGGAATATCCTACCATCGGGTAGTTCCCGCCCTGGAAGCCCAAAGCCAGCCCCCACTTCGGCGAGAATTGGTATCCCAATTCTCCGTCGAGCATGAAAGGGAACCCGTTCGCAGTCCCTTCGGAGAATCTTACAAAGTTCTGAAGGTCGAAGGGATGCGCGCTATTCTGAATTGGAATATCACCGGTATAGTTCGAGATGCCCGCCCCAAGCTTTCCGTACAGGCCATTGTTGACGGTTTGGCCGTGCACCGGACCCACAGCGAGGGCAGATCCGACGAGAAGGATGAGAAGAAATGAAGGTACGGTTCTGTTCATAGCTCTGTGCAGTGTTTGTGAGAAGAGAAGCCAGATTCATCAAGTCATGGACGAGGCCGTCCCCGTACGATCGATTCGCGACCGCGCCTAGTGAACCAGCTAGAACTCTACGGAAGACGGAACAGGATGATCCAACTGTGGATGAAGTCCCGGAATCAATCCAGTGTGCGAACATTTTAGCGGTTGAATTTTCCCATGTTCACACAATGTAATTGTACATTAATCAGCCCGGTGGTTATTTCGCCTTGGCAGCCTTCACGCTGTCACAAAAGTCTTCATCGTTTCAGAGCACCAAAGTTCCTCGTGAGGTTCGCCGGGTGTGAGGATGGCCAGATGGCAACGTTGCCTAAACGAGTTTACCATTGGAACCTATCATTGTCAAATTCAGAACCGTCGAAGTTCGCAGGCCGTCGGGAAATTCGGCCTTTCGAGTGATTCCGACGTCGTGTTCGACGAAAATTCTACTAGACCGCCGGGGTGACGGCGGCGGAAGGCAGCTCGGCCGTGGAAGTGCTCCGAACCCTTTGTGGAGGGCTTCCGTTAGCGGAGGCTGCTCGCGCCAAATCGACCACGGGAGTACCGGAGACGACCCATGCTCGACGACGTACTTGCGCTGATTCGGGACAATGATCGGTTCTTCGTCACGACCCATCTCGGGCCGGATGGGGATGCCCTCGGGTCTCAACTGGCCCTTGGGCAGTTCCTGGAGAAAATGGGAAAGAGCGTCGCGATGATTAACAGCGATGAACAGGATTACACCCTCGATTGGATGCCTGGCGTGGATCGGGTCGAAGTCTTCGACAATTCCGTGTCGCAGCATGAGGCCCTCGCCGAGGCGGACGTAGCCTTCGTCCTCGACACCAACGATGAGGAGCGGATCGGCAAAGTGGGATCCCTCGTGCGGAATGCCGACGCCACCACGGTCCTCATCGACCACCACCTGGAGCCGGAGCGATGGTTCGACGTCCTGCTCGTCCGCGAGACAGCCGCTGCGACCGGCGAAATGATCTATGAAATCATTGAGGAGATCGATCCTGATCTCATTGACGAGGAGATTGCGACCACGCTCTACACGGCAATCATGACCGACACCGGATCCTTTCGGTACAGCAGCGTGACTCCGGGTCTTCACCGGATCATCGCGGATATTCTGGAGCGCGGGGAGGTTGAGCCGGCTCCCATCCACGAAGCCACCTATGATCAGAAGTCCATGCCCGGACTTCGCCTGCTCGGACGGATGCTCAACCGCATCCGGCTCCGCTACAACGGACAGCTCGGGTACTCCGTGGTCACCCAGCGAATGGTGGAAGATACCGGCGCAAGCTGGGACGACAAGCAGGGATTTGTCAACGACGTCCTCTCGATCGAAGGAGTCAAGACCGCACTGCTCTTCTCCGAAACCGACGACGGGTCCAAAATTAGCTTTCGCTCGGAGGCGGACGTTCGGGTCGACGAGTGGGCGCGGCACTTCGGGGGCGGGGGTCACCGCAACGCCGCCGGGGCGTACGTCAAACGTCCCACCTTCGAGAAGACCATCGAGGACGTGATCGACGCGGCGTCGGACTACATCGCGTTCGAATCGCGCCACGCACCGGGCGAGGAGCTTTCTCCCGAGGACCGGTCCTACCTGAACACCCTCCTCGACGGGGCGTCGGATTCCAATTAGGAGACCGGGGTGGTCGGAATGAAGAATCTAGGCTCTGTGAGGCGCAAGGAAATTCGGAGAGACAGGAGGTAAGGGGGTCATCGATGATTCCCATAGTACCGGTTGCGCTTCTCTGAGTCTTCCTGCTAGTTTAGATCAGTCTCCAACCACGAGGCCGAGACGGTTGCCTGTCTGCTTCCGGTCGAGGGGCCGCTGGCTGGCCTTGAAGGGCCGTCGGCTTTTTTCGTGAACGTTGCCGGCCTGCATCCAGCCACCGACACCGGGCCGGCGCCACCCCAGTGGGCAAACCCCGTGGAATACGTTGTAGAGGATGTCCCGTGGCTGTACCTCGACACTGCCGGCCCGACCTTCTGGAGGACGGCGGACGTGTATCGACCTAGGGGGGCACAAGATTGGGGGCCGACTGTTAGTGAGGGTCCCTGAGCAAGGACGTAGTGCCGCGCAACCGCGCCTCCCCCCTAAATTCGCGTCCAGACTCGTTCATCCCTTCGAATCTGATTGCATCCTTCATGCGCATTCAGCGACCCACATACCAACGCCCCGAACCTCCGGCCCCGGACGGATCCCCGACGCGCGTGGCCATCACGCTCGGCGACCCGAACGGCATTGGGCCCGAGGTAGTGCTTAAAAGCCTGCACGACCCCGGCCTAATGCCCTCCATGACGCCGGTCCTCATCGGTTCGGCTCATGTGCTTCGGGTGCATGCCGACGTGCTCGGCTTCTCGGACCTCGACATTCACATCGTGGAGGAGGTGTCGGAGGACGTGCCTCACGGCGACGTGGCGGTCCTCGATGTGGCCGAGGATCCGGAGTCACCTGTCATGTTCGGGAGCGTTACCGCTGATGGGGGGCGCCTGGCCATGCGGGCTGTGGAGCGGGCGGTAGAGGCGTGCCGGGCCGGGACTGTCGACGCGATGGTGACCGCTCCCCTCTCAAAAGACGCCATCCGACAGGCGGGATACGACGTGCCGGGCCACACCGAGTTTATTGCCGAGATGACGGAGAGTCCCCGTCCCACGATGATGATGGTGGCCGGCGGCCTCCGCGTGGGCCTCGTGACGAGCCACGTTCCGCTTTCTGAGGTGCCGGACGCGGTGACTCAGGAAGCCATCCTGGAAAAGCTTCGCGTCATCGACGCATCCCTGCGCGACGACTTTGCGATCGAGCAGCCCAAGATTGCCGTCCTCGGGCTCAACCCGCACGCCGGAGAGGGAGGGGCGTTTGGGCCGGAGGAAGAGGACATCATTGCTCCGGCCCTGGAGGCGGCTCGCCAAGAGGGGTTTCGGGTGGAAGGCCCCCTCCCGGCCGATGGATTCTTTGGCACCCAGCTCGACGCAGACTACGACGCGGCGCTGGCGATGTATCACGATCAGGGGCTTGTGCCGTTCAAGGCCCTCGCGTTCGATCACGGCGTCAACTACACGGCGGGGCTACCCATCGTGCGCACCTCGCCCGACCACGGAACGGCCTACGGCATTTCCGGCAAGGGCATGGCGCTCCCGGGAAGCACGCGCAATGCGCTGGAGCTCGCCGTCGCCATTGCGCGCCACCGTCGGCAGACGGCCGAACCGGCTTGACCCTTCCCCCTCAGGCCGTGACATTGTGGGCCCGTCTGCTTGCCATTCTCTGTTGCGCCCGTGATCAACTTCAACGACGTCTCCGTCTCCTTCCCCCTGCCGAATGGAGAGCGGCGCTCCGTTCTGGAAGACGTGTCATTTCACATCGGTCGCTCAGAGAAGGCCTACCTCGTCGGACCCACGGGGAGTGGCAAAAGCACGGTGCTCCGCCTGCTCTACATGGATCTCTTTCCCGCGTCCGGGGTCGTCCGGATTGAAAACTACCAGTCCGACCGCATTGGGGACGGCGACATCCCGTACCTTCGCCGCTCCCTCGGCGTCGTCTTTCAGGATTTTCAGCTCCTCCCCGACCGCACCGCGCATGAGAACGTCGCCTTTGCGCTCTACGCCACCGGCAAGTCCCGACCGGAGGTCAAGAGCCGCGTGACGAAGGCCCTCGGCCGCGTGGGGCTCAGCAACAAGCATCGGAGGTACCCCCATGAGCTGTCGGGAGGAGAGCAGCAACGCGTCGTCATTGCTCGAGCCATCGCCAATGACCCGCGGGTTCTGTTGGCCGATGAGCCCACAGGCAATCTCGACCCAGACGTGGCCGATGACATCCACGAACTCCTCCTCGAGCTGCACCGCCAGGGCATGACGCTCTTCGTGGCGACGCACGACCATCGCCTCGTCAAGTCCTATCCAGCTCGCACCCTCGCGATGATGAACCGGCAGGTGGTCGAGATTGCCCCGGAGACATTGTAGGCACGCCACCGCACCCAGATTCGAGAAGACTCGCCCCGGCCGGAGTGCGAATGTGACGGTGTCGGAATATATCGGAGGCTTGGAAAACTCCTTCCACACCCGATTCATGGAGCCCCTCTCTGGTGTTTGCTCCGATGACGCGTCCTCCACCCTATGAACGTCGCCGAACGCTCCCTTCGCGTCAATAGCCGTGCCTTTGATGCCTTCGAGGCGTGGTGGGAAGGGAAGCAGGCCCGCCGTTTCGTGGCCGCCGTGCTCGTTTCAGGGTTCTTGGTGTCGCTGGCGGTGATTGAGCTCAATCGATTGGGTGGGCTGCCCTCTTCCGTAGCCACGTCGGTGTCCACCAACCACTTCAAGGCGATCGATGTCGCCTTCACGCTATTTCTGGTCGTCGAGCTCATCGGGTTGATCGTGGGCTTGGCCACCAGCGTGGCCGACACGGCGGGCAAACAGTTCGAGGTATTTTCGTTGATCCTCATCCGCCGCTCCTTCAAGGAGCTCGTCAAATTCGAAGAAGAACCCATCCAGTGGGGCTTCGACGCCGGACGGGAGGCGGTCCAGTACCTCGTGGTGGACGCCACGGCAGCCCTTCTTATCTTTCTTACGCTGGGTGTCTTCTACAAGCTGCAGCGGTACCAGCCTATTACTCAGACGGAAGGGGAGGAACACTACTTCGTGGCGCAGAAGAAAGTAGTGGCGAATTTGCTCCTCGTCATTCTGTTCGGAATGGGGGTCCACGCGGTCTTCCTTCTTCTCGTGAACGGCGAGTCCGTCCCGTTCTTCAACGCATTTTACACCATCCTCATCTTCAGCGATGTGCTGATCGTGCTGATCTCGCTTCGCTACAGCGCAACGTACCACGTGGTGTTTCGCAATTCTGGATTTGCTGCGGCCACTGTCATGATTCGCCTTGCCCTGTCCGGACCGCGCTACTTCGGGGCGGTGCTGGGAGTGGGGGCCGCGTTGTTTAACCTGGGGGTGGCGGCGGCATACAGGTACGTCGTACCGGCCGCCCAGGGGCCGACAGAGCGCAATCGCGAGCAGAAACGCAGGCGCGGGGAGCGTGCCGAAGCGGACGAAGAGGTGAGTCCCGATGGTGTGGAGACCGAAGAGGGGAGTCCGACGCCGGGAATGTGAAGGAAAACAAGCCTACTCCGCATCTGAAAAGTCGCGGTGCCCGAAGTAGTGCAAGACATATTTAATCTTCGAGGCCTTGGCCGGGCCGAAGCCAGGCAGGTCCTGTAGCCGCTTCTCCACCGTGTCCAGGTCCGCGCCATCGTTCCAGAGGTTCGCGGCATCGCCGTCGTATTCCTTGGCAACATGGGCAGCGACCTTCTGCGTGTTCTCCGCCATCTTATTGATGAAGCGGTGCACCGCGGGCGACTCGGCGAAGTGCTCCTGGAAAGCGTCGAGGTCCATCTCGGCGATTTTGGCCATGTCGAGGTGGCCAAGGCGGTCCTTGAGGCGAAGGGGACCGGTAAAGGCCGACTCGGCACGGACGCGCTGATCGTAGAGAAGACCAAGCAGAGCGGCGTTGGGATCCTCGCGGAGTCGGTCGTCGTCTTCGATGTCGCCGGTCAGGGTGCCTTCTTCCCTGAACCGGTCCATCATGCGGACGAGCCCGCCGGAGAGGTCGCTGTAGTCAATGTGGGAAATTTCGACGGCCATCTTCAAGTGAGGAGGGGAGTTTGGAGCGCGAAGGTCGGAGGCCAGCACGGGGGCCGTCAACGTACGGTTTGGGAGAGGGGGATAACGTGTGGCCCCGTGACACTTCGGGAATCATTTCTCCCAGTGAGGGTCTGCAGGAGGGACGACTATTGGTACTCGATGTTTGCGCGATCGAAGATATAAGCAAATCCCCCGTTTGTCCCGACGTAGGTGAGGTTGTCGGAGTCGGTGAAGATCACGCTGTACTTCAGGGTAAGGTCGATGTCAATGCCTCGGGCAACAGGGATGCGCAGACCGAACTGGGGGGCGATGCCAAATTTAGTCCCGCTGTCGCCATTCGACGACACGAAGGGGCCGCCGTCTGCCCCGATGTAGGGCTGGATGCCGGTCAGCGAGAAGTTGTACTTCGCCGTGGCGTTGAGCGGGATCACGGTCCGGTTGGCTTCACCACTGGATGAAAATTGGTGAAGTCCTGCTGTGAAACCAATAAAGAAGGCGCGGTCGGCCCGATAGTAATAGCCTCCGTCGATCCCAAAACCGGTACCAAGTGCATCACTCGGCGACTCGGTCACGAATTGCAGCCCAGCATTGACGTACAACTGGTGCTGCCAAGAAGGGGTCTGGGCGGTGGCATCGGCGGAGAGGCCGGTGAGGAAGAACGCCAGGAGAGCGGGAAGGATGAGGTGCTTCATGGTAGAGAATGGGATGAGTGAGAAGAACGAGACGGGAAAAGGAGAAGTGAATCCTTACTTGCTCAACCAATGCCGAGCGGCGTCCTCGGCAAAGTACGTGAGGATGAGATTAGCGCCAGCGCGGCGGATCCCGGTGAGCGCCTCCATCGCGCAGGCCTTGCCGTCGAGCCAGCCGTTCTGGGCGGCGGCCTTAATCATGGCGTACTCGCCGCTCACATTGTAGGCGGCCACCGGCACGTCGCTATGGGCCTGCACGCGGTGGATTACATCGAGATAGGGCAGGGCAGGTTTCACCATCACCATGTCCGCCCCCTCATCGAGATCGAGCCTGAGCTCGCGGACGGCCTCTTCGCCGTTGGCGGGATCCATTTGATAGGTGTCCTTGTCGTCGGGGAGCTCTTTCTCCGGCGCCTCAGCTTCAGATTTGGGCGCCGAGTCGAGGGCGTCGCGAAAGGGAGCGTAGTAGTTGGAGGAATACTTGGCCGTGTACGCGAGAATCGCCACGTCCGTGTGGCCGGACGAGTCGAGGGCGTCGCGAATTGCCCCGACGCGCCCGTCCATCATGTCGGAGGGCGCAATGATGTCGGCGCCGGCCTCGGCGTGAAGGATTGCCATCTGACACATCACCTGAATGGTAGCGTCGTTGTCGATGCGGCCGTCGCGGACGATGCCGTCGTGGCCGTCTGCGTTGTAGGGGTCGAGGGCCGTGTCCGTAATCACCATCAGCTCCGGCACCGCGTCCTTGAGGGCCCGGATGGCATTCGGGTAGAGGTGGTCGGGGTCGAGGGCGTGCTCGGCGTCCGGGGTTTTCAGAGGATCGGGGAGGGCCGGAAAGAGGGCGACGGCGGGGATGCCGAGGTCCTGGAGCGTCTCGGCATGGTCGACGAGGCGATCAATCGTGCGGCGGTATACCCCCGGCATGGAAGAGACCTCTTCGCGCTCGTTCTCCCCGTCCATCACGAACTGCGGCGCAATGAGATTGTCCGTCGACAGCCGCGTCTCCCGCGCCATGCGGCGGATGTTTTTTGTCGATCGGAGTCGCCTCGGTCGGATGGGAATCTCGTAGTCAGGAGAAGAACTCATGGGTGTGGGAGTGATGCGTGAATCGTGAGACGTGATGCGTGACTCGCGTAATGCGCGACAGGTGTACAAGATCTCTCGCACGCCTCACGGATCACGCTTCACTCATCTCAGCTCCACCTTTCGTCGCCACTCGGGTCCTTCGGGGCGGTCCATCACCTCGATGCCCAGGGCTTCGAGCGTGTCGCGAATGGCATCGGCCCGGGCGTACTCGCCGTCGCGGCGCGCGGCCTCGCGATCCGCCAGGAGCTCCTCGATGGAGTCGGCAAGGGAGTCCGACGTGGGGTCCGTTTCCGAGGCCGTATCGGTCTGCTCATCGGCCTCAAATGTGGACTCGATGATCCCGAGCAGAGCGTTGGTCCGGTCGAGCCAGGTGCGGGCGCTCCGGGCCGACGCCCCACTCATCCGGTCCATCTGCTCGATGGCCTTCACCCCCTCCAGCGCGGCGGCGGTGGCGGCGGGCGTGTTGAGGTCATCGCACATTGCCTCGAGAGTGCGGTCGTAGATGTCGCCGAGCCGATCGCCGAGCTCGTCGGGGCCGTCGGCGTCCGCCGTCAGGGCCGCCTCCACGCGCTCAGCCGCGTCCCGGTAGCGCTGCACGTGGCGGGCAGCGGTGTGGAGGGTGTCGAGCGTAAAGTTGAACGGCTTGCGGTACTGCCCCTGCATCAGGGCGTAGCGGAGGGCCAGCGGATCGACGCCCCCCTGATCCCGCACCGACGCGGGCACGTGGTCGTCCTCGGGGCTTGGCTGGATCAGGTCGCGGACGGTGTAGAAGTTGCCTTTCGACTTCGACATCTTCTCGCCCTCCACCTGCAGGAAGCGGGTGTGCACCCAATAGTTGATGACGCGGTGACCGGCCAGCGACTGGTTCTGGGCGATCTCGCACTCGTGGTGGGGAAAGATGAGGTCCTCGCCGCCGGTGTGGAGGTCGAACCGGTTGCCGAGATACTGCATCCCCATCACCGAGCACTCGATGTGCCAGCCCGGATAGCCCCAGCCCCACGGGCTGTGCCAGTGCATGAGGTGATCGGGGTCGTGCTTCCAGAGCGCAAAGTCGCGCGGATCGCGCTTGTCCGGGTCCTCTACTACGTCGCGTTCGGAGGCCTGCAGCTGCTGCGCCTCGGTGTTGCCGCTGAGGTGGCCGTAGTCGTCGGCACTCTCGACTGAGAAATACACGCCCTGGTCCGTGGCGTACGCGTGATCACTCTCCACGAGTTCCACCACCGCGCGGAGTTGATCGGTCACGTGCTCGGTAGCCCGGGGGCGCACTTCTGGCTCCCGCAGGTTGAGGGCGCGCCAGTCCTCCAAAAAGGCCTCGGTGTAGTGGCGGGCCAGGTCGTAGATGTTGGCGAAGCGCTCGCCCTCCCGCTCCAGGGCCTGCTGCATCTTGTCCTCACCGCCGGGGTCCACGAGGTCGTCCTGCGTCAGGTGCCCCACGTCTGTGATATTGCTCACGTTCGTCACGTCCCACCCAATCGCCTCGGCGGTACGTCGGATAAGGTCGGCGGTCAGGAAGGAGCGAAAGTTGCCGATGTGGGCGTACATGTACACCGTGGGCCCACAGCTGTAAAACTGAAGGTGCTCCTCCTCGATCGGCTCGACCGGCTCGGTCTCGTGGGTGAGGGTGTTGTAGAGGCGGAACGTGGGGGAGGACATCCGGACCGCACAGCTGCGAGAGAGACTGAACGCGTTCGTCCGTACCTGATCTTAAGATGATTGTGCCGCGTTCGAGTTGAGTTCACGGCAGGCCTGTCGCTCGGGTAGAGCCCGAATACAGTCCGATGAGGTCTTGTTTTGGGCACGTGCGGAAAGGTCAGGAGGCAGCGTGGGGACTCGTTCGGAGCCGCAGTAGGTGTTCTGCCTGGAGCGGGACGATCGCGAACGGCGTCCCCTCGTCATCGCTGAATTCGACTTCGTAGGTGTTCGGGGCGAGCACTTCGACGATCGTGCCGACGTGTCCCCGACGAAGTTCATGTTTGGGCACGTCCTTGGTCAAGACAACGGCGTCCAGCAAATTGAGCTCGTGGGGCATGGGCATAGGGATTAGACGATGTAACAAGTCACCAATCGAGGAAACGATTCATCGGGCCGTAGAGGCATCGCAGCAACAACGAATCGTTTCTTAGCGCGTCGTTCGTGGTCAACATCCTGCTACCCTACTCCACGTCTTCGTCGGGTTCCCGAGCTACGGATTCGTGGGCTGTCATTTCCACCGCCGAACGCTCCTCCCCAAACCACCGCGGCGGGTCGTAGCCGTGCCCGCCCCACGGATGGCACCGAAACAGCCGGTGGACAGTCAGGACGATCCCCTTCAGCATGCCGTACTCCCGAAGCGCCCGAATTGCGTAATTCGAACACGTGGGATGAAACCGACACGTGCGGCCCAGGTGCGGCGACAGCAAGAGCTGGTATGCCCGCACGACCCCGATGAGAAGAAGGCGGGGAAGTCGGGCCAGGGCAGACAGGACGCGGCGCATTGAGGCGTGGGGCGTGTGGGAGTTTGGGGATGTGGGCGCGTGAGCGTGGGGCTCGGCGCTCAGAGCATCGTTCCGTTGTCTCAGAGAATTTTCGCGCCTCACGTGCCACAACGTTAGACGGCTCGGACGCGAGGCAAGTTCGGGTCTGTGGACGGTGGTGAACCATCGGGGAGTGCGAGCTTTGAATCGAGTCCTCCAGTCTCGTCTCCAAACGCTCGTGTTCGTATGCCGTCTCCCGATCCGCTTCTCGATGCCGTCACGTTCGACGACGACGGGCTCGTTCCCGCCATTGTGCAGGACGCCGAGACCGACCAGGTGCTCATGATGGCGTACATGACCGAAGCGACACTCCGCGACACGCTGGAGCGAGGGCGGATGGTCTACTGGAGCCGTTCTCGTCAGGAGAAGTGGGTGAAGGGGCAGACGAGCGGCCATGCGCAGTCCGTCGAGGAAGTGCGGATCGACTGCGACGGCGACACGCTGCTCTTCAAGGTGGAGCAGGAGGGCGGCGCCTGCCACACCGGATACCGCTCCTGCTTCTACCGCCGGGGCGAGGACGGCCACATGGTTCCCGACGGGACGAAGGTCTTCGACCCGGACGACATATACTCGACGACGTGAGCTCCGGGCGACTACGGGTGGTGCCCTCTCAACATCAGACTTCGCTCACTGATCGTCGTAGAGTTCCCCCCGAAGGGACTCGGGCACCTCCTCCGGAATCGTCCAGAGATATACGGTATCCGTGTCCAGTTCCACCGTCTTCTCGGGGGTCCACTCGCCCATGTCGAAGTCGTGAGACACGATCGGCGTGCCCGGCTTGAGTTGTTCGAACAGCTTCGGGCGGAGGTCTTTGTTGACCGACGGCAGCAGATACATGGTGACCACCGTCGCGTCGCTGATGTCGGCCTTGAAGAGATCGCCCTGCCGGAACTCCACGAGATCGCTCACCCCGGCCTCTCGGGCGTTCTGACGAGCTTCCGCGACCAACTCTGAGTCGATCTCGATGCCCACGCCTCGGGCGCCGTAAGCCTTGGCGGCCTGAATCACAATGCGCCCGTCCCCGCTCCCTAGGTCGTAGACGACGTCGCTCGAATCGACGTCTGCCAGTTGCAACATGCGGTTCACGACCCCATCCGGGGTCGGCACGTAGGGAACGTCCGACTTCTGGGTCTCTGGGGGGACGTCCAGCCCAGGGATCGGTTGGATGGAGGAATCGATGGTGTCCGCCTCCTGGGCGTGACCGGGCAGCGGGCCTCCTGCCGTCAGGATCAGACCGAGCACGAGGAGGAGAATGGAGATCGTCCGAGCGTGGTTCATACAACAGGCGGTGTCGTGAGTAGAGAATGTGGGGACAGCGAGGCGACGGCCCGGCGTCAGGAACTCGATTCGAGGTCTCGGTCTCCTCGCAGGAAAAGCAGGGGGACCCCCGCGAGAAGCACCCCGACGCCCAGCAGGGCCCCAGTGCCGGTGTAGGCGAGGCTGGACCAGAGCATGTAGGCGCAGGCGCTGCAGAAGAGGATTGGGGTCAGGGGATAGAGGGGCACGCGAAAGGGGCGCGAGACGTCCGGCTCCGACCACCGAAGAATAAAGAGCGACGCGCCGGCCAGGCCAAAGAAGAGCCAGAAGACCGGAGCGGTATAGTCGACCATCGACTCGAATCCCTGACGCGTCCAGGCGCCGCCCCCAACGAGCGCCAGAGCAATGCCACCCTGAACTAGGAGGGCGTTGGCAGGAGTTTCCGCGTCGTCCTCCCACTGCCCCAGAAAGCGGAACAGGGAAAAGTCACGCCCGAGTGCAAAGCTCGTCCGCGCCCCGGTGAAGATGGTGGCGTTCGTTGAGCTCAGGGCGGCCGCCACGACCAGGAGGCTCAACAGATGAGCGCCTGTGTCGCCGAAGGCAGCGCGCATCAGGTCGGCCGCCACGGCATCGGAGGTGCTCATGCCGGCCAGCCCCAGGCCCTCCAGATAGGCCAGGTTGACCAGTAGGTACAGCGCAGCAATCAGCCCCAGACTGACGAGGAGCCCGCGCGTCATGTTGCGACGGGTGTCGCGCACCTCGGCCGAGAGGTAGGCCGCTTCGTTCCATCCCCCGTACGTGAGAAGCACGAAGACCATCGCCAGGCCGAACCCCCCGGACCCGCCTTCCGACGAGGAGGCCCCGGCGTTTGCGGGACCCGCCGATTCCGGAACGAAAAAGAACCCGGCGACCACGAGCACGAGCAACCCGCCAATCGTGGCGATGGTAAGCCCCCGCTGCACGGTCTTGCCCTGCCGCACGCCCGCTACGTTCAGCCCGGTCAGTCCGAACACGGCCAGGGCGGCATAGATCGAGGACGAGTACGGGCCGAGGGACCAGAGCTCGGAGGCGTAATCGCCGAAGATGAAGGCCAGAAGGGCGATAGATCCCGTCTGAATGACGACCAGCCGGGCCCACGCGAAGAGAAACGAGACCCACCCCCCGAACGCCCGCTCAAAGTAGTAGTAGTCGCCCCCGGCGTGGGGATAGGCCGTGGTCAGTTCGGCGTAGCAAAGGGCCCCGACCGCGGAGATCGCTGCGCCCAGCAGCCAGGCGAGGAGCATCGCGCCGCCGTCGCCGGTGTTTGCGGCCACGTCCGGCGGCGTCCGAAACACGCTGGCTCCGAGGACGACCCCAACGGTGACGGCCACCACGTCGAATGTGGAGAGGGTTGCCGCCAGTTTCGTCTGGGCGGATCGGTTCATGCGACCTGTGCGGCCCAACGGGCGATTCGACAGAACAACGGGTCCCCCGGCGCGCTTTTCGAGAAGACGATTACGCTCAACGGTGAGAGAAGTGGAGCCACGACTCCCCTTTGGCCTATCCCACCTTCGTCCGCGGGGCTCTACGCATTGAACCACGCGACGTTCACTCGATCCGGGCGAAGCCGGTGTAGGGATGGAGGGCCTCCGGCAGCTCGATCGAGCCGTCGGGCTGCTGGTTGTTTTCGAGCAGGGCCGCGACGATGCGGGGGAAGGCGAGGCCGCTCCCGTTGAGCGTGTGCACGAGTTCGGGCTTGGCCTCCGGCTCCGGGCGGTACCGGATCTGCATGCGCCGGGCCTGGAAGGCCTCGAAGTTCGAGACCGAGGAGACCTCGAGCCAGCGCTCCTGCGCCGCGCTCCAGACCTCCAGGTCGTACACCTTCGCCTGCGTGAAGCCCATGTCGCCCGTGCACATGAGGAGGCGGCGGTACGGGAGCTCAAGGGCGTCGAGGGCGCTCTCCGCGTCGGCCAGAAGCTCATCGAGAGCCCGGTAGCTCTCGTCGGGATGGACGATGCGCACGAGCTCCACTTTGTCGAACTGGTGGACCCGGTTCAGGCCGCGCACGTCGGCCCCGTAGCTCCCGGCCTCACGCCGCCAGCAGGGGGAGTAGGTGCAGTACTGGAGCGGAAGATCGTCCGCCGAAAGGATTTCGTCGCGGTGGAAGTTGGTGACGGGCACCTCGGCCGTGGGAATGGGGTAGAAGTCTCCTTCCATTAGATCATTGATCATTGGTCGAATGTCCCGCCGAACCTCATCCTCGTCGTCGGGAATCTCTCCACGGTGCATGAGTCGATTTGTCACCCAGTCCTCGACATTTTTCAGATTGGGTTCTTTGATTTTGTACATGAGTCCCTCTTTGTCCGGGAGCTGGCCGGTGCCCTCCGCGCTCTCGGGATTGACGAAGAGGGGCGCCTGCATCTCGGTGTAGCCGCGCTCGCGGGCCCGGTCGAGGAAGAAGTTGAGGAGGGCCCGCTGGAGACGGGCACCCTTTCCCAGGTAGAAGGGGAAGCCACTCCCGGTCACCTTCGCGCCTCGCTCCAGGTCCACCAGCCCGTGCCGGTCGGCGAGCTCCCAGTGCGGGGCCGGGTCGAAGTCGAACGACGGCCGCTCCCCGAACGTCTCCGCCACATCGTTGTCGTCCTCGTCCTCGCCCACGGGTACACTCGGGTGCGGAATGTTCGGGAGCTTTAGCACCAGCTCCTCCTGCTCGGCCTCCGCCTCCCAGACCTCCTCCTTGAGACGTTTGATCTCCTCCTTCAGTTGACTCGTCTTCTCGATCATCGCCTCCGCCTCCGCGTCCTTCCCCTCGCGCTTCAGCGCACCAATCTGCTGGGAAAGGTCGTTCTGCCGGGACTGCGTCTCCTGCAGCTCCGTGATGGCGGCCCGTCGCTTTTCGTCGACCTCCAGGAGCGTGTCCACGAGGACGGGGGAGCCGGTGCCCTTCGCGCGGATGGCCTCCTTGACGCGACGGGGAGTGTTGCGGACGGTGTCGAGATCGAGCATGTGGAGGGGAAATCCGTCGTCTGTAGGTCCGTAGTGAGAAAGAGAGTACTGCGCAGTCAACCGTAAATCTCGGCAAGTGACAACGTTGCTTTCGACCGGACGGAACGTGAAGCGTGATCCGTGACGTGTGAAAAAAAACGCCCTCACGCCTCACGTTTCACGCCTCATGCCGTCAGTCCGGCGAACAGGCACGTTGAAAAACAAACCAGTCGGTGCAAAGAGAATCAGGCTTGACGAAGCAGTGCGCTCTCAGGACGAGGAGAATCCCTGCAGGGACGCCTGCACGTCGCGAAGCCCCTCGTCCAGGGAGCGCGGGTCGTAGTCGAGCTTCGTCTTCGCCTTGTCGATAATGAAACCGGTGCGTGGGGGGCGCTCCACGTCGTCCTCGAAGAAGTCGCTTGAGACCGGCTCGATGAGCGACCCGTCGAGCCCAAACACCTCCGCCACCGTGCTGGCCAATTCGTAGATCGACACGAGATCGGGCCCCGAGAGGTGGTAGATGCCCGTTTCCGCGTGGTGCACGAGGCGCTCGATTCCAGTCGCCAGG
The DNA here is from genome assembly GCA_003022565.1 of Bacteroidetes bacterium QS_3_64_15. GTDB lineage: Bacteria > Bacteroidota > Rhodothermia > Rhodothermales > Salinibacteraceae > Salinibacter. Next base: position 11,318 of record PXTN01000098.1, on the reverse strand, counting down.
TCGTCGACGTGCGTGGGCGTGCGGTACTGGTCATCGACGATGTGGAGGGGCTCACCCTTCGACAGCTTCTCGATCATCCAGAGGACCACGTTCGAGCGGCTCAGGTCCTGACCTGTGCCGTAGAGCAGCACGGTGCGGACGATGGCCCAGTGTGAGCGCCCGGCCTCCCGGACGGCGTTCTCACCCGCCAACTTCGTGCGCCCGTAGTAGTTGACGGGATCGGGCCGGGCGTCCTCGTCGTAGGGGCCGCGCTTGCCGTTGAACACGAAATCGGAGGAGACCTGCACGAGCCGGGCGCCGGTGTCTCGGCAGTGCTTGGCAAGCCGCTTGACGGCCCGGGCGTTTACCGCCCACGCCTCATTGCGGTGCTCGTCGCACGCCGCTACGTCGGACATCGCGGCACAGTTGATGACGACGTTGGGCGTGAAGTCCTGAAAGATGGTTTCCACCTCGTCGGGCTGGGTCACGTCGAGCGGCGCGTAGCCGCACGATGTGGCCTCGAAGCGCGGAGAATCGTCGCGGGCGGTCGCCAGCACGTCGTACTCCCGGTTCTGGCTTATGCGGCGGACCAGCGACTGCCCGAGCAGGCCGTTGGTCCCGGTAATGAGAACGCGGTTGAACAGCATGAGAACAGGCCAGAATAAAGGTCTCGCCGCTTGAGGATTAGGGAACACGAAGGTAGTAGCGCAGGCCCACGTTTCCGTCGAGCGTTACGTTGGTGTTCGGTAAGAAGCGGAGGGTGGGCGTCACATGCAAGAAAACCTCGAACCGTTCGGCGTAAAAATTAAGTCCAGCTTCCGTACTGAGGCCGAGGCGAAGTTCTGGCGAGCGGCCGAGGTCTCCAACCCCCACCATGAGCCCAGGGCCGAGATACAGGTGGAGCGGAGAATTCGGAAGCGGGTGCTCCCACAGCCGATGATAGTGGCTGACGACGTAGTCGTCGCCGTCAGTGCTGATCACGGCGTCGTAAGCAATCGGATCGAGACGATACAGCTTGAGGGCGAGCCCGCCGGGGCCACCTACCTGAAAGCCGATCCCTGCGGCGCCGGGCTGCCGCTGGGCGAGGACGGGGGAGGGGCGGAGCAGTCCGACGACGACCAAGAGGGCGGGAAGAAGCGTTGAGAACAGGCCCTGCGCCCGCCCTCGGCAAATCGGAATACTCCGGTTACGCTTCTGCATCCGTCGAGTGTTGTAGGGCCGTCAGCATATCTTCCTTGAGGCTCGACGCGTCTTCGAGGCCCTTCCGCCCGGCAAGCACGAGGCAGATGTCCCAGCGCTTAGCGGCGGCCTCGTACTGCTCGTGCTCACGCTCCGTCTGGGGGGTCACGTCCGGCACGGGAATGGTGGAGCCCCCTTCGTCCAGCGCTACATACGTATAGAAGGCGCGGTTGCATTTGCGGCGCGTTTCCTGAAGCGGATTTTCCGCCCACACGTTCAGCTCCACCTCCATCGAGGTCCGAAAGGCCCGATCGACGTGGCTCTCGATGACGCCCCCCTCACCCGTCTTCAATGGCCGATTGAAATCCAATGTTGTCGACGGCGGCGGTCACGCACCCCGATGGCACGCCGCTGGGGAAGGAGGCCGAGACGCACTACGCTCCGAGGGCGGCTTCCAGCTCCTCTTCTTCATCCGCCTCGTAGGCGTCGGTCGGTGGGCAGGAGCAGAAGAGGTTGCGGTCGCCGTAAGCGTCATTGACGCGACGCACACTGGGCCAGAACTTACCCTCGCGCACCCAGTCGGCCGGATAGGCCGCTGTCTCGCGGCTGTAGGGAAGAGGCCAGTCGTCGGTCGCCAGCATTTCGGCGGTGTGAGGCGCCTGCTTCAGCATGCTCTCCCCTGTATCCAGGGCACCGGTCTCCACAGCCTCGATCTCACTGCGGATGGCTTTGAACGCGCGGCAGAGGCGATCGAGTTCATCTTTCAACTCGCTCTCTGTGGGCTCCACCATGAGGGTGCCCACCACTGGCCAGCTCATCGTGGGGGCGTGGAAGCCGTAGTCCATGAGCCGCTTGGCCACGTCCTGCTCGTTGATGTCGAGCTCCTTCCGGAACGGCCGCAGGTCGAGGATGAATTCGTGGGCCACGCGGTCGTTTAAGCCGCGGTAGACCACATTGTAGTGGGAGGAAAGCTGGTCGGCCACGTAGTTGGCGTTGAGGAGCGCCACCTTCGACGCCTTTGTGAGGCCGTCGGGGCCGAGCAGTTTGATGTACGCCCATGAGATGAGGAGGATGAGCGCGCTGCCGTGGGGCGCCGCGGCGATAGCGGGGATGCTCTCGTCGCCGCCAGTTTCCACCACGGGGTGGCCGGGGAGGAAGGGCGTCAGGTGCTCGGCCGTGCAGACGGGACCCACGCCCGGCCCGCCGCCGCCGTGCGGGATGCTGAACGTCTTGTGCAGGTTGAGGTGGCACACGTCGACCCCGTACTCGCGGGGGCGGCAGAGGCCCACCTGCGCGTTTACGTTGGCACCGTCGAGGTAGACCTGCCCGCCGCAGGAGTGCACCACGTCGCAGATTTCTTCGACGTGCTCCTCGAAGACCCCGTGCGTGGAGGGATAGGTAATCATCGCCGCCGCCAACCGGTCGCTGTTGGCCTCGGCCTGCTCGCGCAGGTCGTCGAGGTCCACGTCGCCGTTTTCGTCGCAGTCGATCGTAATCACGTCCATCCCAGCCATGTTGGCACTGGCCGGGTTGGTGCCGTGTGCAGACTCGGGGACGAGGCAGACGTTGCGCTGCTCCTCGCCGCGGGCCTCGTGGTAAGCCTGAATGATCAGCAGCCCGGTGTACTCGCCGGAGGCGCCGGAATTGGGCTGGAAGGAGATATCATCGAACCCTGTAATTTCTGTGAGCTGATCCGACAGCTCCTCGATCACCTGATGATAGCCCTCGGCCTGCTCCTTCGGGGCGAACGGGTGGAGCTCCGCAAACTGCGAGTCGGAAATCGGCTGGAGGGCCGCCGTCGGGTTCAGCTTCATCGTGCACGACCCGAGCGGAATCATGCTGTGAACGAGCGACAGGTCCTTGTCGGCCAGGGACTGCATGTAGCGCGTGAGCTCGCCCTCGGAGTGGTACTGGTTGAACACCGGGTGCTCCAGGTAGCTCGTGCGTCGCTCTACGGGACCGTCATAGCCGCTCTCCAGTTCGGCGGCGATCTCCGCGGCATAGCGGCGCTGCCCGTTCGTGGCGCCGAAGACGGTGAAGAGCGCGTCGAGATCCTCGGCACTGACGGTCTGATCGAGCGCCACCCCCACCGAGCCGTCGTCGTAGTAGCGGAGGTTGATTTCATGCGCCTCGGCCCGCTCGCGGACGCGCTCCGGGGTGGTGTCCTGCAGATCGATGCGCAATGTGTCGAAGAAGGCCGCGTGGCGCACCGAGTGGCCCGTGCGCGCCAGTCCCTCGGCCAGCGTCTTCGTGAGGTCGTGCACCCGCGTGGCGATGCTGCGAAGGCCCTCCGGCCCGTGGTACACGGCGTACATCGAGGCCATGACTGCCAGCAGGACCTGCGAGGTGCAGATGTTGGAGGTTGCGCGCCCTCGGCGGATGTGCTGTTCGCGCGTCTGCAGGGCCATGCGGAGCGCCATCTCGCCGTCCGCGTCCTTCGTGACGCCAATCATGCGGCCCGGCACCTGGCGCTGAAAGCGCTCGCGCGTAGCGAAGTAGGCGGCGTGCGGCCCGCCGTAGCCCATGGGCACCCCAAAGCGCTGCGAGGACCCGACGACCACGTCTGCGCCCCACTTGCCGGGCGCCTCCAGCAGCGTGAGGCTCAGTAGGTCCGCCGCCACGGCCACGTAGGCGTCGGCGTCGTGGGCCCGCTCGGCCACATCGCTGTAGTCGCGCACCGCTCCGTCGGTCGTGGGGTACTGCAGAAGACAGCCGTACGTGTCGTCGCCGAAGACGAAGTTCTCAGGGTCCTCCACGATGATTTCCACCCCGATCGGCTCGGCGCGGCCCTTCACCACCTCGATCGTCTGCGGGTGGCAGTCCTCCGCCACATAGAAGGTGGAGGCGTCACTGCGGCGGTCGACCCGTTCGAGCATCATCATCGCCTCCGCCGCGGCGGTCGCCTCATCCAGCAGTGACGCGTTGGCGATCTCCATTCCCGTCAGGTCGATCGTCATGTCCTGGAAGTTGAGGAGCGCCTGCAGCCGCCCCTGCGCGATCTCGGACTGATACGGCGTGTACTGCGTGTACCAGGCCGGATTCTCCAGGATGTTACGCTGGATGACGGGCGGCGTGTGGGTGCCGTGGTAGCCCATCCCGATGAACGACCGCCAGTTCTCATTGTCCTCGCCGCGGGCCTGGGCCTCATCGAGCACCTGTTGCTCAGTGAGGGACGGGGGCAGGTCGAGCGGCTCGTCGGTGCGGATCGCGTCCGGGATTGTCGCATCGACGAGCGCGTCGAGCGACTCGACGCCGAGCGTGTCGAGCATCGCATCTACGTCGGCGTCGGAGGGGCCGATGTGGCGCTGCGCGAACGTGCTGGTAACGGAAAGGTCGATGGGCATGTAGAAAGGAAGGATTCAAGCAGTGCGCTGCGGTGCAGAACAGGATAGGCGCACGGCGAGGAGGGGTTTCTCATGCATACTCCTCCCGCCGACATTGTGCCCGATTCTTAACAGGTTGGCTCCCCGATTGTCACGACCGAGAGGAGACGCAGCGCTACGCTTTGCAGGGCCTGTTGAACGTGAGGCCGGCCGGGCTCGCCGATTGCTGGGGCTCGGGGGCGTCGAAGCGGTGGGGCCGGCACCGGTCGAGGCGCTTACAGAAGTTGAGGGCATCGGGCCAAAGACGGCGCAGTCCGTCCATGCGGTGGTCCGTGGAGGAGGCGGCCGTCTCGCACGCGCCGAGCATGGCTCGCAGGAAGATTCAAAATCGTTGATAGCTCAGCAAACACTCTGCAAACTGCGGACGTGGGACCGCTTTCCTCCCCTTTGCTTCCAAACCGGTCTTCCCTCGCCGCCGTACGACACGACAAAAACTCGCCGCACTTCCTCTCGATTTTCCAGTTGATTGTGAAGCTCTGGTCGTATCAGGGCGCCGTGCTCGGCGCGTGCACCCTGGCCTTCTTCGCCACGATGGCCGCGCGGCTGGCCATCAGTCCGGTCGTCCCCGCCATTGGCGACGCCTTCGCCGTTTCGAACGGGGCCATCGGCCTCGCCCTCACCGGCATGTGGATGGCGTACGCCGCTGCGCAGTTTCCAAGCGGGCTGCTGGCCGATCGCTACGGAGAGCGAGGCATCATTCTCGTGGCTGTGGTCGGCACGGCGGTGACCAGCGGACTGCTCGCTGTATCTCCCAGCTATCCTGTCTTTCTCGTCAGCGCCGTGGCCCTGGGGGGCGTGGCGGGCCTCCACTTCAGCGTCGCCACGTCGCTGCTGACCCGCACCCTGCCCAACACCGGCTCGGCCATTGGCCTCCACACCGCGGGCGCTCCAGTCGCGGGCGTCCTCATCCCGCTGGCGGCCGGGAGCGTTGGCGTGTGGCTGGGATGGCGCTGGGCCGTTGCGCTGGGGGGGCTCGTCGCCGCTCCCTCCGCCGTGTTGTTTGCTACGGTCGTCCAACCCACGGAGCCGGTTCGGCCGGAGGTGTCGGTGTGGAGCCGTCTTCGGGGGCGTCCCCTCCTCGAGCTGCTTGCGCGTCCGCCCATCGCGCTCACGGCGGGCCTGTCGGTGTGCGGCGCGTTCGTGTGGCAGGCCACGGCCTCGTTTCTGCCGGCCTTCTTCATCGAGCACCACGGCGTCGCCGAGCCGCTTGCCGGCGCTCTTTTCTCGGCCTACTTCGGAGTGCAGGGACTCACGCAGCCGCTGGTCGGGGCGCTCTCGGATCGGATCGGTCGCTACCCGGCGGCCGCCGCGGCTGTGGCGGTGGGCGTCGTGGGCTACGGCGTGCTCGTCGTGGGACCTGGCTTATGGATGATCGGTGGGGCCGTCGTCTGCGCGGGGTTGGCTATGGGCTGGGGGGCAGCCCTCCTGCCCAAGTTTATGGACCACCTGGGCGACGAGGAGCGCAGCGCCGGCTTCGGGCTCATCCGCACGGCGTACATGGTGCTCGGGGCCGGCGGAAGCGTCGCGACGGGCGCCGCGGCCGACCTGCTGGGGTGGGGGCCGGCCTTTCTCGGCCTCGCCGTTCTGCTGGGCGGGATGCTGCTGGTGCTCCTGCGTGCGATGCAGCGCGCCCGAGTGGGCCCGGGCATGCCCGTCTCCTCGTAGTCAGCGAACGAGGGCGTTCAAATCCAGTCCTTCCGTCTTTGCGTCCCACCGATGTGACAGAAGGGGAGAACTGGCAGCTATAGAAGGGGCTGCCTGATGCCGAGAAAGAATCGGAGCCGACCCGGTCTCTACACTCACCCGTTTCGATTCTCTCGTTGCAGCCACGTCACGAGCAGGTCGTCCTCGAATTGATCGGAGGCACTCCGGATGAGGGCGCTGTCTAATAGGGCTCGAATGGAGTCGTCGCTTCCGTATGCTTCCGCCACGAGGTCCCGGACCCCGTCTTCGCCCAGCATATCGCCGTCCTGGGTGCGCTGCTCCATCAGCCCGTCTGTGTAGGCCACGAGGGCGGCGCCCGGGTCAAGGTCCAGCGTGACGTCCGAAAACGCCACGTCCTCTTCCAGCCCGAGAATGAGATCACTGTGTTCGGGAACCTCGGGCCCGTCCGGGGTCATGAGGACAGGGCGGCAATGGCCGGCGTTCGCGTAGGTGACGGTATGGGTGTTCGGGCTCCAGTGCATGAGGAGGAAGGTGGCGAACGTGTCCTCCAGCACCTCATCATTGAGGAGCATGTCGTTCAGCCGGGCCATGAGGGCCGCCGGCGAGGTCGACTCCTTGAGCAAGGTATGCAGGGTGCTCCGCACGTAGCTCAGAAAGCTAAAGGCATAAAACTTGGCGCGGAGCCCTTTGCCCATCACGTCCCCGATGGTCAGAAAGTACGTGTCGTTATCGGTCTCCGTCCAGTCGAACAGATCGCCCCCGCCCTGCTGCCGCGCTTCGCTGTGAAAGCGGAACTTGTAGTCTTCGACGGTCGGGACCTGGTCAGGGAGCAGGCGGTTGGAAAAGTCCTGTCCGATCTCCGCATTGAGCTGAGTCTGAAACATGTCGATCCGTTCCAGGAGCCGCTCGACGCGGGAGAGAAGGGCTTCCATGTCGAATGGCTTCGTGATATAGTCGTCCACCCCCTTGCGTTGGCCTTGCTGCCGCGCCTCCTCGTCGGCCCGGGCCGTGAGGAAGATGAACGGAATGACGCGGGTGTTCTTGTCGGTCTGCAGGGCCGACTGCAGGGCAAACCCGTCCATCTTCGGCATCATGATGTCCGAGATGATAAGGTCGGGAATGGTCTCCTCAATTCGATCGAGGGCCTCCTCGCCGTTTTCGGCCGCGTACACGTCGTAATGCTTGCCGAGACGGTACTTCAGGAGCTCCCGAACCGTACTTTCATCCTCGACGATTAGAACAGTGTGTTCAGCCATGGGTCGTGGTCGGAGGGAATACTGAAGTCGAAGCGGTAGAGACCGTCCTCCGCCGGGGCGTAGGAAAAATCGTCGGTGCACGACTTGATGATGCGAAGCCCCATTCCTCCTTCAGGAAGGGATTCCAAATCGTCGTCCTCCGCAGGAAGATGTGCATCAAGCTCGAACCCTTCCGAGTTGTCTGACACGGAGCAGGAAAGGTGAGGGTCCTCATACGTGAGACGAACCTCAACCGTAGGCGGTTCGTCGTGAAAACGGGCGTGCCGGTGCAGATTGGCGATCCATTCGTGGAGCACCAGGCACGCGCAGTGGATCATCTCGTCGTCGGGGACGCCGCTTTGCCGGGACGCTTTCCACTCGTCCGCGAGCGTCCGAACCTCGTCGATTGCACGGTCGAGATCCGTATACGTCTCCGTAAACGTTTTCATGCAGCCGGAGCGATCATCGAGGGGAGTCCATCTTCAGGGAACCGACTACCCGCTGAATGCTTCTTGCGCCGCTTCCACGGACGGGAATTGACGAAAGACTTTGTAGGTACGGGTAAGGTGCACGACCACCTGGACCGGCTCCGACACGTCGGCGAATGCAACCTTGCCGTCATCCGACGAAATTTCCCGATACAGGGAAAAGATGGCCCCCAGACCGGTGGAGTCGAGCACCTCTGTGTCGGAGAAGTCGAGAACAAATTGGCGGATCCCATTTTCGACATGCTCCTGAAACGTTGATTTGAAGGCGTCCGCGTTGCGGAAATCAAGAGCCTCACCCACGTGGATGACGACGGTCTCGGAAGAGGCTCTTCTGGCGTCGAAGCCCATGATGGCGAACGGATCGTTGAAGCGAAAAGGCTATGAGCCGAGAATGTCTCTGTCTCTCGGAGCGTCCACGAATGGAGCCCTCGGAACGGGGTGCTCGCGATCGGGGGAATGAAAAAGGAGCAGCGTGAGGCTGCGCCGAGAAGAGGATTATGTCTCTTTCTGCGTGAGATAAAGCAAAAACAATACCAAACAGCGCGTAGAGGAGAACCGCGAAGCGAATCCTCGCGCAGACCGCGAACCGAGACCCTCAGCCTACAGGTGTTTCACCGAGCGAGATGAAATCGGCTACTGATGCAAGCCTCTACCAGTGGAACTCTGTGTACGTTCCGTGCGGTGGAAAAAATCAAGCCGAGAACAGTTGAGCTTTCGGCATTGGGGACAGGACGACTGCACCGTGACGCCCAATGAGCAGTCCGCTTTCGGTGATAGGGAATGCGCCTCCTTCGTCCTCGCTCGCGTCCTCTAGCCTCCACGATCCGGCAACGACTCCGCCGACACCGGCCAACGTCTTTTGAGATCCCATGCCACAGGATGCGTTTTGGACACCGCGTCTGTTCTTCGTAGCGACCCTTCTCGGAGTGCTTCTCGTGGGAGGGGGATGCGAGCATCGAACCCGGTCCGGAGACCAGGATGCCTCGACATCCGAGGAGGGACCCATCCCGAAGCACGTGAGCTGGGACGCCCGATTTGCAATGTCTGAGGGGGGGCGCTCTCGCGCTGTGCTCGAAGCCTACCGAATGGAGCAGTACCGGGTCGCCGACAGCACCTATTCGATCTGGCGCTCGATGGCGGACACCTCGCGGGTCCGGGTCTATCTTTTCGACGAGCGGGGAGACTCCTCGGCGACCGTGACGGCCGACAGTTTGGTGTTCCAAGATCAAAAGGGAGTTCTCGACGCGTATGGAAACGTGTTCGTCGTGACGGAGGACAGCAAACGACTCGAAAGCGAACATCTCACCTGGGAGCAGGCCGACCGGACCATCCGGACGCGGCGGTTTGTGCGCATCCAGACGCCGACGGAAGTGGTTCAGGGAGATGGTCTGGTCGCGGACGAGGATCTGGAGACGTATCAAATCGGGCGCTTCGCGGCTGAGGTGGAAGTGGACGAGGAGAAGTGAGCGGTTTCGCCCTCTGGAGAAGGAACTCACTGGAAAACGGGAACCCCTTTCCGGAGACTTCGGTGTAGCTCTCGGGATTGCGTCACCACAACTCCCTGACTCCGGAACTCGGACCTCCAGGGTATATCGTGTATGACTTCGTTTCTCGACAATGACGTGTGGCGTCGGCTGGGCTGGAGCCTCGTCCTGTCGATTCTTGGGCCCGTCCTGCTCGGCGGCCCGGGGCAAGGGGCGTGGGCCCAGGCGGTCGAGGATACGTCCCAGACGCGCCCGACGGAGGTTGAGCCCGCGGCGCCCGATTCCTTGCCGACGGAGGACCTGACGTCCTCCCTTCAGGCGCCTGCCGACACGGAGGACGTCGATCGGGCCTACGTCAATGCGGACTCGCTGAGCACTCGGCAGCGAGGCGGGGAACGGATCCAGGAGATGTTTGGAGATGTGTTCGTCCGCCAGGACACCACGCGGGTCCGATCGCAGTACGCCCTCCGGTACCTCAACCGCGACGAGATTCTCTTTGCGGACGACGTGGTGATTTACGAGCGGGGGGACACCCTGCGGGCCGACACGGTGCGCTATGACCGCGCAACCGAGGTGGGGCGGGCCCGAGGCCACGTGCGGCTGACCAATGGGGGCGTGCGGGTGCGGTCCGAGCGGGCCACATACCACGCGTCGGAGAAACGCTCGGTCTTCCCCGACAGCGTTACACTCGTCGACAGCAGTCGAGTGCTCAGGGCGCGGTTCGGGACGTACTGGTCCGACGAAGAGCGCGCGGAATTCGGGGGCGGAGTGCGGCTCACTGAGCCCGGCACAGAGCTTCTTTCGGATTCGCTGACGTACTACCGAGATCAGGATCGCTCGATCGCACGGGGGGACGTCTTCATTGACCGGCAAGGGGGAGAGAATGCTCGGGCTGACACGACGAACCGCACCTATCTCTTCGGCGACCGGGTCGACAACCGGGAGGCCCGGCGGTACAGCCGCGTCGAGGGGGATGCACGGCTGGTGCGGGTGCGCATGGACTCTACCGGTGCTCCCACCGACACCCTCGTGGTAACCGCCCGCCGACTCGAGGCCTTTCGCACCGACACCCACCGTCGCCTCGTGGCCGTGAGCGACGTTCGCATCTGGCAGCCCGACCTGGCGGCCGTCGCCGACTCGGCGGTGTATGATCGGGTTGTGGCCGCGACGCCCGACAGCGCTCTGGACCAGGACGTGCCGATCGATACGACCCGTCCGGCCCCGGATTCGCTCACCATCGCTGAAGACCGCACAGCCCCGGATGCGGAGACGCCCCCGCCACAGCCGCCACGGAGCGACTCGCTGGACGCAGGCTCGGAGACGCGAAGCGACTCAACCGCCGGCCGAGCGCGGCCCCCCTCCGACACGACGACTCGACCGACGCCCACCGATCCCACGCCGGCCCCGGACTCCATCGAGCGTCCCCGGTCGCGGTCCGCGCCGGGGGGCTCCCCCCGCCAGTGGAACACCCCAACGGCGGCGTCCGACAGCGCCCTTCCGCTCGAAGAAACGCGGCTGTTTCGGAGCCCAGTGACCTGGTTCGAGGACAGTCAGGTGTGGGGCGATTCGATCCGCGTCCGTTCCCGAAGTCGGAGCATCGATACAGTCTTCGTTCGTGGGGCCGCGTTTGCCGCTCGGCGCGACTCGGTGCTGGATCGGATCCAACAGCTCAAAGCCCCACACATCGTCGCATACTTCGACGTCGGCTCCCTCCGCCGCATCCGGGCCCGCCCTAACGCGCGGGCCATCCGCTTTCTGGCGGCCGAGAACGATTCGCTAAACGGCGCCGCTCGCACCTCCGGCGATCGCATCGAGCTCCGGTTCGACGAGGGCCGCGTCAAGCGCATCAGTGTCGTCGGCGGGACGCAAACGACCTATTACCGGAAAAATGAAAACATTCCGGAC
>PXTN01000097.1 GCA_003022565.1 Bacteroidetes bacterium QS_3_64_15 | reverse complement strand
TACAAAAGCGAGACAGAAAAGAACGCGAATCGGATGAGGCATGCAGAGGGAAAAGAGAGTCCGTTCGTGCTCAGGACCGCGAGCTGCGGGGGATTCAGAAGCGCTCCGGGTTCGCATTCGGCCGGCCCTCCTCCGGCGGCCGGACAGGGACAGCGGTCGTGCCCGTGTCCGGCGGCGCGAGACGGTTGATGCTACTGTAGCTACCTCCGTCGTCCGACGAGTCCTCGGTCGGGCCCAAGATGGGATCGTCCGAGCATGCCGACAAGACGAACACAAACACCAGCAGCGTCCCGATCAGGCCCCAAAGGGAGTGGCGGAATGCACGCGTGCACTTCTTCATAACCGAGCAATCTCACTTATTTAGATCAGTTATAAACAATGAGGCTACTGGCTTCGGGTCAACCCCTTCGCGTTGAATTCATCCACGCTGGTCAGAGACTCGGGGGACGCTGATCGCCGTTCGGCCCGTTCCCGGGTCTCTCTTTCGCGGTGTGGGTATGCCGTGCCGGAGGGCCTGTCAGCATCCGGGGTTAATTCCGGTTCCCGGTTTTGTGCTCGAGGGACTCCTCTTACTGATGCTGAGCGTGCATGCCTGTTTCTCGGGCTCTATCTGGTGTGGCAGGCCTGCCAGGGGAAAGAAGTGGAATGCCCTGGATCGGCCCGTGGGCCCGGCGCCAGATGGGGCACTGGAGCGGGGACTATAGTCGTCGTTCAGCGCATGTCAATCCCGTGAACGGAGGCGTCCTCGACACGGGGACGTGCCGGAGATCCGACGGGGACGCAGATCACGCCCGCTCCAGAACGAGCGCCCCGAGGGGCGGAAGGGTCAGCTCGATGGAGTGGGGCCGCCCGTGCTGTCCGATGGCGTCGCTGTGGACGGCGCCCGCGTTGCCGACGTTGCTGCCGCCGTAGGCCTCGCTGTCGCTGTTGAGCCGCTCGCGCCACACCCCCTCGCTCGGCGCCCCGATGCGGTAGTTCTCGCGGACGACCGGCGTAAAGTTGAGCACGAAGATCAGCGACTCGCCGTCGCCCACGCGCCGGTAGGTGAGAACGCTGTTCTCGCGGTCGTCGTACGAGATCCACTCGAACCCGTCTTCATGGTCGTTCCAGAGGGCCGGGGCGTTCTGGTAAAAGTGATTCAGGTCGCCGAGCCACTCCATGAGGCCCTCGTGCAGCGGCTCGTTGGTGAGCCACCACTCTAGCTCCTGGTCGTGATTCCACTCGTGGTACTGCCCAAACTCGCTGCCCATGAAGAGCAGCTTCTTCCCGGGGTGGCCGAACATGTGGGCGTAGAGGAGCCGCAGGTTGGCGGCCTTCTGCCAGTCGTCGCCCGGCATTTTGCCCCAGAGCGAGTTTTTGCCGTGTACCACCTCGTCGTGGGAGAGGGGGAGCGTGTACTGTTCCGAAAACGCCCAGCTGAGGATCCACGTGAGGTCGCCGTGGTGGTGCTTGCGGTGCACGGGTTCCTTGCTCGCGTATTCGAGCGTGTCGTGCATCCAGCCCATGTTCCACTTGTAGAGAAAACCGAGACCGCCGTGCTCGGTGGGCGTGGTCACGCCCGGCCAGGCGGTGGACTCCTCCGCCAGCATGATCGCCTCCGGGTACTCGTCGTAGACGTGCTCATTGGTGTCCTGGAGCAGGCTGATCGCCGCCAGGTTTTCGCGCCCGCCGTGAATGTTGGGGGCCCACCCGCCCTCTCGCGAGTAGTCGCGGTACAGCATGGAGGCCACCGCGTCGACCCGCAGGCCGTCCACGTGGTACTTGTCCATCCAGAAGAGGGCGTTGGAGAGGAGGAAGTTGCGCACGCCGTTCTTGCCAAAGTCGAACACGCGCGTGCCCCAGTCCGGGTGCTCCCGCATGCGCGGGTCCTCGTACTCGAAGAGGTGCGAGCGGTCGAAGTAGGTAAGCCCCTGCGGATCAGTGGCGAAGTGGCCGGGCACCCAGTCCATGATAACGCCGATCCCGCGCTGATGGAGGGTGTCGATGAGATGCATGAGCCCTTCCGGGTCGCCGTAGCGGAAGGTGGGGGCGTAGTACCCCAGAATCTGGTAGCCCCACGAGCCGTAGTACGGATGCTCGGCCAGGGGGAGGAACTCGACGTGCGTAAAGCCGAGGTTCTGGATGTGGTCGGCCAGCGGCTCGGCCACCTCGCGGTAGCTGAGCGACTCGCCGTGCTCCTTGTGCCGCCAGGAGCCGAGGTGCACCTCGTAGATGGAGAGCGGCCCGTCCAGCCCGCTCGGGCCGTCGCGGGAGGCCATCCAGTCGTCGTCGTTCCACGAGTAGGTGTTAAGGTCCCGGATGATGGCCGAGAGGCCCTCGTAGGTGTTCTGGGAGGGCGCTTCCATCTGAAAGGCGTAGGGATCGGTCCGGTCCACCCACTCGCCGTCGGCGTGGAGGTGGTACTTGTACTTTTGGCCCGGCTGGGCGCCCCGGACGTACCCCTCCCAGAGCCCGCCCTCGCGGCGTTCCAGCACGTCGGCGCCGAAGCTCCAGTCATTGAAGTCGCCCGTCACCTCCACCCGCTCAGCGTTCGGGGCCCAGACGGCGAACCAGGTGCCCTGCTGGTTGGGATGCGCCCCCAGTCGCTCGTAGCTACGGGTGTGGGTGCCTTGCTTCCAGTAGTAGATGTCGTCGTCCGTGAGGTGGGGCATGGGGCGTTTGGGGGTTGAGGGTTAAGCGTTGCGGGTGAAGGGTTATGCTTCTGGGGAGGCCGCGGGGGCCTGCGCCCCGAGGAGGCGCCGGAGGCCGTGGAGGGGAAGCCGGGCCCAGTCGGGGCGGTGGTTCAGCTCATAGCGGACCTCGTACAGGACCTTGTCGAAGAGAAAGGCCCAGAGGAACGAGTGGCGAACGGGGGGATCCGGCACGAATGAGGCGTCCTCCGTGGTGTCGGCGTACGCGTCGAGGAAGGTCGTCTCCACCCAGTAGATCAGCGCATTGATCCAGGGCCGGTAGTCCGGGTCGGTCTCCGCGTGGTCCTCCCACGCGGCGAGGATGGCGTACTCCAGGGACCGGATCATGCCCGCCACGTCGCGCAGCGCGTTCTCCCGCTTTCGGCGTTCTTCGAGGGAACGGGCCGGTTCGCCCTCGAAGTCGAGGATGTAGACGTCTCCCTCTGCGCGGAGGAGTTGGCCGAGGTGATAGTCGCCGTGGATCCGGATGCGGACGTGGTCGCCCGCGACGTCGTCAAGGTCGGCGATGCGTTCCTTCGCCCTGGTCCAGACCGATTCGGACGGCAGGTCCTCGGGGTTCAGGTGCGCCTGCCGGTCGAGGAAGGCGCGGGTTTCTTCAATCTCGGACCGGAGGCGTTGGGCCAGCTCCGCCCCGGAGTGGGCGGGGGCCTCTACCGGATGGAAGTCCTCGGCCTCCGCCTGCGAGAGGGCGTGGTGCATCTCGGCGGTGCGGACCCCGAGCGTGCGCGCGAACGAACACATCTCGGGGGCTACGTCTTCGAGCCACACCGGCACGGGTTGCGACTCAACCCGGCCGGCGGCCCAGTCGTCGACGGCCGACGACCGGCCCGTGACCTGTGCCTGTTCGCGGGGGAAGGGCGAGCTTTCGACCCGATCCAGAACCTGGGCTGTGGAATCGAGGGCGTAGCTCCACGCGTCGGTCTCCACGCCGAGGGCCTCCTGAAAGACCCCGAGCGTGTACCGGCGGCGCTGGCGCCGGAAGGTGACGGTGCCGTGGAGCTGCGGTGCAAACGTGAAGCCAACATCCGTGAGGTGCTCAAGCAGCTCCTTTTCGGGATTGGGGCCCTCCTCCAGCCGTCGGTAGATTTTGGCAAAGTAATCGCCGTTGATGATGGCCGACGTGTTGCTCTGCTCGCCGGTGAGCAGCTGAACGTCCTCCGGGTCGTCGTGCTTCGCCGCCTCGGACGGCTCGGCGCTATACACGCCCTTCAGGGAGCGGCTCCGGCTGCCCGCTTGCCACCAGCGGAAGAGCGTGGCCCAAAACTCAGGATCGACGGTGGCGTCGTGGACGAGTCGCCGCTCGCCGGTGTCAGCCACCGTCAGCCAGGCGAGCGTCGCGGTGGAGTGGTCATCGAGGAGCGACGCGGCCTTCTCCTTCGGGGCGGCCATCAGTGGGAGCATGTAGAATGAGTCTTCCTCTCGATGGCGCACCTTGAGCACCGAGAGGTACACGGCGGGCGCGCTCTGCAGGCGGACCGCGTCCTCTACCTCCACCGCCTCGATGACGTCCCCTTTGGCGCCGAACCAGCGCTGTTTCTTGATGAAGTCGGGCAGGAGGGATTCGAGCTGTTCGGGGCCGCGGCGCTGGGCCATCGTGGGCACCAGCAGGTTCTGCAGCCCCTCGGCCACCGGCAGCACGGGATGGGTGCGACCGTTTTTTTCCACTTCCTTGGGCTGAAGTCCGCTGCTACGAGTGTGTTTTTGCTGCAGGTCTTTCTCGGGCACGAGCTTGAACCAGTAAAAGTGATGAGGACCGACGGTGAGGTGGTAATCATCGTCGCCAATCGACGGGAAGGCAGATTGGCTGAAGAGTTCGACCGGGGTGAGGCCCTGAAGGTCGTCCTGGGCCGACACGTGGGCGGACTGGCTGAAGCGGGAGAGGTTGGCCACCACGAGAATCCGCTCGTCCTCGTGTTCGCGCAGGAACGCGAAGACGGCAGTGTTGTCGACCGACAACAGCTCGAAGGAGCCCCGCCCGAAGATCTCGTTGTGCTGCTGGCGGAGAGCGATGAGCCGGCGCATGAAGTGGAGCAGGGAGTGGGGATCGGCCTCCGCGTCCTCCACGTTGACGAACTCGTAGCTGTACTTGCCCCGGTTGATGGGCGGCATAAACAGCTTGTGGTGCGGCGCCCGCGAGAAGCCGCCGTTCTTGTCGGGGCTCCACTGCATGGGCGTGCGCACGCTGTTGCGGTCGCCAAGGAAGGGGTCGTCCCCCATCCCGATCTCGTCGCCATA
Organism: Bacteroidetes bacterium QS_3_64_15; assembly: GCA_003022565.1. Taxonomy (GTDB): domain Bacteria; phylum Bacteroidota; class Rhodothermia; order Rhodothermales; family Salinibacteraceae; genus Salinibacter. Next base: position 7,297 of record PXTN01000097.1, on the reverse strand, counting down.
GTAGAGGATGGGACTGCCCTTGAGGCTAAACAGCAGCGCGTTCATGAGCTCGATGCGGCGGCGCTCGCCCTCCAGCAGCGGCGTGAGGCGACGACGGATGCCCACGTTAATGCGGAACCGGTCGTCGGCTGCGTACTCGTGGTACATGTAGTCGCGCTCCTCGTCGGTCACCATTTCGAGCGTCAGCTCGTCGTGGTTGCGAAGGAAGAAGGCCCACTGCGCATCGTCGGGGATGTCGCTGGTAAGGTCGAGCATCTCCACGAGCGGACGGCGGTTTTCGCGCCGGAGAGCCATGTAGAGGCGAGGCATGACGGGGAAGTTGAACGCCATCTGCACGCCCGTGCTCTTCCCCTCTGCGTCTTCACCGAAGTAGGGGAGCGTATCCTCGGGCCACTGGTTGGCTTCGGCCAGCAGCACCTTGCCGGGCCCGTAGCGCTCCTCCACGGCCGCCCGGAGCTCCTTCACGTAGGCGATCGTCTCCGGCAGGTTTTCACTGTTGGTGCCCTCGCGCTCGAACAGGTACGGCACCGCGTCGAGCCGAAGGCCGTCCACGCCCATGTCGAACCAGAAAAACATGACCTCCTTCATCTTCTCCCGCACCGCGGGATTGTCAAAATTGAGGTCGGGCTGGTGGCTGAAGAAACGGTGCCAGTAGTACTTCTGCGCCCTGGGGTCCCAGGTCCAGTTCGAGTCCTCGGTGTCCGTGAAAATGACGCGCACGTCCTCGTATTTGTCGTCCGTCTCGCTCCACACGTACCAGTCGTGCTTGTCGGAGTCCGGGTCGCGCGCCTCCTGAAACCACGGGTGCTGGTCGGAGGTGTGGTTGAGCACCAGCTCGGTAATCACCCGCATGCCACGGGTGTGGGCGTCGTCGAGAAACGCCTGGAAGTCGTCGAGGTCGCCGTGGATGGGCAGCACCTTGAAGTAGTCGGACGTGTCGTAGCCGTCGTCCTTGAGCGGGCTCTCCAGAAAGGGGAGCAGCCAGAGGGTATTCACGCCCAGCGAGTCTAGGTAGGGCAGCTTCTCGCGGAGCCCCTGAAAGTCCCCGTAGCCGTCGTTGTTGGAGTCGTAAAAGCTGCGGACGTGCAGCTCGTAGATGACGGCGTCTTTGTACCAGTGGGGATCCGTGAGGAAGTCGTCGGGCATACGGCAGTGCGTTAGAACGTTGGTGCGTTGAACGTTGGCACGTTGGGAGATACAAGCACGCCGAACGTTCTAATGGTCAACGTTCCAACGCGCCAACGCGGTCAAGCGTGCACGGGGCGGTCGTAGGTGGGCGGGGTGTCCTCGCGGGAGCCGTCCCGATCGAGCCGAAAAATGTGAGCGGGGGTGTCGGGGGTAAGCTTCAGGTAATGGTGGGTGCCGCGCCAGGTGTAGCGGGCGTCGTTGAGGAGGTCGTGGGCGGAGAAGGCCGAATCGTGAGGGAGGCCGAGGTCCCCAAGCGGAAGCACCAGCTGGCCCTCGCAGGGGTTGTGCGGGTCGAGGCTCACGACCACGACGACCAGATTGTCGGGCGTGTCTTTGCCGTAGGCAACCAGGTCCGGATGCTGGGTTTCCAGGAACTGGATCGACCGCATCTGCTGGAGGGCGGGATTTTCTGTGCGGATGCGATTCACGCGGGTCATAAACGGCTGGAGCGACGTAGGATCGTTCCAGTCCCAGGTCCGAATCTCGTATTTTTCGTTCTGGGCGTACTCCTCCTTGGCGTCTCGCTGCTGGTTGTCGACGTGCTCGAAGGGCGGGCCGTAGACGCCGTAGGCGCTCGACAGGGTGGCCGCAAGCACGAATCGGCTCTTGTGGGCCGGGCGGCCGCCGTGGACGAGCTCGTCGTGCAGGATGTCCGGCGTGTTGGGCCAGAAGTTGGGTCGAAAGTACTCGACGGCGTCGGTGTGAAACAGCTCCTCGCCGTATTCCTCGAGCGCCTCGGGCGTGTTGCGCCAGGCAAAATAGGTGTACGAGTTGTTGAAGCCGAGCTTGGCGAGATGGTACATGATTTTCGGCCGCGTAAAAGCCTCCGACAGGACGATCAGCTCGGGGGTTTCTTTGCGCAGCTCGCGCAGGCACCACTGCCAGAACGCGAATGGCTTGGTGTGCGGATTGTCGACGCGGAAGGTGGTGACGCCGTGGTCGATCCAGTGCTCGAACACGCTCTTCAGCTCGTGCCAGAGCGCCGGCCACTCCTCGGTTTCGAAGTTAATGGGGTGGACGTCCTTGTACTTCTTTGGTGGGTTTTCGGCGTAGCGGATGGACCCGTCTGGGCGGTGGTAGAACCACTCTGGGTGCTCTTCGACGTAGGGGTGGTCGGGGGAGCATTGAAAGGCAATGTCGATGGCCACGTCGAGCCCCAGCTCGTCGGCCCGCTCCACGAACCGGTCGAACGCCTCGATGCCGCCCAGCTCAGGGTGGACGCTTTTGTGCCCGCCCCTCGACCCGTCCTCCAGAAGACCGCCGATGGCCCAGGGGCTCCCCGGGTCGTCCGGCCCGGCCTCGGGCGCGTCGTCTGGGCCTTTGCGGTTCGTTTTGCCAATGGGATGGACGGGGGGAAGGTAGACGATGTCGAAGCCCATCTCCTGGATGCGCGGCAGCCGCTCGGCGGCGTCGTCGAGCGTGGCGTGCTCATCGTCGTCGCGGACGGAGCGGGGAAAGAACTCATACCAGGCACCGCTGCGGGCCCGCTTCGGGTCGACCAGCACCTCGTAGGTGGCGCTTCGCGTCTGCTGATGGTGGGGGGCGTGGCGCCGCACGAGCTCCGCAATCTCGTCGCCGAGGGCGGCCTGCTCGTTGCCGTTCTTGAAGGCGTCGACGTGAGCCTCCAGCAGCTCCTGGTCGTCGTCGGGGGCGTCTTCGGCGGCGTCTTCGAGGAGAGACACCCCGACCTTGAGCTCGCTCTCGATTTCGGCCTGCGACTCGCCGCCCTCCACCCGCCGCCGAAACTGGTCCTGCCACGTCCCGAACCGGTTGATCCAGGCCCGCACGCGGTAGAGGTAGCGCCCGATCTCCGACACCTCGAAGGTCCCAGTGTACTCGTCATTCTCGGCCGGAGGCATCCGGGTTATGTGTTCCGTGTCGTCGTCTTCGTGGCGGTAGACGAGCTCTACGGACAGGGCCTCGTGGCTGTCCACGATGACGCCCGCGGTCACGGCTACGCGCTCCCCAACCGCACGCTTAATGGGCCACTCGCCCCCATCGACCGTCGGCGACACCGATGCAATGACGACGCGGGACCACGATTTGGGCATCGTGGAGGGGTGGGATGCAGCGGACGGCGGAGCGCTGGATGCGGACATGCTGAGGGAGGACCGAGAGTCGAGCAGAAAGGAACGTGAGGGTGCGGGATGGAAGCGCCAATGATGCTGGGCGGCCCGCGAATTTATCCTGCAGTACACGCTACACACTAGGGAACAGAAATCCCAACGTAGCTGTGATTCGGTGGGTGTATTTCATTGCGCGAGTAACGGCCCGCGTTTTGCCCGACGTGACGACCGCGTTCGGGCCTGTGTCCTCGTGTCTTCTCACAGTGAGCGTTCCTCTATGAGTGCGTCATCTCCCTCTGCGGCCACGAAGGAGGGGCAGGTTGGAAACGGTCTCCACATTCGCCCGGGCACGCCCTACCCGCGAGGGGCCACATGGGATGGAATTGGGGTCAACTTTGCGCTGCACAGTGCCCACGCCGACCGGGTGGAGCTCCTGCTGTTCGATGACGCCGAGGATGCAGAGCCGGCCGTTACGTTCGAGCTGCCGGAGCACACGGGCCCCATCTGGCACGGCTACGTGATGAACGTGCGGCCCGGCCAGCTCTACGGCTACCGCGTCCACGGCCCTTACGACCCGGAGAACGGGCACCGGTTCAATCCCAATAAGGTGCTGCTCGACCCCTACGCCAAGGCCATCGGGCGCCCCCTGCGCTGGGACGACAGCCTCTTCGGATACGACGTAGAGGACGACGACGAGGACCTCTCGTTCGATGCCCAGGACAGTGCGCCCTACGCGCCCCTCGGGGCCGTGGTGGAGGAGACCTTTGCCTGGGGCAACGACCAGTCGCCCGCGATTCCGTGGGAGGACACCATTATTTATGAGACGCACGTGAGAGGGATGACCGAGCAGCACCCCGAGGTGCCCGAGGCCCAACAGGGAACGTACCTGGGACTGGCCTGCGAGCCGGTCATCGACCACCTGAAAGACCTGGGCGTCACCACCGTGCAGCTGCTGCCTGTGCACGCCAAGATGCACCGCCGGGAGCTGCTGGAAAAGGGCCTCCGCAACTACTGGGGCTACAATTCGCTGTCCTACTTTGCGCCGGAGCCCGAGTACGCGGCGAATGGGCCCGCGAGCGCCGTGCGCGACTTCAAGATGATGGTACGCGGCCTCCACGACGCGGGGCTGGAGGTCATCATCGACGTGGTGTACAACCACACCTGCGAGGGAAGCCACCTCGGTCCCACGCTCTCGTGGCGCGGCGTCGACAACCACACCTATTACAAACTCAACCCCGACGACGAGCGCTACTACATGGACTACACGGGGACGGGCAACACGCTCGATCCGGGGGACTCCTACGTCCTGCAGATGATCATGGACAGCCTGCGCTACTGGGTTACCGAGATGCACGTCGATGGCTTTCGGTTCGACCTCGCCTCGGCCCTGGCGCGGGAGCTCTACGACGTGAACATGCTCGGGTCCTTCTTCAAGGTAGTGCAGCAGGACCCGGTGCTGAGCCAGGTCAAGCTCATCGCCGAGCCCTGGGACGTGGGGCCGGGCGGTTACCAGGTGGGCTCTTTTCCGTGGCAGTGGGCCGAGTGGAACGGGCGCTACCGCGACGCCATCCGCCGGTTCTGGCGGGGCGACCGGGGCCTCAACGGCGAGGTGGCCACCCGCATCGCCGGCTCCAGCGACCTCTACGAGCGCTCCGGCCGCCGCCCCTTCGCCTCCGTCAACTTCGTGACCGCCCACGACGGCTTTACGCTGCAGGACCTCGTCAGCTACGAGGAGAAGCACAACGAGGAAAACAAGGAGGGCAACGAGGACGGCCATGACGAGAACTACTCCACGAACTGCGGGGTGGAGGGGCCGACCGACGACCCCTCCGTCATCGAATGTCGGGAGCGGCGCAAGCGAAGCCTGATGGCCACCCTGCTGCTGTCGCAGGGTGTCCCCATGATTCTGGGGGGCGACGAGCTGTCCCGCACCCGCCGGGGCAACAACAATCCCTACTGCCAGGACAACGAGATTAGCTGGTACGACTGGGAACTCGACGAGCGGGAGGAGAAGTTTCTGGCGTTTGTGCAGCGGCTCACCAAATTTCGGAAGGAGCACCCGAGCTTTCGACGGCGGCACTTCCTGGACCCGGCCGACGGGTCGGACGGCACGGGCGACGTGCTCTGGTGGCACCCCGACGGCCGCGAGATGATGAACGACGACTGGCACGACGACGACCTACGGGCCTTCGGCTACCTGCTCCGCGGCCTCGATCTGGCGCCCGACGTGCAGGGGCGTCCCCGCCGCGACGACTCGTTTCTGGTGCTCATGAATCAGGGCGATGCGCCCGTTGAGATGGAGCTTCCCACGGAGACCAACGAGCTCGAGGACGTCCACTGTGCGGCCTGGCACATCGTGCCCGAATTGGCCGGCGACCTCAATGGCGCCGGGCCGTTCGACCCGGGGGGCGTGCTGACCCTGCGGCCCCATCGGGTGCTGGCCCTGCGGGCGGAGCGATAGGGATGGGAAGAGGAAGGTGTGGACGTGTGGAGGGAGAAGAGGCGCATGCAGTTCGACGGGGTTCCTTCGTTCACGGCGCAGCAGCTCTCTTGTGATCTCCAGTCGATCAGTCGTTGTCAAGAGTATCGAGCGGACTCTGCACGTCCTGACCGCTCTGCTCCAGGACGTGAACGTACTGCATGGTGGTGCGCAGCTGCTCGTGCCCGAATAGCTTCTGGATGGTGCGCACGTCGGTGCCGTCCTGCAGCAGGTGTGTGGCAGAAGAGTGGCGGAGCGTGTGGCAGGTGGCGTGCCTATCGATCTCCGCCGCGTCGGCCGCGTCTTTAACGGCCCGCTGCACCGCCGAGTCCGAGCGGTGGTGGCGACGGACGGCCCCACTGCGCGGGTCGTCCGAGAGCTGCGTGGAGGGGAAGACGTACTGTCAGCGCCACTCGGTGGCGGCGTTTGGGTACTTCTCCGCGAGGGCGTCGGGCAGGTAGACGCCGCCCACCCCTTCGGCGCGGTCCTCCTCGTGCTGGGCCTCCACCGTCTGCAGGTGGCGTTGGAGCGGAGCGTGGAGGCGCTCGGGGAGCACCGTTGTCCGGTTTCCTGCCCTTGCCGTCCCGCACGTGGATGAAATCCAGCTCCTTGATCCGCAGGCGGAGCGCCTCCGACAGCCGCAATCCGCCCCCATACAGGAGGAGAGCGACAAGCCGATTCGGGCCGGGGGAGAAGGTCGCAAAGAGGTGCCGCACCTCGGTGCGGGAGAGCACCGTGGGGAGGCGTTTGGGCCGGTCGGCGCGGTCGAGCGGCCCAAGGTCGCCGAGCTCGATCCCGAGCACCTGTTCGTGAAGGAAGAGGAGGGCATTGAGGGCCTGGTTCTGGGTCGAGGCGGCCACGTTGCGGTCCGACGCCAGGTGGTTCAGAAAGGCCCGGACGTCGTCTTCGTCGAGGTGGCGGGGATGGGTGGTGTCGTGGAAGCGAACGAAGCGGGTGACCCAGCGGGCGTACGCCTTTTCCGTGTGATAACTGTACTGTCGGCGCCGGCAGACCTGTCGCACTTGGTCGAGAAGCTTGAGAGATTGATCTGTGGAGCCGGGCATGAGCAGAGAAACGTATGACTCAGTGTGGCGTGTGGCTTGAAAATAAGATCTCTAATACCGAATATGTCAGACAAGATGCCGTATTCAGCGAGTTCAGACGTTTGACATGTGCACAGAGCATTTCGCGTAACCAGCAGTGTTTCAACGGGCTGCGGGGATGGAGACGTGCATATACTGAATGCTTTGATATAATTACAAGGTTATACCGCTAATATCAATCACTGTCAAAACAGCAGCGACTCATGTCAGATGGAATTGATCAGGAAGAGAGCCTTATCAAAAAGCTGAAGGATGTAGTCGTCAAGGTGGAACCAGAAGATGTTCTTGACGACGCACGATCAGCTGGATTGGAAGTCGAAGAAGTTAGTGACTTTCGAGATCTTAGTGGAAATTACTTTTTAATTTCCATGCAGCCGGTGCTAAACCCTCGTCTTCCAGACGAGCGACTTTCAGTTTGTATCATGGGGGAAGCGAGGTCTTTCGAGGAGAACGAGGTTCCC
>PXTN01000096.1 GCA_003022565.1 Bacteroidetes bacterium QS_3_64_15 | reverse complement strand
GGCCTGCAGGGCGGAGATGACCGACACCTCGTGCTCGGGCGCCACGCCGCCGAGGACGATGCCGACGTGGAGGGGGTCGGAGGACACGGGAAGCTCTTGGTGGTGATGCAGAAGGAAGTTTGTTGCTGCCCGAAACGTCGGCTGCCGGTCCAGATCCCGAATCGGACCTGGAAGCGTGGAGGAATGGGGACATTCGGTCAGATATTAACCCACAGATATTAACCCAAGGGCTCCGCACACCGAATTCCGAACACCGATACGAGTTCGGTGCACCGGTCGATCCTTCCTTGCCGTCCTGTCCTACGTGTTCGTCCCCATCCCTTTTCCCCCTTCCCTCTTCCCCACACTCCAAGCTCTTTCGTCCAGTCAAGTCTCGACCAAACTCGGCGCCCACCGCTCGCCACTCCGCCGCCGTCGTTGGTTTTGGCCTGCTAGCCGCTTAGCTTGGAGGCGGTTTCCAGTCCTTCTTCCAGATCGACGGCATCGGTGCAACTGGCCATCATTTCCGACATTCACTCGAACCTTGAGGCGCTCGAACGGACGTTCCGGGCCGTCGACGACGCCGACGTGGACGCCGTCTATTGCCTGGGCGACGTGGTGGGCTACAATGCCGATCCCGCCGCGTGTGTGGACCTCGTCCGCGAGCGCTGCGACGCTGTCGTGCTCGGCAACCACGACGCCGCGGTGGCCCGGGAGACCGACGTGCACGTCCTTCCCGCCGACGGGCAGGAGGCCGCCCGGCACAACCGCGCGCAGCTCTCGGATGCGCAGCGAGACTGGCTGGCCGACCGACCGCTCACGCACACCGTCGCAAACTGCACGTTCGTCCACGCCACGCCCGACGACCCGACGGCCTGGAGGCGCCTCACGGCGTACCCCGCCGCTCAGGACCAGTTCGATCACTTCGGCACGGACGTCTGCTTCATCGGACACACTCACTCCCCGGCCGTCATGGCCGACACACTGGGCATTTTTCGGGTGCGGGCCGGTCATCGCTACCTCATCAATGTGGGCAGCGTGGGCCAGCCGCGCGACGGCACTCCAAAGCTAAGCTTCGGGCTATTCGACACGGATACGTACGACTACGAGAACGTGCGTCTCGACTACGATGTCGCCGCGGCGGCGCGTAAGATCCGAAATGCCGACCGTCTGCCCGACCGTCTCGCCGACCGGCTGGAGGAGGGGCGGTGAACCGTGATACGTGAGCGGTGAATCACGCATCACTCGTCACGCATCCCGCTTCACTGCACTCCACGAACTGCCCCTCGCTGTAGACGGCCCAAGGACGCCCCACCATCTCGCTCCCCATGAAGGGCGTGTTCTGACTCTTTGAGCCGATGTCGTCGTCGGTAAAGGTCCATTCGGTGGAGACGTCGAAGATCGTGAGCCGCGCCGGGGTGCCCTCCACAATCTCCGGCACGTCGAGCCGCAGGATGCGCCGCGGGGCCACCGTCAGTTTGTGGACAGCGTCCTCGACGGAGAGGATGCCCGGCTCGATCAGCTCGCGCCCGATGAGGCCCCAGGCGGTTTCGAGCCCGAGGATGCCGAAGGGCGCCTGCGTGAACTCAACGGCCTTCTCGTAGGACGCGTGGGGCGCATGGTCGGTACACAGGGCGTCGATGGTGCCGTCGGCCAGTCCCTCCTTGAGGGCCGCCGCGTCCGCCGCCGAGCGCAGGGGCGGGTGCATCTTCGTGTTCGTGTCGAAACCAGTCCGCTCTACGGCCTCGTCCGTGAGAGTGAGGTGGTGCGTGCACACCTCCGCCGTCACGGGGAGGCCGCGGGCCTTCGCGCGCCGCACGAGCTCGACGCCGCGGGCGGTAGAGAGATGCGCGACGTGCAGGTCGCCTCCCGCAAGGGCCGCCAACTCGATGTCCCGGGCAATCATCACGTCCTCGGACGCCGCGGGAATGCCGTCGAGCCCGAGCCGCGCCGACACCTCGCCCTCGTGCATCTGCCCACTGGGGTTGAGCGTCTCCTCCTCCATGTGGTTGACGATGGGGCGGTCGAGCATGCTGCTGTACTCCAGCGCCCGGCGCATCAGCCCCGCCTCCTGCACCGGCGCCCCGTCGTCGCTGAACGCCACCGCCCCGCCCGCCCGCAGGTCGGCCATCTCCGCAATCTCCTCCCCGGCGCGCTTCTTCGACACGCACGCAATGGGGTGCACGCCCACCGGCGTCGCCTCGGCCCGCTCCCGCACAAACTCGACCACGTCGCGGGTGTGGATGGGGGGATCGGTATTCGGCATGCAGGCCACGTCGGTAAACCCACCCGCCAGGGCGGCCCGGCTGCCCGTGGCGATGGTCTCCTTTTGCTCGTAACCCGGCTCGCGGAAGTGGACGTGCATGTCCATCCAGCCCGGTGAGATGAACTTCCCGGAGGCGTCGTACACGGGCACATCGCCTTCGACCCCCATGTCCTCCCCAATCGCCGCAATCGTGCCGTCCCGGATCAGCAGGTCGGCGGTCTGGGTGGTCTTGGGCTCGGGCCGGAGCAGGGTGCCGCCACGAAGCAAGAGATTAGACGTCATACGGTTTTTGGAATCGCAGGGTCGTAACCTCGCCCCGCCTCCATCAATCGATTTGATTCGGCTACCTCGGAGGCGTCTACGCGAAAGGTTGAAAGGTTAGAAAGTTGGAAGGCAGCGGCCGAAAAATACTTCGAGGAATAGAAAACCACGCTGGCGAATGAGTAGCTACGCATTCAGAACGTACGGTCTTGCCTCGCCTCCGTCAACGCTCCATCGTCACTCGCCGCGGGAATTTCCTGTAGGCCGGGGAAGATGTACACAGGAGTCGTCCCCTTCCATCGACGAACCGGAACCGGATAACTGCCCTCCGCCCCACTCTCCAATCTTCAATTTTCCCACCTTCAACCTTCCAACCTTCAACCCGACGCTTCTACTCCCCCGCGGCGCTGGTCGAGCGACTCGTCTCGGCGCGAGAGGCGGGCGCGAGGTGCTCGGTGACCATGTTCGTGATCATCGTGAACAGGTGCAGCCGCGTCCTGCCCCCAGCAATGCCGTGCTCGCGGGTCGGATACATCATGAAGCGGAACTGCTTGTTGGCGTCCTGCAGCTGGTTCACCATCTGCACGCTGTTCTGGACGTGCACGTTGTCGTCATCGTCCCCGTGCACCATCAGCAGATTCTGGTTGGCGCGCAGGCGATCGGCGTAGGTCTGCGGGGCGCCGTTCTCGTAGCCGTCCTCGTTTCGCTGGGGCGTGGACATGTACCGCTCGGTGTAGATGGTGTCGTAGAGCCGCCAGTCGGTGACGGGGGCCACGGAGATGCCCGTGTCGAATGTGGACGGTCCCTCGCCCTTCAGCATGGACAGAAGCGTCATGTAGCCGCCGTAGCTCCAGCCCCAGATGCCGATGCGATCCGCATCCACCCATGCGGAGTCCGCGAGCGCCTGAGCCGCGCGGATCTGGTCGGCCGCTTCGGGCTGGCCGAGCCGCTGGTACGGCACGTCCTGGAAGGCCTTGCCGCGCCCGCCGGTGCCCCGGTTGTCGACGCTCACAACGACGACGTCGTGCTTCTGGGCGAGGTACTGGTGCCAGAGCTGACGACTCCCGCCCCACTGATTCGTGACGGTCTGCACGCCAGGCCCGCCGTAGACGTACATCAGCACCGGATACTGCTTCGCCGGGTCAAAGTCCGTAGGCGTGATGACGTACGCGTTGAGCGGGGTGCCATCGGCGGCTGGGAGGGTGGTGAAGCGTTTCTGAGGGAGATCGAGGCTGTCGAGGCGCTGCGCCAGCGCATCATTCGCCTGGAGCGTCGTGAGGCGGTCGCCGTTCCTCTCGTGCAGGGTCCACTCCGGGGGCGCGTCTGCAGCCGAGTGCTGGTCGATGTAGTAGGCCCAATCTTTCGACAGGTTAATGGAGTGCCAGCCGGACTGCGACGTGATTTTCTGGGCGGTGCGGGCCGACTCGTGCCGATCCATGTCCATCTCCGCCGCGTAGAGATGTCGTTCGAGGGACGTGTCGCGGGCGGCGGTGAAGTAGGCCGTGGCGTTTTCCGCATCCACCCCGTGGAACTCGGTCACCTCCCAGTCGCCGGCGGTGACGGGTCCGAGGTACGTGCCGTCGTTCCGATACAGGTGCGCGTGGTTGTAGCCGGTGCGCTCAGACAGAAAGACGAACCGCTCGCCGCCGTCGAGGTAGGAGAGCTTGTCGTCAGTAATGTCGATGTAGGTGTCCTGCGTTTCCTGGAGGACCTGCTCGGTCTCGCGCGTGGTCGGATCGCCGTACAGGAGGTCCAGGCCGTTCTGCTCCCGGTTGAGGCGATACATCCACACCCGGTGCGTCCCGTCGATCTCCGGGGTCCACCCCATGCGGGCGATGTACTCGTGGGGGTCGGAGGCTTCTTCCTCCTTCGTGACCCCCGGATCCCACGTCTTCGTGTCGAAATAGGAAATCGCATGCGACTGTCCCCTCTTCGACGTGTCGACCGCCGAGAGATCGACGACCCCGATCTTGACCTCGCTGTTCACCTCGCCCGCCTTTGGGTAGCGGAAGCGCGTAATCTTCGGGTAGCGAGTCGTATTGTTCATCAGCGGAAACGATTGGGTCTCCGACTCGTCGAGCTTGAAGAACGCGATGCGCTCTCCGTCGGGGCTCCACCGCCAGCCGTCCTGCAGGCCGAACTCCTCCTCGTGGACCCAGTCGAAGGTGCCGTTGATGATCGCCCCCTCGCTGCCGTCGGTGGTAAGGGCCGTCTCCGTGCCCGTCTCCAGATTCACGACGTAGAGATCGCGCTGCCGCACGAACGCGACCCTCGTGGCCGAGGGGTTGAACTTCGCGAACATCTGGTATCCGTCGTCCCGGTCCGCCACCGGCGTCAGCGTCTGGGCGTCCAGGTCGTAGACGTAGTAGAAGCCCTTCGTATTCGTTCGCCACACCTCCTTCGAACCGGTGTAGATGAGCACCTTCTCTCGATTCTCGCCAAACGTGTAGTCCTCAATCGGCACGATCCGGTCCACGTCCTCCGCGTACAGGTTGGTGCCGTCGACGACCCGCGTGCGCTCGTCGGTCTCCAGGTTGTACCGCATCAAGTGCGTCGCGTCGGCGGTGTCGACAGGCTCAATGTACGTGATGATGGGGCCCTGCTCGGCCCACTTGCCCCCCTGGAAGGACTCGGGCCGAAGTGCGGAGGAGGCATGGATGCGTTCGAGGGTAAACGCAGGGCTCTCTTGCTCCTGCGTTCCATCTTGCCCCTGCACGAGGCTCGAAGTTGCAGGCAGGACAAGGAGAACAGCAAGAACGAAGACGGCACGGCGAATCATCAGCGGAAGGCGGCTTGATGCAGGAGAAATGCGGAGGGGAACGCCGGGAAAATATTCGTGGCAGGACGCGATTGCAATGCGGATCTTGCCGGCCCCAGCGGCCCATGGGCGGAGCGGCGGGGCCGCAGAATAGCCTTTGATCCGGACCTAAACTCGTCAGAAGCCAGGCGTGGGGAACCATCGTCTCCGTGGGCGTCTATCAAGGGCTCGCGCATACTCGTCGTCTCGCGTCGTAATCCCCTCTTCGTCATCAATCGGTCGACAGACACCGTCGAGGATGCCCCGGTGACCGCCACCGTTGACCTGGCGGCCCTCCGCCACAACGCCCGGATTCTCCAGGACTGGGCCGGGGAGACCGAGCTGATGGCCGTGATTAAGGCCGACGCCTACGGGCACGGCATCCTCCCGGTGGCCCGCACGCTTCGCGACGAGGGCATTCGTCACTTCGGAGTGGCGCGGCTGGCCGAAGGCATTCACCTCCGGGAGCAGGGACACACTGCCCGCATTTTGGTGCTTGGCGCCCCGTCGCCCGCAAAGGTCCCCCACTACGTAGACCACGACCTCGACCTGACGGTCTCCTCCGCCGACATCGCAGCGGCGGTCGTTCGCCACGCCCGTCCGGGGGCCCCGATCCGCGTCCACGTGAAGGTCGACACGGGCATGGGCCGGCTCGGGCTGTCCCCCGAGGACGTGTCGGCGGTCGTGTCTCGCCTGACCCAGACGTCCGGCGTCCACCTTGCGGGCCTATGGACTCACTTTGCCACGGCGGACGCGCCCGGAAGCGCATTCGCTCAGACGCAGCTCGATCGCTTCCAGGCGGTGGTGGAGGACCTTGACGGAGCCGTTGAGCACGTGCACGCGGCCAACACCGGCGCCCTCCTCACGATCGGGGAGCCAGCTCACGACTTTTCGCCGTCCCTCATACGGAGCGGCATCGGGCTCTACGGACTGGCAGCTACCCCGGAGCTGAGTGCCCGCCTCAATCTCCGGCCTGCCATGCAGCTGACGGCCCGCGTAACGCAGCTCAAAACGGTGCCCGCGGGTACGCCAATTTCGTACGGCGCCCGCTGGCAAGCCCCGCATCGGACCCGCATCGCCACGCTGGGCGCTGGGTACGGCGACGGCTATCCGCGGCTCTGCTCGGGCCGCGCCACCGTGCGCCTCGGGGGGGGCGGATGTCCCGTGGTGGGGACGATCTGCATGGACATGTGTATGGTGGACCTCGGCCCTCCGGATCAGTCTCCCGCAACCCGCGTCGAACGGGGCGACGAGGCGATCCTTTTCGGCCCGTCGGGGCCCACCGTCTACGACGTCGCCCAGTGGAGCGAGACCATTCCGTACGAGATTTGCTGCGGCGTTTCGCCCCGCGTGCCCCGGCGCTACGTTGATCCCAAGGAGGAGTCCGAAAGCGCCCTCCACGCCGCTCAAGTCTCAACATCCGAGGTCTGAACGATACACAGCATTATTACGTTTGCGCCCCCCGACTGCAAGGAGTACACTGCATCCTACGATGTGGTTCCTGCATAGAACTTAGGGTAGTGTATTAGACATTCCTCCATACGCCTTGCCGGGTGGCAATACGCAATGCAACGTCTTTGTTTTCATTCACCAACTTCTATTTTGACCAATGCCTATCACCGCCGACCCCAGCGACATCGACATTCTTGTTGTTGACGACGAGAAGGACGTCGTTGAAGTCGTAAGTCATTTTCTTGAGGAAGAAGGCTATACCGTACACACCGCCTTCGACGGGGAAGAAGCCCTCGAAATGGCATCGGGGAAGATGGACCTGATCGTCTTGGACATCATGCTCCCCGGCGTAGATGGCTACGAGGTGTGTAAGGAGCTGCGTTCCCGGGTTGAGACCGAAGAGATCCCGATCGTCTTCCTCAGTGCGAAGACTGAGGAAGAGGACCAGATCGAAGGCCTGATGCTCGGCGGCGACGACTACCTCACCAAACCGGTTTCGCCCCAGGTGCTCGTCGCCCACGTAAAGGCCGTGCTTCGCCGGTCCGGAGTCGAGGAGAGCAGCATTCTCGAGGTCGACGGCCTCAAGATTTACGAGGATGAATACCGCGCTGAGCTCAATGGCGAAGACCTGGGCTTGACGCTGACCGAGTTCGAACTGCTGCGCTACCTGGTGCGTCATCCGCGCAAGGCCTTTACCCGCCAGCAGCTGCTCGAAACCATCTGGAAGGATGCGATGATGGTGACCGAGCGCACCGTGGACGCGCACATCAAGAATCTGCGTGAAAAGCTCGGGGACTTCGCCGAGCACATTCAGACCGTTCGCGGCGTCGGGTACCGGTTCGTTCAGGAGGAGGAATCGGCCGAAGCCTAGAAGGACGTCCATTGAGCCCGCGCGCTCGTTTGCGGGAGCTGGTTCTCACCTGCGTCGTATGTCTTTTTTTCGGTCGATTTGGGACACTCTTCTCCCGCGCCGGGCGTCAACACAGACCTGGATGGTCCTGACGTTTGCCCTGTTCGTCGGGATGGCGGTGGTGGGCGTGGGACTTTACGTGCTGCTCGTTCTGCGGGGCGAGATGCGCACGGCCATGAACCAGACGCTCCGCAATCAGGCCCACCGGATTGCCGTCCAGGTTGAGCAAGAACCGGATCCCGTGCAACGAGGACGCACCGTGGACGATCTCACGGAGCTTCGGGATCTAAGTATTGCCCTCATCACGCCCGATACGACCTACCGCCCCACCTCGCAGACGGCTTCGCCGCTGCCGGCCGACACCCTAATCGACGTGTCGGTCCTTCGGAGCCTGGAGAACGAGACGATCCGGTACGCACGGTCCGAGTCTGAAGGTGATCAGCCTCTCTTTGTCGCTGCTCTCTACCGGCCCTCGTCGAACCTGATCGTGCAGGTGGCCCAGCCCCCACCTCCCCTGTACGACCTCGCGCGGCGTTCCCAGGTGGTGCTCATCCTGGGCATGGTGCTGGCCCTCATCCTGGCCCTCATCGGCAGCTTCGTCGCCGCGTACCAGGTCACCACCCCCCTCACACGCATCAGCGAGACGGCGCGCCGGGTGGCCGAGGGAGAGTTTGGGGACGAAATTCGGGTCGACTCCCGCGCGGCTGAGTTTCAGGACCTTGCTGACAGCCTCAATCGGGCCTCCGGCGCATTCCGGGAGAAGATTGAGGAGCTGGAACGCATGACCCGGCTGCAAAGCGAGTTCATTGGCAACGTCTCGCACGAGGTCCGCAACCCCATTTTCTCAATCAGCGGCTACCTGGAGGCGCTCGGCACCCCGGGGCTCGACGACGAGCAGCGAAAGATGTACGCCGAGAAGGCCCTTACCAATCTGAACCGTCTCCAGAACCTCTTCAATGACCTGATCGACATCGCCCGGCTCGAATACCGAAAGGACCTCATCAACCGGTCGGTGTTCGACCTCAAGGACCTAGTCGACGAGGTGGCCGAAATGCTCCGTCCCAAGGCCGACGAGAAAGACCTCGACCTTGAGGCCGATGTGCCGCGCTTTTTCGTCCACGCCGATCGCTCCCGCATCCGGCAGGTGCTGACCAACCTCATCGAAAACGGCATCGCGTACACGGACAGTGGGTCGGTGCGGTGCCGCGTGCAGCGCCGCCTCGACAAGGTGCGCATCGAGATCGTCGACACAGGACAGGGCATCGATGAGGACCACCTCGACCGCATCTTCGAGCGCTTCTACCGCGTGGATCCGGACCGCTCCCGCGAGAGTGGCGGGACGGGACTCGGCCTCAGCATCGTTAAGCAAATCCTTCAGGCCCACGGCGAGGAGATCCACGTCGAGAGCACGAAGGGACGGGGCACCCGGTTCTGGTTCGACCTCCCCTACGAACCCGAACCGGAGCCGGAAGCTGTAGAGGCGTAGCCCCCCGTCGCAACCGCCGTGTCGCGCTCCCCTTCCCCGCGTCCCTCATCCTTCCATCGTCTTCGCGGAAGAACCTTTCCGGGGACAGAGAAATTCCATACAGTGCGCAGGGCAGGCTTTTCGGGAGTGTTGGAGGTTGAACGTATTCTCCCCACCCGGAAGCGCTTTCGAGCAGAGACGCGACATGATACCAATTGCCAGGGATCGCTGTGCACGTTACCAATCGCTCCGAATCGGTTTTGAATGCCTCTTTCGAACGGCGAAGATTCCGGCTCCCCGGATCAGGGTCCGGAGCAGGCTCAGGCCGAAATGAACCGGTCCTCTGGGGAGAGCGCTTCCTGCAATCGAGAGAGCTCAACCGTACATAACGATCTCTGGCAGACGGTATAATGTCCGCCCGCGGGCCCGGCTCTGCCGACTGGACCTTCCGACCCATTTCGCTGGCTTCGACCAATGGATGACCCCGAAATGTCCAACGCGAACGACGCCGATCTCGACGCCCAGGAAGAGTCCTCAGACGCGCCTGAGGCAGAGGCGCCGCAGCCAGACTCGCCCGACGGCGAACCGTCTTCGCCCCCTGACGCCGAGGAGGCTGTGGAGACGACGGAGGAGCTTCCGGTCGAGGAGCTGATGCACGGGGACGGCCATGCCGCCATCCCTCGTATCCCGTCCATCGAGTCGGACGGATCGATCGACATCGACGAACCAACTCCCGGCGATTTTGAGGCTGGCGAGTTGCGGCAGCGCCTCCGTACCATGATGCTCTCGCGGCGGCTCGACGAGAAGATGATGACGCTGCTGAAGCAGGGCAAGGGGCACTTCCACATCGGGTGCGCCGGGCATGAGGCCGTGCAGTCGGCCATCAGTCGCTACTCCAATCCCGGCGAAGGCCCCGGGCACGACTGGTTTTGCTTCTACTACCGGGACCTCTGCATGGCTCTCTCGCTCGGAATGACGCCGCGAGAGGCCCTGCTCGCTCACCTTGCCAAGGCCGGCGATCCGAACTCCGGCGGGCGCCAGATGCCGGAGCACTTTGGGCTGAAGCATCTCAACGTGATGACGACCGCCTCGTCGGTCGGGGCCCAGTTTAACCCCGGCCTGGGGTTTGGCTTTGCCATTCAGCAGCGGGACGAGGACAACTACGTCTACATCTCGTGCGGCGACGGGGCCACCTCGCAGGGCGACTTCCACGAAGCTCTCAACTGGGCGGCCCGCGAGCAGGCCCCGGCCCTCTTCGTGGTGCAGGACAACAAGTATGCGATCAGCGTACCGATCGACGAGCAGACCGCCGGAGGCACCCCCTACAAGCTGGCCGCGGGCTATGAGGACCTCAGCCGCATGCGCGTGGACGGGACCGACTTCTTTGCCAGCGCCGCCGCCGCACAGGCCGCCATCCAGCACATCCGCGACGGCAACGGGCCGGTCTGCCTCGTCGCCGACGTGGTCCGCCTCCTGCCTCACTCCTCGTCGGACGACCACACCAAGTACCGCACGCCGGACGAACTGGAGGCCGACCGTCAGATCGACCCCATCGCCCGCATGGAGGCGGCCCTGATCAAGGAAGGGATCCTCACCGAAGACGAGGCCGAGGCCCTGCAGGAGGAGGTGCGCGAAGAGGTTGACGAGGCGGCCGAGTGGGCCAAGCAACAGGACGACCCCGCGCCCGAAACGGCGACCGACCATGTCTTCTTCGAGGGCGAGCTCGACATCGATTACAACTCGGAGGACGACATCGACGAGGACGCCGAGCCGATGGTGATGGTCGACGCCATCAACCGGGCGCTCAAGGAGGAGATGGCCCGCGACGAGTCGATCATCGTCTACGGCGAGGACGTGGCGGGTGATAAGGGCGGCGTCTTCACCGCCACGAAGGACCTGACCGATCAGTTCGGTGAGGACCGTTGCTTCAACTCGCCCCTGGCGGAGGGATCCATCATCGGCACCGCGGTGGGCTACGCCGCCAGCAGCTTTACGCCGGTCGTCGAGATCCAGTTTGCCGACTACATCTGGCCGGCAATGCAACAACTGCGCAACCAGGTGGCGCCCTTCCGCTACCGCTCGGATGGGCAGTGGAGCTGTCCGATGGTAATTCGCGTCCCCTGCGGCGGCTATATCCACGGGGGCCTCTGTCACTCGCAGAACGTTGAGTCCATCTTCGGCCACACGCCCGGCCTGAAGGTGGCCCTCCCCTCCACTGCCGCCGACGCGAAGGGCCTGCTGGCCACGGCCATCCGCTCGGAAGACCCCGTCCTCTTCCTGGAGCACAAGGCGCTCTACCGCGCCGCCTCGGCCCGCACCCCCACCCCGCCGGAGCACTACACGCTCCCGTTCGGCGAGGCGCGGATTGCCCGCGAAGGCTCGGATCTGACGATCGTCACCTACGGCATGATGACGCAGAAGTCGCTCAGCGTGGCGGACGAGATGGAGCAGGAGGGCGTGGACGTGGAGGTGGTGGATCTCCGCACCATCGTACCCCTCGACTCAGAGACGATTCTGGAGTCGGTCCGGAAGACGAACCGCGTGCTCGTGGCGTACGAGGACCACGAGTTCATCGGCTTCGGCGCCGAGATCTGCGCGCAGATTGGCGATGACGCGTTCACGTACCTCGACGCCCCCATCCGCCGCGTCGCGGGCGAGTTTACGCCCGTTCCGTTTGCGCACTCGCTGGAGCGCTCCGTGCTGCCGAGCGACGAGGACATTTTGGAGGCCGCTCGTGACGTAGCGGCATTCTAGAGTGTGGAATGCAGGGCGTGGAATTCAGAACTCCCTCGTCACTCGCGATTCCGGTCTCCACATCTCAAACTCCTTACTCAAAAAACTGCCCGTGGAAGCCGAATGGGATGGCGTGTGGCACCGGTGCTCGCGCCCGCTCCTCGAATGAGGCCGCGTCGAGCACGAGCAGGAAGGAGCGCTCGGCGTCTGGATCGAGCACGACCGAGAGCACCACGCCGTCGTCCTCGGCCGTGCCGTTCGGGGGCGGGACGAAGACCGGCTCGCCCGGATGGGTGCCCGCTTCGTGCCACGTCTGTGCGGCACCGCTCTCCACGTCGATCTTGACGAGCTGATCGGTGAAGTTGCCCATCTCGTGCGTCCCCACGCCGTAGACGTACCGGTACGGTTGGGCGGTAGCCCGTCCGTCGTGGATGCGCGGCAGTTCGAGGCGCTCGTCGCTCTGCACGGTGGAGGAGGCAGAACCGCCGTCGAGCGGAAGACGGTAGCGGCGGAGGTGGCCG
>PXTN01000095.1 GCA_003022565.1 Bacteroidetes bacterium QS_3_64_15 | reverse complement strand
GGAGATGGAGCGCTTTCTGGAGTGGGTCCGCGACCTGCTCGAAAACCCGGAGCCCGAAGAGGCGACGGAGTTTGTGAAGGAATTTCGCCTCAACCTCTACGACGAGGAGATCTACGTCTTTACGCCACAGGGAGACCTGTTGACGCTTCCGCAAGGAGCCACGCCGGTCGACTTTGCGTTCAAGGTGCACACGGAAGTGGGCATGCAATGCCTCGGGGCGAAGGTAAACGGAAAAATGGTGCCCCTGTCTCAGGAGCTGACGAGTGGGGACCAGGTCGAGATTATCACCTCCGAAAAGCAGGCCCCCAATCCCGACTGGATTAACTTCGTCGTCACGCACAAGGCGCGGAGCCGCATTCGAAAATGGACCAACGAGGAGCGGCGCAAGGCCGTGGAGCTCGGCAAGGAGATCTGGGCCAAGACCAAAGACCAGGCGGACCTTGAAATTAGCGATCAGGACCTGCAGGGAGTGGCCCACGAACTGAAGTTTCCCGACCTTCAGCAGCTATTCTATGAAATTGGGAAAGGGCTGTACGACCCCGATGAACTGGTCGATTACATCAAGGGTACGCCGGCGGGCGAGGATGAATCGGCCATGGAGGAGCCCGACGAAGAGTCGCTCCGGGAGCAGTACGAGCAGTTTCTGGACGCGGCGCAAAAGACGGAGAAGCAGGCCCTCGTCATAAACGGCGAGGTGCAGGAGGACCTGGCGGTCAACTATGCCTCGTGCTGCAATCCCATTCCCGGCGACGAGGTGTTCGGGTTCGTCAGCAAGACGGGCACCGTGAACATTCACCGGTCGAATTGCCGCAATGCCTCGGACCTGCTCGTCAATCAGGCCGACCGCATCCTCGATGTCGACTGGAGCCATCAGAAGGACGTTCAGTTCGTGGCGGCGCTGCGCCTGATGGGAGAAGATCGGGTCGGCATGGTGAACGACATTACGACCGTGATCTCGAAGAATCTAAAGACGAACATTCGCTCCCTCACGATCGACACGGAAGACGGCATTTTCTCCGGCACCATCATGCTCCACGTCTCGGACCTGGAGCACCTGCAGCGCCTCATCGAGCGCCTGAAGCGCGTCGACGGCATCCAAGGCGTGTATCGCTTCAAGGAGTAATTTTTCTTCGTTCCAGCGTCCCGTGAGCACCCTTCCGTCAAAGAAGTCGCGCATCGTGGGGGTGGACGTTGGCACCAAGCGCGTCGGCATCGCCGTCGCCGATCCGTTGCGCCTGTTCGCCCAGACGCGCGGCACCTACACGCCCGACGAAGCCCTCGAGGCCTTGCGGGAGATGTCGGGCGAGGAGGGGATCGACACGATCGTCGTGGGATGGCCCCTCACCGAAGAGGGGACCGCGGAGGACGCAACGGACATGGTCGAGTCGTACGTGGACCGAATCCGCGAGGCGCTCGGTGAAGTGACAGTGGTGCGGGAGGACGAGCGGTATACGTCCGAGATTGCGAAGGACCTGCTCCGGCGCGCCGGGGTGAGCCAGCCGGGGCGCTACGACAGGGGGCGCGTGGATGCCGCCGCGGCTGCCGTAATTCTACAGGGGTACCTGGATCGTCGAGGGTAAAGCGTTGAGAGCAGAGCGTTGGGGGCGAGAGGCGAGACCCGTTTTCGTCCTTCGACTCTCTATTTGCGACCCTCAAGTTCGTCGAGAATGCGATGGGCGATGGCGCGGTTCAGGTCCGGCGCGTTGCCCCAGGCCCGGTTGTTCGCCACCACGTTGAGCAGTGCGTTCTGCGATTCGGCCCGGAAAGCGAGGGCCGTCGTGTCGAGCACCATGTCGCGAGCCTGCTCGGTCTCACTCAGTTCGGAGACCGGCTCCTCGAAGGGATGGGCCGTGGCGTACGCCTCGGCGTACTTCATGTCGCGGGGGGTGAGGAGGCGCGTCACAGCCTGATCGTTGCCCGCGGTGAGACGCTCCCCGCTCGTGGCCCACTGTCGGCGGATGGGAGGTAGCCAGGTCCAGTGGCTGAAGACGTGCCCGAGGCCCCGCGTGGAGAGCCAGTCGAAGTACGGATCTTTCAAGAGATGCTCCGAGCGGAGTTCGATGTGCGCCTGGGGCGTGCCGGGCAGCGTCGTGAAGAACTCGTCGAGTTGGTCGACGTTTTCGGCGGGACTGGGACTGTCGGCGACGCGCTGGTACTCCTGCTGAAAGATGATCCCGTCGAGCCGATCGCCGAGGATGTCGAGGGCGGGTTCGTGGAAGGTCTCGACGTAGCTCTCGGCGTCGAGGAAGCTCAGGTTGTCGACGAACTCGCCGTTCCGGCGCAGGCTACGGGCGAAGAACTTCTGCGGGGCCTTGAGGAGGAAGGAGGCGTCCTCGGGAGCATGGTCGGCGTAGTTGGAGAGGACAAAGTAGTTGGAGCCCGGCTCGTCGTCTTCCTCCAGCAGCGGCCGGTAGAAGGTGAAGTCGATCTCCAGCACCTCGAAGTGTTCGAAGTAGTCGCCCACTGATTCGATGGGCACGCGCCGCTCCGTGAAGGTCTCGCCCCCCATCTTCCGGGATCGGGTCGAGACGCGATCGGCGTAGCGCTCGGGCGGGTAGATCTGGCCGAGCCACCCCCCGTACCGGTCGCTGGCGGTGCCGAAGCGGACGTGCGGGTGCACACCCCGAAAGTTGTACGCGTCGACGGCGGTGCGGCGGTCCTGAACAGAGGCAGTACTCATAACTGAACGTTAGTCACAGGTTGAGCGCGAGTTGGCCGCCGAAGTGCTCGGGATGCAAGATGACGTGTTCGCTTTGTCCGTCACCGTTCTGCCGTGACGACCGTGCCCAATTTACAACACCGACTGGTCGAATGTTACATTTTCATCGACCACCTGCAGGTTCCTCCGGACTTGGCCGACTGTCAGCGTACAAACAGCGGGAGTCTGACTCCACCAACGCGGAGGGGAAAGCAGTTTCGCTACCGGTTTGGGCTGGGGGGACACGCTGAAGGCCGAGCAGACCATCGAGCTGACGGTGACCGACGACGAGGGAAGCGTCGACACGGAGACGAGGACCGTGCGGGTCGTGCGGCCGGAGCGGAAGTACTACGTGAAGGACCATCTCAGGTCGGTGCGGGTAGTGATGGACGACTCGGCAAACGTGGAGGAGATGCGGGACTATGTCGAGGGGAGTCGACAAGGGACCTTACTCGGCGGCTGTCTGCTTTTCTTTTCCCCGCTCTTCTATTGCTCACGCCTCGATTCAGAGCCATGGACGTGGCCTTCTCGCTTCCCGAAGACCTTGCCCGCCGCCTCAAGCAGAAGTGGGGGGACCTCTCCCGAGGCGCCCTCGAATCGGTTGCCGCTCAGGGGTACCGCGACGGGTCGCTCACGCTCGGGGAGGTCTGCGCGCTGCTCGGTCACGAGACTCGGATGCAGACCGAAGCCTTTCTCAAGGAGCGGGGGGCGCTTCTGGACTACTCCGAGGAGGAGCTGGCAGAAGACCTGGAGGCGGCCCTCCAGGCCGCTAGGGAGTAGCTGTCCTGAAGCAGCGGCCTCTCTGACCGGCCATCCTTCTTTCCAGAGACCGCCCGCCTCGTGATCGTCGTCAGTAATACTTCCCCGATCAGCTATCTGATACTCATCGGGGAGGAGGAACTGCTTCCTGCGCTCTACGACCACGTATTGATTCCGGAGGCTGTCCGTCGAGAGTTGAGTCACCCGGAAGGCCCCGATCCCGTCCGAGAGTGGATGCTGTCTTCTCCTTCATGGATCACGACACGAGAGGGGCTCTCCGAGGGCCGACGTCCGCGTTCACGCCGCAGTGGAGAGGAGGACCTGACGCGCCTCGATCCGGGCGAGTGGGACGCCATCCTGCTGGCCGAGAGGGAGGACGCAGGGCTTCTCCTCATCGACGAACGAGCAGGCCGGGATGCCGCCCGCAATCGTGGACTGACGGTAACCGGAACGATCGGTGTGCTCGGAGCAGCCGTCAAGAAAGAACATGTCGATGCTGTTCAGGTCGCCAAAGTCCTACGAGACACCACGTTTCGCGCCTCACCCGACCTGTATCGCTGGTTGCTCGACCAGCAGGAGTAGAACGGAGGTCTGACGCTCTTCCGCAAATGAATTAGAGGGGAAGGAGGGACGGTCTCATTCAGCCACCTGCGTGTCGTTCTTCGTCGAGGCGCGAGCCTCCGGGGACATGGGGGCGCGGAGCTTTTCGTAGGTCGTCTGCAGGTCTTCGGGGAGCACCTTCGTGTCCGCCGTGGTGGGCATAAAATTGGTATCGCCCTCCCACCGTGGCACGACGTGGGCGTGGAGGTGCTCCGGAATGCCGGCCCCGGCCGCCCGGCCCAGGTTCATTCCGACGTTGAAGCCGTCGGGCGAGAGGGCGTTTCGGATCCATCCCATGCAGCGGTCGATGGCGGCGGCGAGGGCCTGTTGCTCGGTGAGCGTCAGGGCATCGTACTGGGTGACCTCGCGGTAGGGGACGATCAGCAAGTGGCCGTTGTTGTAGGGGTGCCGGTTCATGATGATGAACATGTGCTCGCCCCGCCACAGGATCAGGTTCTCCGCGTCCCGTTCCTCGTTCAGCAGGGCCGTGAACAGCGACTCGTCGTCGGCGAGGTCTCGGGTTTTGGCCTCGGACACGTACGCCGAGCGCCAGGGACTCCACATGTGATCCATCGGCCGAAGCCTTTGGTTGGAGGGGGCAGCTAATCAGATGGATGTCGTTGAACTCAGGAGACAGGGGGCAGTTCGGTAGAGGGGCGTGGGAGCGTGGGAGCAGTGCGTCAAAGCCAGCGACCGTCGAGAGGCAAAGAACGAGAACCGGCATGCCCCAGCAGCGATCGACCTCTTCCGAGACGGTGTACGCCGACCTTCACGCACATACCCACTGCTCCGACGGAATTCGGGCCCCCGACGCGCTGGTGCGGCGGGCGGCGGAGCGTGACGTGCGGGTGCTTTCCGTGACGGATCACGATACGACCGCCGGCCTTGAGGCGGCCCGCGCCGCAGCGCAGACTCACGACATTCGACTCGTGAACGGCGTGGAGCTCAGCGTCGAGGTGGACGGACACTCCGTGCATCTCCTCGGGTACGGGATGGATCCCGGACACCCCGCCCTCACCGACTATCTCTCGTCCTTCACACGTCGGCGACGGGAGCGCCTCGATCGGATGGTGCGGCGGCTCTCGGAGACCGGCGTCCAGGTGTCCCCCGAAGTCGTCGAGCGGCACGTCGCGGCCACTGCAGCGCCCGGACGGCCCCATCTCGCCCGGGCGCTGGTGGAGGAAGAGCACGTAGACAGCTACGAGGCTGCGTTCGAGCAGTATCTGGACGCGGACCGGCTGGCATACGTGTCTGCTCCCACCCAGCCCGCGACGGAAGCGATCGACGTCCTCCACGCCGCCGGGGGCGTGGCGGTGCTGGCCCACCCTGGACAGTGGGTGCCGGGCTCTTTGCTCACGGCGCTCCGCGGGGATGGCCTGGACGGCATTGAGTGCCACTTCTCGAGTCATCCCGACTACCTCGTCGACTACTACAAAAACATCTGCCGCTCGCACGACCTGCTGGTAACCGGCGGATCGGATTATCACGGCGGATCGGACGCGGACGAGAGGGCGCTCGGTACCGTCGGTCTCACGGTGTCGCAGTGGGAACGATTCCGGGACGCCGCTCTGTAACTGCGGCGTCAATACGCCCGCTCTTCCGTGCCGATCACTCCCTGCCTCGATGCCGACTCACCTCGAAGGAGACCTTGTCGTTGATGACCACCGGTTCGCGATCATTGTCGGCCGCTTCAACGAACGCATTACCGACGACCTGCTCGACGGCGCCCTCAACACCCTGGAGCGCCACGGGGCCGACCTCGATGACGTGACGGTGGCCCACGTGCCCGGCTCGTGGGAGATTCCCGTTGCGGCCCAGAAGTGCGCCCGGTCCGGCGAGTACGACGCGGTGATCTGCCTCGGCACCGTCATCCGCGGCGACACGCCCCACTTCGACTACGTGTGCTCCGGCGCCACGAGCGGCACGATGCAGGCCTCGCTCGACACCGAGGTGCCGGTCCTGTTCGGCGTTCTGACCACCGACACGGTCGACCAGGCGATTGAGCGGGCCGGGTCGAAGGCGGGCAACAAGGGCCGCGAGGCCGCGGAGGCCGCCATCGAAATGGTCACTCTGATGCCGCAGATTGACGGTTCCTAGCAGAGTGCTGCGTGCGGTCTGGGGCTGATAGGCCTCCCTGCTGCTAGGCGCCGTGATGCGTGAGGAGTGACGTGTGACGACCCTCACGATTCACGGGTCACGCTTCAGCCCGACAGGCAGGGGGTCCACGGAAAGTTCACGGCGGGAACGCTCCTCGATCCGAGCCTCCACGAAACGTATTGGCGCGAATGTGCGTCCGAAGGAGTGACTGAACGCTGAGGTCCGTCATTCCGACAATGGTGGGTGTAGCTCAGTTGGTTAGAGCGCCAGGTTGTGGTCCTGGAGGTCGCGGGTTCAAATCCCGCCACTCACCCCGCACCGAGGCCGGGCCGAAAGGCCGGGCCCATTTTTGTGCCGCGTTCGTCTAGCCTGGTCTAGGACGCCGGCCTTTCACGCCGGTAACACGGGTTCAAATCCCGTACGCGGTACCATTTTCTATTTTTCACCAGGCTTCGGAAGGCTCTCCCGGAGCCTTTTTTGTTTTGAACCTTGTTTGCACCTCACGGCAATCGCATCAGCGGTTCTTCCTCGAGAGTACTGCTCGAATCCGACTTTCCAGTCATGAAAACACTACCTTCGTCGCTCCAAACTTGGGTTGGAGCCCATCCATCCGACCGACAGGGTTTATCCGTGCTGCTGGATAGGCTCTGAGTCAAGCTCAGAGCGACGGTGCAGGACGTCTCCGTGGGTGATGCGGTTGCCCTGGTTTACGCCTACGCCGGGACCATCGCCCCCTCGGCGACGCGCTCGAACAGGTCGTCGTAGTCTGCGGCGTGGGTGCGCCAGTCGAGCGGCTCCGGCATCTGGCGCAGCGTATCGGGCGGGAGAGGGCGCTCCTCCCGCTCCAGGATGGACCGCAGCACGTCGAAGAGGTGGTCCTCGTCGTCGTAGAGCACCGGGGCGTGGAGGAGGGGGCGGTGGTGCGTCTCCGGAATGAGCTCCGGGTAGCTGAGGCGGTTCGGCAGCACCGGGTGGCAGCCGCAGTAGATGGCCTCCTGGATGGCAACCCCGAAAAACTCGTGCCGAGCCGTGGAGACCACCACGTCGGCCCGGTGCAGCAGGCGGCTGTACTCGTCGAAATCCTCGGCGTAGCCGTAGTGGAGAATGCGCCCCGCGTAGCGCTCGAAGGCCTGCTCGAACGCCTCCGGCTGCTCGTAGAAGTGCTTGCCGGCCAGGATGAGCTGGAAGGGCACCCCCGCGTCGTCGAGCCGGTTCATCATGCGGAAGAAGCCGGACGGGTTCTTGTCGTATTCCCACCGCTGGTTCCAGAGCACGATGGGTGCAGCGGTGCCCCGCGGGGTGCGTTGCGTGCGGGTGCCCGCGTATTCGTCATGGGCCCGCAGGTCAATGCCGGGGTGGAGCACCGTGCTCTTGTCGCGGATGTCGCGCACGGTGTGCATGTTCGTGAAGTCCGGGAAGTCGCGGAGAAGCTGGGGAAGCGCCTCGGTGAACTCGTTGAAGTGCGACTGCGTGTTGAACGCGACCTGATCGGCCGCGAGGGCCGACAGGTAGTTCGTGATCGCGTAAGCCCGTTCGCGCTCCTCGTCAGGCGGGACGGGATACGTGAGCTGGTTCTCGTGGAAGTAGGCGACGGCGGGCACGTCGTTGAGATCGGGGCGGGACAGCGACAAGAGCGCCGGCAGGTTCACCATGTCCGTGGCGAAGAGGAGGTCCGGATGGAAGCCCTCGTCCACGACCGACCGCACCTTCTGGGCCAGCGTCACGCCGCCTCCCTCCATCCGCCATTGCCAGAAGCGCCCCGGCATCGTGACGGTGCGGATGTCGTGGGCACTGTGGTCGGCAAGCCCCTCCAGAAAGCGTCGTCGGGACCCGCTGTGCCAGGGTTCGAGGGCGAGAATGTTCATTGGGAATCCGAGCGGTAATGCAAATGGATAATGCGAATGGAATGAGGGAGGGCCCGTCGTCATTGATCGTCGAGTTGCTCGTGAAGAACCTCGTCTTCCGCCGCGGTGGCCGGGCGGACGATCGAAACGGACCGCTCCTGCAGCGCTTCGCGAAGCCGGGGGTCTCGAACCTCCTCCGGAGTGACAAACGCCTCCTCCCCGGCATCGAGGCGAAGCAGGCGCGAGGACATGGACACGCGCACAGGGGCGGTCCCGCTGTTTTTAATGAGCATGCCGCGTCGATCCCGGTCGGTCATGAGCCCGAGTCGATGTGATGAAAAGCTCCGTCCCAGTGTTGCACTCGTCCCCGAGGAGGAGGGCACATCTCTTCATGTTGACTCCACACCCGAAAACGTATACAATACCACTACCGGTTGCACCACGCGATCGGCATTTTATCGAAAATCTGTCCGCGTTCGGACTGATGCTCCACGACGCCTCCACGCACACATGCCGAGTCTGCGTTCGTTAGCGTCCGGGACCGCACGATTCGTGAGCGACCTGGGGCGCGGCCTCCTCGATGTCGTCTATCCCCCACGCTGTCTGGGGTGCGGCGCGCGACCGGAGTCGCCCCGGCTCCCCCTCTGTCCCCAGTGCCTCCAATCGCTGGAACGAGCGCCCGAGATGGGCGTCGCGGCCCGGCTCGATCGCCTTCCGGTAGGAGGGGGCGTGTTTGACGGCGCCCTTGCCCTCTGGGCGTTCGACAAGGGCGGGACCCTCCAGTCTGTACAGCACGCCCTGAAGTACCGGAACCGGCCGCGCTACGGCGTGCCGCTCGGACGACTCATGGGGGAGGCCTTTGCGGAACGGCATCCCGCCCCCGACGGCGTGGTGCCGATGCCCCTTCATCGGACGCGTCGGCTGGAACGGGGCTACAACCAGAGTGCGACCCTTGCGGAGGGGGCGGCGGATCAGCTCGACTGTCCTGCACGGCCCGGTCTCCTTGATCGGCCTCATCCCACCCGCCCCCAGACGGGGCTGTCCCGCGAGGAGCGGTGGCGCAACGTGCGGGACGCGTTCACGGCAGCCCCCGAGTGTGCCGGGGGGGAGTGGCTTCTGGTGGACGACGTGCTCACCACAGGATCGACGGCGGTGGCCGCGGGCCGGACGCTCTTGGACGCCGGGGCCGACGCCCTCTATCTCATGACGCTCGGCCTTGCCCGGCAATAGCGAATGGGGAGTGGGCGCGTATGGACGTTTTTCTCCCAGACGCCCAAACGCTCACACCTTAGGCGTACTCCTCAGAACTTTTGCACGGCTCGGTGCATGGTCAGCGACCCGTCGTTCGTTGCTGGAGCTTCTCCGCGTGTTTTTTCCGGAGCTTGGCCACCTTCGGAGAGATGACGGACTGGCAGTACGGCTGCGAGGTGTTGCGCTCGTAGTAGTCCTGGTGCTTATCCTCGGCTCGGTAGAAGGTGTCCAGGGGCTCCACCTCCGTTACGATTGGGTCGCCGAACACGCCGTTGGCCTCAAGTTCGTTGATGACGGCGTTGGCGATCTCCTTCTGTTCGTCGTCGTGGTGGAGGATGATCGACCGGTACTGCGGGCCGATGTCGGCCCCTTCTCGGTCCTTCGTCGTCGGGTCGTGGATCGTAAAGAAGATCTCCAGAAGGTCGCGGTAGCCGATCACGGACGGGTCGTACGTGAGCTGCACGACCTCGGCGTGGCCGGTGGTGCCGTTGCAGACCTGGCGGTACGACGGGGTTGGGACGTGGCCGCCCGCGTAGCCGGAGACGACGTCCGAGACCCCGTCGACTTCCTCGTAGACGGCTTCCAGACACCAAAAACAGCCTCCACCGAGCGTCGCGTTCTGTTGGTTGGACACGATCCTAGAGCGTTGTTTTGAGAAATGATTCAATAGACTTCAAACGATGAACCCGGCGCCCTGTTGCTATGGGGCTCATCAGAGAATCCCGAATGGCGAACTCGTTACGATCATTAACGGTACCGGTTCCCGACCTCTTCGGGGAGGATTCACCGACGACTAACAATTAGGAAGAGGGGAAAGAACCTTGGGTCTCATAAATTTACGAACTGTCTGTCAGCTCTCTGCTCAAGCGATCACACCATCATGGCCACCGAACGAACACTCGCCATCCTCAAGCCCGACTGTGTCCGAAAGCGCAAGATCGGGGAGGTTCTCCGCCGCATTCAGGAGGCCGGCTTCCAGATTCAAGCGATGAAGATGATCACCATGTCGAAGGTCGAGGCCGAGGGCTTCTACGCCGTCCACGCGGACAAGCCGTTCTTCGACGACCTCACCGACTTTATGTCGAGCGGGCCGTGCGTTCCCGTCGTGCTGGAGAAGGAAAATGCCATCGCGGACTTTCGTGATCTCATCGGTGCCACCAACCCGGAGGAGGCCGAGGACGGAACCATCCGGAGTGACTTTGCCGGCTCCATTCAGGAGAACATCGTCCACGGGTCCGACTCCCCATCCAATGGCCAGAAGGAGGCGGCCTACTTCTTTCCCGAGCACGAGATTGTCGCCAACCAATGAGCCGCTGTCCCTGCATGCCCGGTATCGTTCTTGGATCTGAGAGGGGGACCTCTGGAGTTCTTTTCCTCACTGCCGTTCTCCTCGTTGCGGTGCTTGGTGGATGTGCCCCAGAGAAGAAGCCTTCTCCGATGCGCACAGGCGCGGAGGTGCTCGCGGGCAACGACTTTGAGTTCCTCGCCGGCCAGCGCATCGGGGTCATCGCGAACCACACCGCGCAGGTCGACACGGTCCACCTCGTCGACCGTCTTGCCGCCGCTCCGAACGTAGAGCTCGGTGCCATCTTTGCGCCCGAACATGGCTTTCGAGGCACGGCTGGGGCCGGGGAGTCGATCGAGGGCGGGCAGGATCTGCGCACGGGCACGCCGGTCTATAGCCTCTACGACGATACCCGCCGGCCGACGCCGGAGGAGCTGCAATCCCTGGACGCCCTCGTGTTCGACGTGCAGGACGTGGGGGCGCGGTTCTACACCTACATCACCACGATGGGGCTGGCCATGCAGTCGGCCGCCGAGGCCGACCTGCGGTTCGTCGTGCTCGATCGTCCCAACCCGCTCGCCGGGACCTACACGTCTGGGTTCGTCCTGGAGCCCGCCCACTCGTCGTTCGTGGGGCGCTATCCCATCCCGATCGCCCACGGGATGACGATTGGAGAACTCGCCCGCTACATTCAAGAGCAACGTCTGCTGCCGGGCGTTGAAGCGCTCGACCTGTCGGTGGTGCCGGTCGAGAATTGGACCCGCGACGAGCAGTGGCCGGACACGGGACGGACGTGGACCCCGCCGAGTCCCAATCTCCCGACCTGGGAGACGGCGCTGCTCTACCCGGGCATGTGCTTCTTTGAAGGCGTGCGGGTCAGTGAGGGACGCGGGACGGCCCGGCCCTTCCTGCAAATTGGGGCCCCGTGGTCCGCCGAGGCCGCGCGGCAGGTGGTCGACACGCTTCGGGCGTACGACCTGCCGGGGGTCGCAGTGGATACGATCGCGTTCACGCCGCAGTCCATGCCCCAGGCGGCGCCCTCTCCACGGTTTGAGGGAGAGCAAGTGCACGGTTTTGAGCTGGAGGTGACGGATCGACAGGCTGTATACCCGCTGGAGATTGGGATTCATGCGCTCCACGCCATGTACCGGCAGGCCCAGGCCGAGGGGTACACGAACTTCGTGAACCGGCCTCAGCACCTCACGCGACTGGCGGGCACCGATCGGTTGCTGCGGCTCCTGCGGAACGGGACGCCGCCCGACTCGATTGTGGCGTCGTGGCGAGAAGAAGTCGCCGCCTTCCAGGACCAGCGCTCCGCCGCGCTGCTCTACTGAGGGGCCGAGTGCTTCTCCTCAGCCGGCTCGTCGTCGCCCGGCGACCACAAAAGCGCGTAGATGATCTCCGCGTATCCGCCCACAATCAGGATCGGAGAGATGTACAGGGACACGAAGCCCTGGTACGCGTTCTCGACGTACATCGCTGCAAAGCCGATCACGATGAGGGCGGCTCCAACAAGGAGGAGGACGTAGTTCCGATTCTCGAAGACGAGCGTTCCGGACCGGCCCCGGCGCTTGGAAGGCTTGGGCATGGATCGAGCGGAGGAAATCTAACGTGCAAACGGCAGACCGACTCGGCGGCAGAAAGTGGACGGAGTGCCGGAGAGAGGAATGAGCTTTTTTGCGTCGTTCGGGAAACCAGGGGCCTTCGAGGAAGGTTCCAGTCGCCGTCGCTCTTCGCATCGCTGACTGTCCTCCGTGATTCGTTGCTGGCTCTCGGTTGCTTTCGGCCTTTTGGTCCTCATCGGAGCGCTGGGTCCGATCGGGGCCCCCGCGCAGTCGGTGGACGACCGGGTCGAGTCCCTCCTCCAGCAGCGCCGGGACGCCTTCTGGGGCGTGAGCATCTACGATCTCGACCGGGACAGCCTGCTGTTCAGCCGAAACGCCGAGCGCGGCTTTCTCCCGGCCTCCAATCAGAAGCTGGTCACCACGGCCGCCGCGCTCGATTTGTTGGGCAGCACCCACCGGTACGAGACGACGCTCACCTTCGACGGCACGACGAAGGATTCTGTCATGCAGGGGGATCTTCGGCTCACGGGCTCGGGCGACCCGACGTTCGGGAGCACCTCCCTCCGGCGCGACGATCCTCTGCGCGAGTGGGCCGAGCGGCTTACGGACATGGGGGTGCGCCGCATCGAAGGGCGTCTGATTGGCGACGGAGAGGCGTTTCGGGAGGAGTCCTATCCGGACGGATGGAACGTGAGCTATCTGACCCGCGAGAAGGGGGAGCAGATCGGCGTTCGAGCCGGCGGGCTCAGTTACCGGGACAACTCGGTGCCGGTAGAGGTGCGGGCCACTCATCCGGGCGAGGCCCCGGTGGTGCGCGTGCGGCCGGAAGGAGCGGTCGAGTACGAGAATCGAGCCGTCACGAGCGAGCGGTGGCGCGGAAGCACGCTTCTGATCAACCGGACCTTCTCGACCAACAAGCTCGTGCTGACCGGCTCGGTGGCCCGGTCCTACGACGGCGTCCGTAACGTGCCGGTCAGTGACCCGACCGCCTTTGCACTTCGCGTCTTTCGGGAGCGGCTCCAAGAGGCAGGCATCGAGACGGACCTTGATCTGATGGGCGCCGATTCGCTTGACGCGTCGTCGGAGGAGGGAGATCCTGTATTTGTGGAGGTGTCGCCGCCCTTGTCCGAGATTGTGCGCGTCATCAACAAGCGCAGCGACAACTTCTACGCAGAGCAGGTTTTCCGGACGTACGGCTGGGGCGGCTCCACGCGGGGCGGCATCCGGCGCACCAAGTCGTTTTTGCGAGGGGCGGGCGTCGGCACGCGCGGGCTCACGATCAACGATGGCTCGGGCCTCTCACGGAAGAATCTCATCACGCCTCGAGCCCTGCGCAAACTTCTCGTGCACATGGCCGGGCATTCCGAACGTGAGTCCTTTTTTGTGTCGCTGCCGGAGGGCGGCGAGCGCAACACAACCCTCAGTGGGCGTCTGGGCCGGACGGACGCGCGGGCCAAGACGGGCTCTCTGTCCTTCGTGCGGGCCCTGAGCGGATACGTCAAGCGGTCGGACGGCACCCGCGTGGCGTTCGTGCTATTTGCCAACAACTACACCGGTCCGTCCAACCAGATCACCCGCACGATGGACGACATCGTTCGAGAGCTGACCACACCCCCGTCCTGAGGGGGCTGTCCGGGGCCGGCCCCGGACACTGCGTTCTCGCTCTGTAGCGTCGCCACTGCATGTCGCCCTCCGCCCGCCGACTTCTCGTCGCCGCTGCCGTATTTCTGCTGCAGTGGCTCATCGTGGGCCGACTCCGCATCTACGGCACCTATCCGGACGCCGTGCTCCTCTTTCTCGGCTGGTACGCGCTCCGGGAGGGACGGCAGCGTGGCACGCTCGCAGGGGCCGGTCTCGGGCTGGCCATGGACGTGGCCTATGGCACGTGGGGCATCCACATGTTCGTCAAAACCCTCATCGGCTTCCTGGTGGGGCGCTTCGCCGTCGAGGAGCACACGCCCCTCATCATTCGTCCCCGGCAGGCCCTGCTCGGAGCGCTCGTGATTGCGCTCCTCCACAACGGGCTCCTGGTCGCGCTCCTCGCCCTGCAGACCCAGGCCACGACCAACTTCCTTTTGTACGGCCTGTGGCTGGGCTCGGCCCTCTACACGGCTGCGGTGGGGGGCATCGTGGCGTTGTTTGCCCAGTGATGGCACGACTGCGACGTATTGCGTGATGCGTGGTGCGTACGGCGTCCATTTACCGACACGCGCAATACGAAATACGCAATACGACGCGATACAACATCCCCAGCCCGTTCACGCAGGCTCTTCTTCCCACTTCGGAGATCAGCCCCGATGTGGGCACTACATCGTCACGTCCAGCAGGTCGTCGAACGCGGACAGGACGCGCTGGCGCACCGGCGATCGCTCCTCCATGGCCACGAGGGGGAGGCGGACGTGCGGCTCCATCCAGCCCAGCGCGGCGCAAATGTCCTTGATGGGGATGGGATTGGTCTCCAGGAAGCAGGCCCGCATGGCGGGGAGGAGCTCTTCATGCTGCTCGCGGGCCGTCTCAAGATCGCCGTCGAGCGCGGCCGCCACGAGCGCGCAGAAGGGCTCCGGCAGGGCATTGCTGACGACGGACACGGCCCCGTCGCCCCCTAGGGCCAGCAGTGGGAGCGTCATCTCGTCGTCTCCCGAGTAAACCCCGAATCCGTCGGGGCGGTGGACGAGGAGGTCGTTGATCTGGTCGATTTCTCCGGAGGCCTCCTTGATGCCCACGACCTGCGGGACCTGCTCGGCCAGGTGGAGGGCCGTCTCGGGGGCAATGTGAAAGCTCGTGCGGCTCGGGACGTTGTAGAGAATGATCGGTGCGTCGGCGGCGCCGGCAATGGCCTCGACGTGGGCCGTGAAGCCCGACTGTGAGGGTTTGTTGTAGTAGGGACCCACTACCAGGAGCCCATCCGCCCCCGCGTTGACGGCCGACTCCGAAAAGGCGATGCTCTGGTCGGTGTTGTTCGTGCCGGTGCCCACGATGATGGGCACGCGTCCGTCCGTGGTTTCAACGGCGGTGTCCACGAGCTGGCGTCGTTCCGCCTCTGTGATGGTCGGATTCTCACCCGTCGTTCCCAGCACCACGAGGGCCGACACGCCGCTCTTGATCTGGACCTCAATCAAGCGACGGAAGGCACCCTCGTCGATGGTGTCGTCGGACGTAAAGGGCGTGACGAGGGCTGGGGCCACGCCGCGGAAGAGAAGGTCGTGGGACATAAGATACGAAGAGGTTCGTCGGTCAAAAAAATGCAAGCAGCGACTCAGGGGATCAGTCTTCGAGCCAGTCGTCCAGCACGTCGTCCAGGGTGAAAAGGCCGGTCCGTCCGCGCAGCCACTTTGCGGCCCGCAGCGCTCCTACCGCGAAGCCGCGTCGGTTCTTGGCCCGGTGGCGGAGGGAGACGCGGTCGTAGGGGCTGTCGAAGCCGACCGTATGTTCGCCGAAGGCCGTGCCGGCACGGGTGGAGCTGACGTGCACGGCCGACGGGTCGATGCGCTGGTGCTGTGCCTCGGGATCGATGTGGCCTTTCCGCTCGAGTCCGTCCACCAGTTGTTCGGCCAGCATCCGAGCCGTGCCGCTGGGACTGTCCGCCTTCTTCGTGTGGTGCATCTCGTGGACGAAGGCGTCGTACGCCTCGATCTCGTCCATGAGGCCCGTCACGTGGTCGACCGCTCGGGAGAGCACCGCTACGCCGATCGAAAAGTTGGGCGCATACAGCACGCCGGCGTCGTGGTGCTGAACAAGGGCCTGCACCTCATCGAGCGCATCGTACCAGCCGGTCGTGCCCATCACGACCGGCACGTCCCATTCGCAGTAGCGTCGGAAATGGGGCACGGCCAGGGAGGGAAGGGAGAAGTCGACGGCGACGTCCACCGCCTCAAGGGCGGCGGGGGCAGCATCTACGAGGGGCCGGTCTGAGTTGAAGCGCGCCGTGACCTCGTGGGACCCCTCCGCGGCCACCGCCGCCACGGCCTGTCCCATCTGTCCGGTGCCAACGAGTGCAAGGTTCATCAAAGGCGAGAGGGGTGATGATGCAGACAATGCGAGCCCCTCATACGGCTCTCCGGGCGGTCTTGTTATCCACCGTGCGGCACGGATCGTCGAGACCGACCCGCGGACAAATTCCATGAAACGAAGCGTGGAATCATGCGACCGGGAACGTGCCGCAGTGCCGAAAGTAGAGCATGAACGGAGAGAGCAAAAGGACACCGGTTGATGAAACTCATTTGCCCGCTCCGAGACATTGCGAGGGGCCATAGCTCAGTCGGTAGAGCGCTTGCATGGCATGCAAGAGGTCCGGGGTTCGAATCCCCGTGGCTCCACCTTTAGATGCCCCGAGCCGTGACCCCTCCCCCCGCCCCGCGGCTTCGGGGCATCTATTTGTTTGTGGGCGTTTGTCTGTGGGCGTGAACCGTCCAGGACGTTCCCGTTCTTCGCTGGTCTCAATTTATTGATCCCAAATTCCTGCCACATGTCTGGTTTTCGGCGTATGCTTTCGCTCGTCCTCGGGCTCGCCGTGGTCGGCGCGGCGTTTGTCCCAATCGGGGCGCTTGCGCAGAACGAGGCCGAGGCGCCCGAGAACGTGATCTTTATCTTCAGCGATGATCACCGCTACGACTACATGGGCTTCCACGAGCGGGCGCCCGACTTTTTGGAAACCCCGAACCTCGACCGGATGCGGCGGGAAGGGGCGCACCTCGCCAATGCATTCGTGGGCACCAGTCTCTGTTCGCCGAGCCGGGCGTCGATCCTGACCGGCCAGCACGCCCACCGGCACGGCGTAGTAGACAATCAGCGGCGCGTGCCCGACACCACCCACTTCTTCCCGGAGACGCTCCAGCAGAATGGGTACCAGACCGGGTTCTTCGGGAAGTGGCACATGGGCCGCGCCTCCGCCGAGCCCCGACGCGGATTTGACCAATGGGTGGCGTTCCGGGGACAGGGCAGCTACTTCGATCCCACCCTCAACGTCAACGGGACGACCCAGCAGTTTGAGGGCTACAACGCCAGCATCGTCACGGACCAGGCCCTTCAGTGGCTGGAGGAACGGGGGAGCGAGAAGCCCTTCTTCATGTACCTCTCCCACAAGAACGTCCACAGCCCCTTCCGGCCCCACCCCGAGGATGAGGGGCGCTACGACGAGGTAGAGATGCCTCGCCCTCAGTCGATGAAGAACACTCGCCAGAACTACCGCATGAAGCCCGACTGGGTGCAGGAGCAGCGATACGGCTGGCACGGCGTGGAGCACATGTACCACCGGGGCATGGAGTCCTTCGACCGGCGGTTCCGCAATTACGCCGAGGCGCTCTACTCGATGGACCGGGAAATTGGGCGCGTCCTTGATTATCTGGAGCAAAACGACATGGCCGAGAATACCCTCGTCGTCTACATGAGCGACAACGGCTTCATGTGGGGCGAGCACGGCCTCATCGACAAGCGCCAGATGTACGCTCCCTCCGTCCGGGTGCCCATGCTGGCCTGGGCGCCGGGATCGATTGAGCCGGGCCGGACGATTGAGGAAATGGTGCAGAACATCGACGTGGGGCCCACGATCCTGGACATTGCAGGCGCCGAGCCGGTCAACAAGATTGACGGTCGGTCTTTCCTGCCGCTTCTGCAGGATCGCCCCGTCGACTGGCGCGACTCGATTCTCTACGAGTACTACTGGGAGTGGAATTTCCCGCACACCCCCACCATGTTCGGCCTCCGGACCGATGAGTGGAAGTACGTCTTCTACTACGGCCTCTGGGACCTGAACGAGCTCTACAACGTGCAGAACGACCCCGAGGAGATGCACAATCTTATCGAGGTTCGGTCGGACCTGGCCGATAGTCTGCGGAACGAGCTCTTCGACCGGCTGGAGGCGACCGGCGGGCTCCAGATTCCCCTGAAACGGCCCCGCGGCGGGCAGAACAGCGAGCGAAGGCTGCCAAACGGCTCGCAGCAATGACCGCGCACCGGCCGAGGGGGCCACAGCCCTACGAGGAAGCGTCTCTCGCGCACCGAAAGCCGACGTTAAACAGCGAGGTACGGGGCGTAGCGCCGGCCCGGGCAAAGAGGAAGTATCCACCACACTCCGCGCAGATGAATGAACCGCCGCGCTGAACGCGTTCGCTCTTGCGGGTGGGCTGGAAGTCGCTTCCGCGCGTATCGTAGGGGCGCTTCCAGCTGGCCGTCCATTCCCACACGTTGCCGCTCATGTCCTGCAGGCCGAGCGCAGTGGTGTCGAACGCCCCGACCGGTGAGGTGTAGCGGTAGCCGTCCTCCACCGTGTTTTGCACCGGATACTGACCCTGCCACGTGTTTGCGTGTTCTGTGCGGGCCGACGGATCAAGACAAGACCCGTCCCACAGACACAGCGCGTCCCGGTCCTGCCCCGCCCGGGCGGCGTGCTCCCACTCGACCTCCGTGGGCAGGCGCTTCCCGGCCCACTCGCAGTACGCTTCGGCGTCGTTCCACGAGACCTGCGTCACGGGGTGATCATCCGGCGCCATCGGCTCGTTGGAGCCCCGCGGGCGGCGCCAGGTGGCCCCGCCAACAAGCTGCCATTGGCCGTTACGGAGCACGCCTGCGTTGCCAAACTCCTCGGCCTGGGTGGTAAACCCGGTGTCCTCCACGAAGTCCCGAAACTGCGCGACCGTGACGGGATGGACGTCGAGAAAAAACGGATCTACCTCTGCCCAGAACGGCGAGAGGGCGTCCCGCCCGAAGAGGTGTCGCGGGCCGGTTTCCCGGTTGGCGCGCAGCCGCTTCCAGCGCTCGGTCTCCACGCCGATCTTTGTCTTGGCGCCGGGCACGTACACCATTCCATCTGGGGCCGTGGTGTCGGCGGACGCCCCCTGAGGAGAAAGAGCCTGGGTCGTGTCCGGAGTCCGCGTGCGGGGGGACGTGCCTTGGGAGTCGGGCGACGCGGTGGCCGAGGAGGAGGGGCTCGGCGGAGAGGAAGAATCGCTCTGGCAGCCGCTCCCCACGAGGCCGACGAACAGGCCCATGAGTACGATGATCGCCCATCGGGATGTCATTGCTGAGGCGCGCATAACAAGTGCGAACGTGTGTCCTGTGAGGGCAAACCGCCGTATTGAAAACATCAGCGGAATTGAGGTTCACGCAGTAAGCGTGCCCGGGGAGGTGGGGAGGGGGGATCCCCAGCCGACACCGCCGCCTGGAACGGCGCGCGCCCCACCGCTGCCGGTTGTCGGCCCGGAGAGGGCTCTGCGTGTGGTCCGGGTTCCCGGCACGCGATTGCCCCGCGCGTCGGCACCGCAGGCCGAGTTGTCCAGTCACGGCAGGAGCAGGCCCCAATTTTGACGGGTCCACATCGACGTTCCCGATTTTGCACACTGCATCCGTCTTGCAGGCGGGGACGCAGGTTGCGAGAGACGCGGCAGGTTGACACCTTGTGGGCGCGTTGTTCCTGCCTTCAATCCTTCGCCACCATGACCTCTCTATTCCGCGTCCTTTCGGTAGGCCTCCTCGGCGCTTTCTTCGCCGGCGCGGCGGCGGCCCAGCCGACCGACCTCACGCCGGAGCGCTTCTCGTTCGAGCTCACTCTGCGCTACGACAGCGACATCCCCTCGCCCTCGGAGGCGCTCGGCTACGAGATCGGCACGCAGTTTACCCTCCACGCCGATGCGCTGGACTACCTGCGAACGCTGGCCGATGCCTCCGATCGCGTGGCGATGGACACCTACGGCACGACCTATGAGGACCGCACCCTGCCGTACCTCGTCGTGACGAGCCCGCAGAACCAGAATCAGCTCGACCGGCTCAAGCAAAACAGTCGGCGTCTCTCGGATCCCTCACGCCTCTCGGAAGCAGACCGGGATCGGCTGTTGCAGAATCAGCCGGTGTTCGTCTCCTACAGCTACAACATCCACGGCAACGAGCCGGCCTCCACGGAGGCGGCCCTGCAAACGGCCTACCGTCTTGCCGCGGCACAGGACGACAGCACGCAGGCGCTGCTTCAGGACGCGGTCGTGATCATGTATCCCACTGTTAACCCCGACGGGCGCGACCGCTACGCCTACTGGGCCCGGTCGATGCAGCGCGCCCGGGCGGCCACCGAGCCGGACGACATCGTCCACGACGAGCCGTGGCCGCAGGGGCGCACCAATCACTACTGGTTCGACCTCAACCGCGACTGGGTGTGGACCATCCACCCCGAAATGGAAGGCCTCACGGAGGTCTACCAGACGTTCATGCCGCAGGTGCACGCCGACTACCATGAGCAGGGCTACAACGACCACTACTTCACCATGCCCGGCACCACGCCGCGCAACGCGCTCCTGCCAGACCGCTACGTGGCCTGGGCCGATACCTTCGGCCGCGCCAACATCGAGGCGTTCGATCAGCAGCAGGTCGCCTACTTTACCCGCGAGGCGTTCGACTTCTTCTACCCGAGCTACGGGTCGTCCTACCCCAGCGTCATGGGAGGCATCGGCATGCTGACCGAACAGGCGGGGATCGGGGCCGGCCGGGCCGTCGAAAACAAAGACGGCTATACGCTCACCTTCCGGCAGCGGGTGCACGACCACTATACCACGTCGCTGGCCACGATCGAGGCCGCCGTCGATAACCGACGGGCGCTTCTGGAATATGACCTCACGGCCCACTCACAGGCAAGCAATACGGTCGAAACGGCCGCCTACGTCTTTCCCGACGATGAGGGCGACGGGTATCTCTACGACGTGATCGAGATGCTGCGCCACCACGGCATCGAGGTGCGGCGGACGACCGAAGCCACACGGCTCGATGATGCGCTCGACTACCGCACTGGAGACCGAGCCGACCAGCGGGTGGACGCGGGCGCCTACGTGGTGCCCACCGATCAGCCGCGCCACCTGTTCGTGAACACGCTCCTGCAGCGCCAGGTGACGTTCGAGGACTCGGTGATGTACGACATGTCTACGTGGTCGGCACCGCTCGCGTACAACCTGGAGGCCTATACCACGCGGGAGGCACTGGGGGCGGCAACCGAATCGGTGGACGCGGCGCCGACACCGGAGTCCGGAGTCGAGAATCCGGACGCCCGGTACGCCTTCGTTGTGGCGTGGGACCAGCGCCATGCGCCCCGGGCCCTGGCGGCCCTCTGGGAGGCAGACTACCGGGTCCGAGCGGCCCGCGAACCATTTGACACCGGATCGCGGTCGTTCGGGGCGGGTTCGCTGATCGTGCTCCTGGGCCGAAATCCGGACCACGACACTCCGGCGGCCGACATGCAGCGCATCGCGTCGGAGGCGGGCGTCGAAATTGTGGGCCTCGACACCGGCCGCATGGCGGACGGGCCCGACCTTGGCTCCGAAAACAACTCACCCGTGAAGCCGCCCGAGGTGGGGATGCTCGTCGATCAGCCCTTCTCCACGTACACGAGCGGACAAATCTGGTACCTGTTCGATCAAGAGACCGAGTGGCCCATCACCCGCATCCGGGCCTCGAATCTCGAGGAGTCGGCCGTGGGGGAGGGGCGCTACGCCCGCTACGGCAAGACGTCGCTCGACGACTTCGACGTGCTCGTGCTGCCCGGCGGCTACGGGATCGATAGCATCTTCGACTCCACGCAGGTGGAGGCCCTCCGCAACTGGGTGCGCGACGGCGGCACCCTCGTGGGGACGGAGGAGAGCGCTCGCTTCCTAACGGCGGACGCCTCCGGTCTCACGGAGGTGGAGGCGATGGAGGACACGACCGACAGCCCCATCGGTCCCTACACCTCATACGCCGCGCGGGAGGACTCAGTGGGGCTCGACAACATTCCCGGCGCCGCCCTTGCCGGTCGCATTGACGAGACCCATCCGCTCGCATACGGCCTCGGGGAGGAGGTCTACACGCTCACGTACGGCGTGTCGGGCCTGGAGCCGAGCCCCGACCTTCAGACCGCGGGCCACTACGCAACGGACGCCGCCGACCTGCTCGTGAGCGGCTATGCCTCCCAGAGCAACCTGGAGCAGCTGGCGGGACGCAGCTTCGCGGGCACCGTGGAGATGGGGGCGGGCGCCGTCGTCTTTCTCGTCGATAACACCCAGTACCGCATGTTCTGGCGCGGCCCGAGCCGCATGATGCAGAACGCCGTGATGCTGGTGCCGGGGCTCCTGGAGTGATGCAGGCCCTGCTCAGCACGGACATGAGAGCGTCGAGCGCGGGAGTGTCACCGAATCGCCAGACGCGGATGAAGACGGACATCCATCCCCGCGGGAATCAAGAGGCCTCTCTCCGTGCCGTGAGGATGTGGTCGATGGTCTCAGTGAGTTCTCGGCCCGTGAAGGGCTTGCTCACATACCCATCGAATCCCTCGTCGAGCAACGCCTCTCGGTCGCCGGGCATGGCATAGGCAGTGACGGCGATTGCCGGAATGTCCCCGGTGTCCTCCCGAGTGCGGATCCTGTGCAGGAGTTTCGTTCCTCCGTCCTCTCTCTTGGAACTGAGATTGATGTCCAGCAGCAGGAGATCGAACGACGCAGAGTCCACGGCGTCCAGCGCCTCATCCACACCGGGTACGGAGGTGAGGTCGTAGTCCTCATCGAGCAGGTGCTTTAGCAAGAGACGGGTCTCCGAATTATCCTCGACGGAAAGGAGATGAGGGATATCAGAGAGGGTCATAGACCGAGGTCGACCCGACAGTATAATGCACCTTCAAAAAGCACATGCCGCGCGACGTGATGCGTTCCGGCTTTCCACGAACTTCTTTTTTTTTTTTTTTTTTTTTTTTTTTTTTTTTTTTTTTTTTTTTAACGGGGCCCATTCGCCCAGATGAGCGAGGAGGTGAGAATGCTCCGAAGACCACGAGCGATCTCCGCACAAGCACGACTGTGCCGTACGGCTGCCCCGGACTTCTTCACGGGACGCTACTACAGAAATTGGATGAGACAGACGACCCATGCAGTGTCAGGAAGAAAGGGCCGCCTGCAGGCGGCGGAAACCTGACGGGTGGACATTGTAGCGTGGGAGGGATTTGAACCCTCGACCTCCGGGTTATGAATCCGACGCTCTAACCAACTGAGCTACCACGCCGGGTGGTTTTCCGAGCGTTTATATGTTCACTCGCGCGCTTGGTGTTTCCGGGGCGCGGTGAAGAAGCGGTGGACGGGGGGCGTCAGTTCAGATGCTCCACGTCGCGGAGCGTGGCCGGGTCCATGAGGCGGTCGATTTCGTAGCGCAGCACATCGCGCAGGCCCCACCCGGTTGGCAGCTCCCCGCCCGACACCTCTACGAAAAGGGTGATGCGACCGCGGGTCGCCCGCAGGGCGTGCTTGTCGGTGTGCGGCCCATCAGGGCAATACGACTGGAAGGTGAAGCCTCGGTGGGAGGAAGGGTCCATACTGCAGGACAGTGGAACTGAGTCGTGATCGCATGAGAGACAGCCCATCTTTCACGCAGGCTGCTCGAGCGATGTTCGAGGCAGGAACTGGATGTGATCCATTCTTGAATGGTTGCCCTCGTCACGCACAAGCTATACGTTAGACGACCAATTCCCACTCGCCGCTACATCTCCACCATTGTTCCATCATTGTCGGATGGCCTGGAGTACGGTTCTCGATCAGGAGCGGGTCGTCGACACTTTGCGCCGCGCCCTAGTGCAGGATCGGGTGGCCCATGCCTATCTCCTGCACGGCCCCGACGGTGTGGGCAAGCGAGCCGTGGCCTACGAGATGGCCCGCGCGCTGCAGTGCCCCGAGCAGGACGATGAGGCCTGCGACGCGTGCCCCACCTGTCGGAAGACGCGCCGCATGGTGCACCCCGACGTGCACGTGCACCTGCCTCATCCGTGGAGCCAGGAGAGCGACCGCGACGAGGAAGACATGGGGAAGCGGATCCGGCGCCTCGGCGAGAATCCGTACGCCGCCATCGACTACGTGCGCCGGCCCTCCCTCTC
This sequence comes from Bacteroidetes bacterium QS_3_64_15, assembly GCA_003022565.1. GTDB lineage: Bacteria > Bacteroidota > Rhodothermia > Rhodothermales > Salinibacteraceae > Salinibacter. The sequence continues at coordinate 21,076 of PXTN01000095.1, read as the reverse complement.
CGACCCGTCCGAGACCTCGAATCAGCAGGTGTACTACCGAATCGACCAGGTGCGGCAGGACGTGATTCAGCCCATGAGCCTGGCCCGGGGCGAAGGGCAGTACAAAGTGAACGTTCTCCTCGACGCCGAGAAGATGCGCGAGGAAGCGGCCAATGCCTTTCTGAAGCTACTGGAAGAGCCCCCGCCCCAGACGGTGTTCTTGCTCACCACGAACCGGCCCGAGCAGCTGCTGCCCACGATCCTGTCCCGCTGTCAGCGCCTGCGGTTCGACCCGCTGCTGCCGGAGACGATCAAGCAGGCCCTCATTGAGCGGGACGAGATGGAGCCGGACGCGGCGTCGATGCTCGCCCGCATGGCGGACGGGTCCTATAGCCAAGCGCTCGAGCTGGCCGCCAACGAGAACCTGATGACCAGCCGCGAGCTGGTACTCGATTATTTCCGGGCCGCCTACACGCAAAAGGTGGAGCCGCTCAACCGGTGCATTCAGGAGCTCCAGAAGCAGGGCCGCGAGCGGGTGAAAAGTGTCCTGCGTCTCATGCTTCGCTGGGTCCGGGATCTTCTGTTGTACCGCACGATGGGCGAGGACGCCCCATTGGTGAACGTGGATCAACGGGAGGCCGTGGCGCGGTTCTGTGGCAACCTGCCCGATGCCGACCTGGAGGGCATGGTGGGCCTCGTGGAAGAGGCAGTGGAACTTGCGGAGCGCAACGTGCGTGTCTCATTGCTGCTCACGGCCCTTGCCCACGGCCTGGCCCGGGCCATGCGGGGCCGCGACGTGGACGGCCTGTACGTGCCGCTCTCGGAGGCCGAACTCCAGGCCGCCGCGTGAGAATAGAACGAGTGGAAGAGGCGTCACAGGCCTGTCCTTCGGGCCTTCCCGGTCGGGGGAGCGTTTCAATGAAAATGGGCGCGGTCGAACAGGCCCCGGACAGTAGAAGATGTTTGCTTTGTTGAACCAATCAGCATCCCGCCCTTGGCTTCTTCCGACCCCCTCTACTCGCACCGGTGCACACTTCCCCATCGCACCCTCTGGTTCGGGCGGGCGTCTCTCTATGAAGACCGGATTCGCATCCAGGGGTGGACGTGGCGGGGACAATACCAGAAGGAGGTGGCCGTTGCGGACATCGACGAGGTCGACTGGCGCCCTCGCCCCGAGCGCCCAAACCTTCTCCTCCACTTAGAGGACGGTCGGACGGTACCGATTCGCCTGCGCAAGGGAGCTGGCCTCTGGAATGCCAAGCTTCACGACCTTCTCGGTCAATCCCTGCTTGAGGACCGCGGCATTCCCAAAAACGGACAGGCGGAGGAAGGCGACCAGCAGGCAAAGGACGATGAGGATCAGGCGGCGGCGTAGCGCAGATCTTTTGGTCCGGCAACGCATTCGATGGGCACGGCAGTCCTGAACCACGCCGTTCCGGGCTCCTCGTGTTGCTCGTCCCACCCATCCGTCCACCGTTTCCTATGCGTTCGTGCGGGTCATTTCTTGTGCTCAGCGTGTTCGTCGTACTCGGGAGCGTACTCGTCTCTCCCGCCCAGGCCCAGTCGCCCAACACGTCGGACACAACCCTCCGGGCAGCCCTGACGACGGTCGACAGCCTTCGGCAGGCGGGCGATTTTCGGGCGGCCCGGACGCGGCTTCAGGCGCTGCGCGACGAGCATCCCAGTGAGGTGGCCGTGCTGTGGCGGCTGGTGTACACCTACGCCGACCTTGGGCAGACCACCGACGACGAGGACAAACGGGCGGACTACTATCAGAGCGCGCTCGATGTCGCCAAGGCGGGACTTGCGGCGGACTCGACGAGTGCCCGCGCCCACCTCGCCCTGGCGGTGGCGCAGGGCCGGGCGGCGCTGAATTCCGGGACGCGAGAGCGCATCCAGCGCTCACGGGCCATCAAGCGCCACGCCGACCGTGCCATTGCGCTCGACTCGACGCTCGATGGAGCCTACCACACCCGTGGGCGCTGGCACCGGGAGGTGGAGGATATCGGCGTCTTCCAACGGGCCATCGTGAAAACCGTCTACGGGGGCCTTCCAGAGTCGTCCATCGAACAGGCCGTGCGTGACTTCAGGCGGGCCATCGAGCTCAACGACCAGGTCTTCCACCACCTTGAACTCGCGAAGACCTACCTGCAGATGGGCCGCCCGGAGGCCGCCCGGCGGGAGCTGAATACGGCCCTCGACATGCCCGGCGTCGATCCCTTCGCCCCAAAATACAAGAAAGAGGCGCGCACGCTCCTCGATGAGCTCGACTAGTCGGCCAGGAGAGGCAGGTCTCCCGGCGTTTTTTACAGTGCTCCCGGAACGTCGGCGGGGCCGGTTAATGCCACTTCTGAGCCGTCGTCTCCTCGATGATCCGCCTGTGCGCGCATGCCCTATTCCGCCGAAATTAGTCGCCGGCAGCCCACCGCCGTCCTCTTCCTGCTCGACCAGTCGGCCTCGATGCAGGAGCCGTTCGGTGGGGCCGAGCAGACGGGCGACGCCGCTCCCAGCCGGGCCCGCGTGCTGGCCGACACGGTGAATGATCTCCTCCAGAACCTCGTGCTGCGCTGTGCGAAGGAGGAGGGCGTGCGCGATTATTTTCACGTCGGCGTCATTGGCTACGGGGAGCGCGTACAGCGGCTCATCCAGCCCACCGACGAGTACGATCCCGGCACCGGCCTCGTCCCCATCAGCCACCTCGCCGACCGGCCCCAGCGCATGGAGCAGCGCGTGAAGGAGGTGGACGACGGGGAGGGGGGCACGACGGAGACGCGGGTGAAGGTGCCCATCTGGTTCAACCCCCAGGCCAAGAACGGCACGCCGATGTGCCAGGCGCTCGACCTGGCCGCTCAGTCCGTCCGCGACTGGATCGACCAGCACCCCCACAGCTTCCCGCCCATCGTGATCAACGTGACCGACGGGGAGGCTACGGACGGGGACCCGCTCCGCTACGCGCAGGAGCTGCGCTCATTCGCGACCGACGACGGGGAGGTATTGCTCTTCAACGTGCACCTCTCCGAATCCGAAGAAGCGCCCGTCGAGTTGCCGTCGAGCTCGGCGGAGCTGCCCTCGGACGACGAGTACGCCGACGTGCTCTTCCAGATGTCGAGCCGCCTTCCGTTCTCCATGCGGTCCGCGGCGGAGCAGGAAGGATACAGCGTGACGCTCGACACCCGCGGGTTCGTCTTCAATGCCGACCCGGTGTCGCTCGTGACGTTTCTGGAGATCGGCACTCGGCCGAGCAACCTCCGGTAACAGACCGCCTGTCGGCCTCACATGGACGACTACTCATGCCGTCGCCTCCTGTCGACTCTCGAATCCTGTCGGTTCCGAAGGCCGGAGCCGACGCGAGCGAGTACGAGGACGCGGCGGCCGTGCGGCCGGACGACTGGCCGGTGCGCGTTGCCGTCGCCGACGGGGCGACCGAGTCCATCTTTGCACGGGCCTGGGCCGAGACGCTGGTGGAGGGCATAACCGCAATGGCCGCCACGCCGGAGGCCCTCACCACGGCACTTTCGGACTGGCAGGCCCGGTGGGCCGCGGCCCTCGCCGACCGGACCGAGGTGGCGCCCTGGTACGCGAAAGTCAAGTTGAGGGAGGGCGCATTCGCGACGCTCCTCGGTCTGGAGCTGAACGCCGACGGGCGGTGGCGAGCCGTGGCGGTGGGCGACTGCGGGCTGTTCCACCTGCGCGACGACACCCTCCAGCGGGCATGGCCGTCTGCTGCCCCGAAGGAGGGTACGAACCGTCCGGCCCTGCTTCCCAGTCGTCGGGATCAGATGAGCCGGTCACCCGACGACTACCGGGCTGTGACCGGACACTGGCAGCCCGGCGACGCCTTTTTGCTGGCGACCGACGCCGTGGTCGCGTGGCTCCTCCGCGCTGAAGAGCAACGCGAAGGCCCCGCCGCTGCGCGGACCTGGGATGCCGATGCCTTCCGCGAAGCCGTTGCTGCGGCCCGGGCCGACGACCGCCTCCGCAACGACGACTGTACCCTGCTGGTGCTGGAGCTGCACGCTCCGACGGACGCAGAGACGTAAGGAGATGGTCCAGTCGTGGAATGGCACAACGCGCGCCGCCATCCGTCTAGTACAGTGTCAAATCTAATTATGCTGGTAGAGCGCGTGATCTCAAAATCCCTGGCATGTCGTTCTGAGCAACGTCAAAGAACCTCCCCGAACACGGCGGCGTCTCCGGGGAGATTTCTCGACTTCGCTCGAAATGACGTGCCGCTCATTTGGATTTTGAGATCACGCTACTGCATCAAGAATGAGCTTTGACAAGCTACTAGCATCTTCGCCGACTGTTTTCGGGAGTGTTTACTGCGCACGTCATGGCGGATTATCCCACGCCGAGCGACTACCAGCAGGCCCTGCAGACGCCCGACGTGGCCTTCGCCGACTCGGAGCTCCGGGCGGCAACCCCCCGCACCAACGCCCTCGGCCTGCCTCAACCCATCACGGGGTCCTTCGCGGCGGTCTTTCCAATGACGACCGAGACGGGCACGCGGTACGCGGTGAAGTGCTTCCTGACGGCCGAGCCCGCGCAACAGGCCCGCTACGAGGCCGTCGCCGACGCACTCGACACGGTCGACCATGACGCGTTCGTCGAGTTTGGGTATCAGCCGGAGGGCATCACGGTGGCGGGAGACTCGTACCCGCTCCTCAAGATGGAATGGGCGGAGGGGACGACGCTCAACCGGTTCGTGGAAGCCCACCTCGACCAGCCCGAGGTTCTCGATCGCCTCGCCGAGGCGTGGGCCGGTCTGATGGCGGACCTGGAGGTGATGGATCTTGCCCACGGGGACCTGCAGCACGGCAACGTCCTGGTCGAGACGGCCGGCGAGGTGCTCCGACTCCGGCTCGTGGACTACGACACCATGTACGTGCCCGCACTGGAGGGCTGGGAGAGTGCGGAGGTGGGCCATCGCAACTACCAGCACCCCGACCGCACCGACGCCGACTTCGGCCCCACCCTCGACCGATTCGCGGGCCTCGTCATCTACACGGCGCTGCGGGCCTGTGCCGTCCGCCCCGAGCTGTGGGCCGAATACGACGCCGGGGAAAACCTGCTCTTCCGCGACGCCGATTTCTACACCCCCGAAGAGTCGCCGCTGTTCGACGCGCTTGCGGAGACTGAGCCGCTGCGTGATCTGACAGACGCGCTCTGGACGGCCTGCTACGTGGAGCCCGCGGACGTGCCCCCGCTCGCTGCGGTCCGAGAAGGGGGACTGGAGCCGAGTCAGCAGTCCGTCTCTCGGTCGCGAACCCGGCAGGGCCGCGACGCGGCGGCGCGAAGCGGATTTGCCCGGGCGTTCCTTCCCGCCGCCACCGGAGTCGTGGGCGTAGCTGGAGCCCTGGCGGCCGCGGGATGGACGATCGCCGCCATCGGTCTCCTCCTCGGCGGTGGGGGGCTCGGTGCTGGGTGGGTCGGGGCGCGGTACCGGCGCCTGTCCCTCGTCCGGCGCCGGCGCCGCCTCCAGCAGGAGGCCGAGCGCTTTGCGTCTACGATCCGGGAGCTGGAGCGAGAGGTCGAGAGCCTCCAGGAGAAACGCGAGAACCTCCGGACCTCCATGGCCGAACGGCGCGAGGAGCGACTGCGAGAGATCCAGGAGGAGGCGTTGCACGACCACCTCAAGCATCACTTCGTGGGGGAGGTGCGGGAGGTGGAGGGCCTCACCCACAAGCACGTCGTGCAGCTCAAAGTCGCCAACATTCGAACGGCGTCCGAAGTGACGCCGAAGGCCATCGAGTCCCTCCGCCGCATCAGCGACCGGGCCCAGGCGCGGCTCAAGATGTGGCGGGCGGCCCTGGAGGAAAAGTACGCCGATGCGGTGCCCGACTCCCTCTCCCCGGCCCAGGAGCGACGCCTCCAGCGCTACGTCCAGCACCGGGTTGAGGACATCGACGCCCAGCTGGCACGGACCCGCGAGAAGATCCAGACGCAGCGGACTGAGCGGGAGCGCATCGAGGAGCGGCTCGAGGAGATGCCCAAGGTGACCATCGGGCGCTACCTGCGCTACCTGCTCCGCCTCGACCCCCTGCCAGACCGGGCCGGCGGCCCGCCCGTCCCGGATGCGCGCGGCAACGGACAGCAAACCGAGGCCCATGCTCCGGTGCCGGACCCCGTCGACGACGATCGTTCGTGGTGGGCACAGCGTTCGTGAACAGCCGGGAAGCCCTCCGTCGTGCGGGACCCGTCGCTCAACCCGACTACTCGTCGTCCCACAGGTCTTCCAGGTCGTCGATTGTCGTGTCCGAGGGTTCCTCGCCGGGGGTATCGTTGCCGCGCACGAGGGCCAGAATGGCGTTGTGCTGGACGATCATGTAGCTCGTCTCCTCGTAGCGCAGGTCGATGGCCTCGTTGCCCATGAAAAAGGCAAAGTCCCCCGGCTCGGCCTGTAGCGGCAGGTACCGAACGGGGGTCTCCGACTCCTTCCAGGTTTCACTCTCGCTGTATTCCGGGTTCTGCGTGAGGTATCCGGGCCCGGTTTTGACGACCCGTCCGCTCAGCACCTCGCCTTGTTGCGAAACAGAGGCAGGAAGCACGAGCCCCGTCTCCGTTTTGTCCTCACCGGTCTGCGGTTCAACGAGAACACGATCGCCGACGACTACTAGGTCCGCCATGAAACTACGGGCGCGAGGTCGTGGGAAGAAAAGTGCGACGGAGACAAAAAGACGCCAACCATAACGAGGCCGGCAGACGCAGGTTCATCCTCCGTCGATGTTTCCACAAAAACCATACGTCTCCTCAGCTTCGGCGTCCGGGCCACGGTCGCGGCTCGCTCCTCCTCAGACGAGGTGAAAAATGACGTACACGAGAAGACTCACGAACCCCGCCGCGATGGCCATGAGGCGGGTCATTTTATCAACCGAGTTCTCCATGGTAGGGAAAAGATGGGCCAGTAGACGGCGCTGTTACCACAAATGGAAGGGGACTATAATAGTAGAAAAGCGGGCACTCTTTTCGAAGATCGTACACCCAAAATTTACGTCGCCTTTACCAAATGCGCCGGGAGGATCTTTGGCGTTCGGGTCCGGAGGGCGGCCCGCTTGTTCGGAAGCGCCACTGCATCTCCGTACCAGGGCACGTCCTCCCGGGCTACACCTGCATGGCGAATAGAGGAGATGCGCATCGCTCCGTTCGCCGGGCGCCCGCTCCGTTCCGGCGACGTAGGATGGAGACTCACGCCGGCTGCAGGCTCGACTTCGAGGCGGTCGGTAGGGTAAAGCTAAACGCAGAGCCCTCGCCGGGCGTGCTTTCGACGTGCAGTTCGCAGTCGTGGGCCCCCAGAATGTGTTTCACAATCGCAAGGCCGAGCCCGGTCCCCCCCTGGTTCCGGGATCGGCTCTTGTCGACCCGGTAGAAGCGCTCGGTGAGGCGCGAGAGATCTTCGGCGGGGATGCCGATCCCATCGTCCACGACGCGGATTTCGACCGCGTCGCTCCGGACCTCGGCCTGCAGCTCCACCGCACCGCCCTCTTCGTTGTACTTGATCGCGTTGTCCAGCAGGTTGACCAGCACCCGGCGAAGGCGGTCGAAGTCCCCGTAAACCTCCGGGAGGCCCGCCGCGACGTCCTGCCGGGGCGTGATTCCCTTTTCCTCAGCCCGGATCTCCACCGACTCAAGGGCCTCCTCGAACAGATCCGCCACGTCGAACGCCTCACTCGTCATGTCCAGCTCTTCGGTTTCGATCTTCGTGATCGTCGACAGGTCGCGAGCCAGATTATCGAGCCGGTTGGCGTGTTGCAGGATTTTTTCTAGGAACGTGCGGTTGACCGACTCGTCGTCCAGGGCGCCGTCGAGAAGGGTTTCGGCAAAGCCCTGAACGGAGAAGATCGGAGTCTTGAGTTCGTGAGAGACGTTGCCGATGAACTCGCGCCGATAGCTCTCCATCTCCTTGAGCTCTTGAATCTCATTGTCCAGGCTCTGGCCGGTGCGGTACACCTCCCACAGGAGAGTGTCGAGCTCGTCCCCTTCGGAATCGGACGGGGGCGATACGTCGTCGAGCTCGTCCGTCCGGATCCGGCGAAGGATCGACTGCAGGTGTCGAAGGCGGCGGTGCAGCCAGACGTGGCCAGTGGCGTACACTGTGCCTGCGACGGCCAGCCCAGCGGCCAGAGCGGCCCAGGGCTCTGCACTCGGCGCCAGAAGTCCCCCAAGCCCGGCGACGAGACCGGCCACGGCCCCTATTTTGAGCGACAGGCGACTGACGAAGGGAGGCAGCGGGGAAAGAAACGACACAGCGTTCAGGCTACCAGCCCAGGTGGTGGAAAAACAATCTGTCGAGTCGTACCTCTTCGACCGGTCCCTGCGTTCCCCAACCGGGACCGTGAGGCCGTTAACAAATTGAAAATGGGCTCGTGTTCGCCCTCAGGACCTGGCTGAGAGGTCCAGTCCCGTCTCCGCGTCGGGCAGGGCCTCCGTCAGCGACGAGAGCCGAGGCTCGTGCGCCTCCCCGAAGAGCCCGAACGAGATGTGGTCGCCAATCGCGTCCAGGGGGCGATGCTCCTCGATGACGGGACGGTAGGTCTCGTAGCAATGCAGCGCCTCGCGTCCCGTCTCAAGATCCGTCGCGTCGAACGAAAGCATGCAGTCGATGAGGGACGGCGAGGAGTGGTGGAGGTGAGGGGGGCGGTCTGCGTCGTCGGGAGCGGGCGGGAGCGTGTAGAACGCGAGCCGGCGGGGCACGGCAGCGCCGTCCTGTCGGAGGGCACACGCCACGCGCTTCACGAGGGCGTGGGTCACCAGATGGTCGGGGTGGCCGCTGACGCCGTGCACCGGGTAGGTCACGACGACGTCCGGCGTCCGCGCGTGGAGGTGGTCGGCAATCGCGTCCTCCAGCACCAGCGGGTTGAGCTCAGCCAGTTGGCCGTCTGGGTACTCCAGCACAGTCAGCGAATTGAGGTCCAGCGTGGCCGCGACGTCCTGCATCTCCTGGTAGCGCGTCTCGGCCATCTCGGCCTTCGAGCAGCCGAGGCGCTCGCGCTGCGAGGTCGCCTCGCCCCGCGTGAGGGTAAGCAGGTGCACCTCGTGCCCCTCGCGCCGCTGCCGCGCCATGCCGGGAGCCGGCCCGAAGCATTCGTCATCGGGGTGAGGAAAGACGTACAGGAGGGTGGCCATCAACAAGACGGGGGCGGTTGGGGAAGAAGGTCGCCGTTCTCACGGGGAGTCTGGTGCTTCGGCCTCGAGGACTTCGTGGAAACAGGTCTGACCCGTCGTCAGCGTCCGCCGGATGTACGGGTGGCACAACTGACAGTTTTCGCCGAACGTGACGTGCTCTTGCAGGGCCTCGATGGACGAGGCGCCCGTCTCGTCGGCGATCGCCTTCAGGTGGGCGAACGTCTGGTCGTAGCAGTAGCAGCGGTCAATGTTCATGGGGGAAGCAACTGGAACTGAGAGGACCGTGCGCGGCGCCCTGACGGCCGCGGCGGATCGATCGTCATTCTTCCAATCGACGGAAGTCGATATACGTGGGGGCGACCCCGGCCTGGAAGGAGCCGGTCTGCGTCCCGTCCCGCGCGTGGATGGTGACGGTGCCCCGCTCAGTAAAGCCGGGGACCCGACCGACGTACAGCTCTTCGCGGACGGCGTCGTAGCCGATGGCCCCGATTTCGTCGCCCTCAAGAGGGCCGATCGTCGCCGTTACCTTGTTGGTCGCCGTGTTGACGCGAACAATCTGGTCCTCCGATGCGACGATGTATAGCTCCGCCACGTCCGGGGCGTAGTAGGCAGGCTGGCCGGGTCCGACCGTTGAGGACGGCGCCGGGAGGTCGAGACGGACCTGCTCCTCTCCGCTAGAGCCGTCGAGGACGGCAACCTCGGCGGTGTCGCTGCAGACGACAAAGACGTCGTCCTCACGGTCGGCAACGGTGTACCGCGGTGCGCATCCCACGTCGATGGTTTCGGTGAGCGTCTGATCGTCGGTGTCGATGGCGGCCACCAGGCTGGTATCGCTAAAGCCCCCGAGGGCGGCGTACACGCGGTCGCCAGTGGTCGTGATGCCCTCGGGCGTGCCCGGCACCTCAATGTCGTCGGCCATGTCGAGAGAGGACCCTTCCGTATCCAACACCGCGACGGAGGAGGGGCCGCCAAACGACTGATTCGTAAGAAACGCGGTTTCGTCGTCGGGGAACGTCAGGTAACGCGGGCTACTCAGGCCGGTCACTTGCTGCTGCTGCGTCTGGTCGTCGGCATCAAAGACATCGATGCGTCCCCCCGAGTTTGCGGCCAGGTAGAGCCGGTCGTTTCGGAGAGCGACGCTCTGGACGATGGAGTTCAGGTTTCCGATTGCCTCACTCGTTACCTCATCGGTATTCGGATCGTAGAGGCTTACTGAGCCGTTTCCGTCGCCGAAGTTGCCCTGATTGGCTACGTACACCCCATCGGTGACGATTGAAGATTCGTCGTCATCGGTTCCGAGGAGGTCGCAGCTCACAAGGGTGAGGCTGAGGAGAACCGTCAGAACAGCGAGAGGAAGATGGCGAAAGGTCATAAGTTTGAGGATTGGTGGGGAGGAATGAAGAGACAAGGGATGCAAAGGGTGGGGCTAGAGGATCAGACGCAAGCGTAGGCGAGCGTGCCGCGGGGGCATCGGGCGGCCGCCCACGCTTTCGTAGTCCGTGTCGAGCGCGTTGTCGAGCCTCAGGGAGAGCTCCGTCCGAACGCCCCCGAACTCATGCTCGAGGCGGAGCTGTGTGTCGGCAATCACGTATGCCTCCAAAAATTGGGATCCGTCGCTCGTGACGTAGCGGCGGCCCGTGTAGCGGGCGTTGAGGGCGAGGACGGCCGGTCCCCAGGAGAGGGTCGAGTGGGCCTTCAGCTGGTCGCGGGGGACGTAGCGGAGCGGCTCATTGTAGGAGTCCGAGCCCGGATCGGTGCGGTTGCGGGCGTCGGTGATCGTGTAGGTGACGCCGCCACGGAGGTCGGCCCCGAATGGAAGCGACCAGGCCCCCCCGACTGAGGCCTCGCCCCCGAGGGCGCGGACCCGCTGCACGTTCTTGGGCGCCCAGTAGCCGTTGCCCGTCGGCTGCCATGTGATTTGATCGCGGCGTCGGTGCCCAAAGGCCGACAGTTCTGCGTGGCCGTGGGACCAATCGAGACGGATCCCGAGGTCGCCCCCCCAGCTCCGCTCGGGGCGCAGGTCGGGATTTCCTCCCGGTTGCCAGTACCGATCGTTGAAGGTGGGGACTCGGAAGGACCGGCCAATCTGTGCCTTCACATGAAGTCCCGGCCACCGGGCGAAGGGCTGCCAGTTGAGGCCGAGCCGAGGACTCATGGCCCACCGCGTGGTGCCGGCCGGCATCCAGTACGCGTCGGTGCGCAGCGCCGGGTAGAGAGTGAGGCGCCCGTAGCGCCCCGTCCCCTCCATGAAGGCCGAGGCATGGTGCTGGTGGGCGGAGGCCGACAGGCTCGGGTGTTGGGCGCGGGCATAGCTCCCGGATCCGCCGCCAATCATCGTCCACCGCCCCGACACCGGGTGGCGAAGGGTCGTCTCCAGCGAGGCAAGCGCCGTGCGTCCGGTCTGATCGAGGTTCTGAGTGGGATCGGTGTACTGCAGGCGGGTGCGCTGGGCAAGCCCCGACACGGTAAGGCGGCCCTCGCCGACCGGCACGCGATCGCGTCCCCAGAACCGGACCTGTGTGTCCCACTGTCGCGCACGGGCCGGGGCCGTAGAGCTCGTGGGCGGGAGCCCCCGCTCGGCCTGCGTGCCCCAGCCGGACACCCGCAGTTGATGCTCGGCCACGCGAGACTGCACACTGGCGTACAGAGACTGGCGTGTGCGGTCGGCATTGCGGCGGTGCACGGTCTCCGGGGGGAATCGGCTCTCGTCGGTGTAGGGAAAATCGCCGTCGGTCGTCTGATAGTCGACGGCGGCGACCACGGAGGTAACGTCCGTCAGGACGCTGCTGACAAGAAGACTCCCGCCGCGTGCACCGAACGCGCCGCCCTCCACGGCCAGGCGCGCTTCGGTCGAGGAGGAGGGCGGATGCGTTTGGAGGTTGATGGCCCCGCCGAGCCCGTCGGAGCCGTGGAGGGGGGAGGCGGGCCCGTGCATCACCCGTACCGACCGGAGCAACGCGGTGGGAAGGAGGGAGAGGTCGAGGTGGCCGATCTGCGGGTCGGTGATGCGCTGCCCGTCGAGCAGCAGGACCGTTTGGGAGGCCCCGGTGCCCCGAAGCGCCGGGGTGGCCAATCCGCCCGCCCCGTAGCGGCGGACGTGCAGCCCGGCCCGGTCGTCGAGAAGGCCGGCCACCGATGAGGCCCCCGATGTGCGGAGGGCCGACGAGTCGAAAACCGACACGCGCGCCGGGGCCTCGGCGGGCGACGTGGGGAGCCGACTGGCCGTGACGGTAAGCGGGGGGAGGGTCGTCTCCCACTGCACGTCACTGGTGTCGGCCGCGACTGGGTCTGCAGGCACCGGCTGTGCGGCGGCCGGTCCCAGGCACAGACCGACGACGATGAGGAGGGCCGCACAGAGGCGGGAGTGTACAATGTGGGGAGCATCCATAGGAGAAGCCCTCACCTCTGACGAGGCTTGGGCGGCGGCTCCAGGCCCGCCCCGGATCGATACCAGGGGCGAGCAACCTCGTGCACGGAAGGGGTACTTCTCCCGTACAGAAGGGATACTCCTCCCGACACAGGGAGACGAGGGAGCCAGGCACGCCACAAGCCTCTGATCCCGGAGGCTCTTGGCGAAAAGAGGAGTCGACGAGATCGACTCTGCGGCACGCACACAGGCAGGTCTCCTGGCTCATCGAACCCGTGGACCCCGGCAAACAGGCCGCGGCCGACCGGCAGACGGATGCGCTCAACGGTTCCCCTTCCCCCCGCGATGAGCCGTGCCGAACGCATTTGGCACAACTCCATCGGGGAGTGGCGAACCGTCTCCGGCACGCATCCATCATTCGACTCACAGTTGCGGGGACAGCCCCAGACTCTCCCGATTTTGGATTGACGATTTTGGACTGGGGATTATGAGATCCAAAATCCCCAATCAAAAATCCAAAATGGGATCACTGGCGTTCCCTTTTCATCTCGCCCAGCAAACCGCCGGGACGAGAACCCGTGGCGTGTGTGAAAGAACAACATCAACCTTCAACGTAGACGACCGTCGCGACAAAGCACAATCCCTTCACGAGATTTTCCGTGGCGCAAGCCGGAACGGCCCGGTTTCCTCAGTGGCCTGCAGGCACCGGGCGGTCTCGGCCGTGCGGTCCGCCTCGCTTCCGCTCTGCTCCCGATACAGGGACTCATTTGGGCCCTTTTGCGGCTTCGCCCACTGTGTCCCGGCTTCGCATCCATCCACCAGACAGATTCTAAAGGTTGGAAGATTGGGTCGCACTTCAACACTGTGAGTTGAGCGCGGACGTGGCTGCCTTCATGTGCGAGGACCGCAGTCGACGGCCGGCAGACCGCCGAAAAACACCGAGAAGCGGCCGTCTGCGGTCCACCGTCCGCCGTCTTTCCCGAGGTGGGCACACCCCGAAGATATCAGCTCACAGACTTGAAATGCTACCGAAGATTGAAGGTGGAAAGATTATAGTTTGAAGGAGATGATTCAAATAAGATCTATAGTTATAAGAATTAAAAAACTTAGAAAGTTATATGCGAAAATAAAAGAACCAAAAATGATAAAGTAGGAGAAGAAATGAGAAATGGCAAAATGATAAAATGACAAAATGAAAGTCAGGTCTTCTGCTTTTTCTTCTTGGCGGCGGGGAAGAGGATGTTGTTCAGGATGAGCCGGTAGCCGGGCGACTTGGGATGGAGGGAGAGATCCGTAGGGGGATCGCCGACGAAATGCTGATAGTCTTCCGGATCGTGCCCGCTATAAAACGTGAAGGTTCCCTGTCCCAGGGTGCCATGCACGTACCGCACCTGTGGCCGATCGGGAGCCTCGGCCATGACGACGACGTCCTCCTTGAGCACCTCCTCGTTGTAGGCGGTGCTTTGGCCCACGAATCCCTTCACGGTCGCCACGTGGTCCTGTGTGAGCATGGTGGGGACGGGATCCCATTTTGCGCTAAACTCAAACAGGGTGAAGTAATCGAGAGAGGGATCCCGCATGTTGGGCGGCGGCGGGCCCACGTCGATGTTGGAATGCGAGTACTCGTGGGCGTTCAAGTTGGGCGTGAAGTTTCGGAAGGCAAGCGTGTTGCTGAAGTCGAGCTTGTCGAGGGCATTCGGGTCTACCGGATCGCCGTCGTACGCCTCCGGCACGACGTCGGTCTTGTGGGCCGCCAGGGCGATGTCGAGGGTTTCGGTGCCGGAGCACATCGAGAACAGGAAGCCCCCCTGGGAAACGTAATTTTTGATGCGCTCCGCGACGGCGAGCTTGAGCTGACTCACCTTCCGGAAGCCAAACTTCTTGGCCGCCGCCTCCGCCTTCTTCTGCTTCTGAATGTACCACGGCTCGTTCCGGTAGCGGATGAACTTGCCGAACTGGCCAGTAAAGTCTTCGTGGTGGAGGTGGAGCCAGTCGTAGGAAGAAAGGTCTCCGTTCAGGACCTCCTCATCGTAGATGACGTCGTGGGGCACCTCGGCGTACTTTAGCGCCAGCCGCACGGCATCGTCCCAGGGCACGGCCCCGTCGGGCGCATACACGGCGATCTCGGGCGCCTTTTCGAGGGGGACGACCGACTTGTTACTGCCGTCGGACTCGACCTCCGAGATGATCTTTGAGGCCTCCCCGCCGCCAATGGCGGCAAACGATACGCCCCGCACACGCAACTCGCGCCGCACGGCGTCGGAGGCGCTGGTGAGAAACGAGCCCCCGCGATAGTTCAGAAGCCAGTCGACCGTCTGTCCTTCCTGAAGCGTCGCGTACACAGCCCCGTACGCCTTCAAGTGGTTCTCTTGCTGCCCGTCCATCGGGATCAGGAGGTCCTGCGCCGGGGCAGATGGGGCTGCCAGGCCGACGAGCACGGGAAGCGCGAGTGCTGTAAGGAGGAGGTCCCGGAGTTGCATCGGAGAGGAGCGCTGTGTGCGGGAAGATGATTCGTGAAGGGGCGACCCGGGCCCGATCACCCCTGCGTCTGCTGGAGGGCTCGGAGCCGGCCGCGCGCATCGCCGGCGAGAAGGGATTTCGGGTACTCCGTCAGCAACCGGTTGTAGACCTCCGCGGCCGCCGCAGGCCGCCCGCTCGCTTCCAGCAACGTGCCGGCCCGGAACAGGCTCCGGTCGGCGTACGGGCTTCGCGGATGCCGCTTCGGAAGCGCCCGAAATGTTTCCAGGGCTGCCGCGGTGTCGCGGCGGGCAAGGTGGACCGTGCCCTGCTGGAACCGGGCATTATCGGCGAGGGGGTGCCGGGGGTGGTTCTGCAGAAGGGTATCCAGTTGGGCAAGGGCCGTTCTGCGCCTCCGCTGACGCTTGTAGAGACGGCTTTGTGCAAATGTTCGAAGGGCGACGTCAAGGGAGTCGGGCCCGCGGTTCTCCTGAATCAGGGTTTTGAGTTCGATGGCGTCGTTGGCCACGTCCGCGGCCGTGTTCTGGCTCGTGGCCTTCGCCCGGGCCGTGGCGGCGTCGAACGCGCCCTCGTAAAAATGCAGGAGGGCCAGTTCGTACTTAGCCCGGTCCGCGAGGTCGCTCTCTTGCGCCTCGCTGGAGAGACGTGAGAAGAGCAATCGCGCCTGATTGAGGTCCCCACGGAAGAGGGCCAACCGAGCCTGGTGATACTGCCCCTTCTCTGCGGCTGCGGTCTGCGGGTGAGTGGAGACCAGTCGATCCAGGGTGGCCTCCGCCTCGTCCAGCGCACGGAAGGCGTCGAGTTGGAGCGTGCCGAGTTGCAGAAGGGTCGACGGAGAGTCGGAGTGGCCCGGGTGCGACTCCAGAAAGGTCTTGTAGGCCGCTCGGGCCTTTTCGTAGCGGGCAGAGTCCGCCGCCGCAGTCGTCGAATCGGCCTCCAGGTCGGCCCATTGCCGGTACAGATCCCCGAGGGTCTTCTGCACGTCGGGGGCCGCGTCCGAGTCGGGATAGCGGTCCAACACGGAGGTGCAGGCCGTGGTGGCGACGTCGTATCTCTGAGCGTTTGCGGCCTTCCGAGCAAAGTCGAAGAGGAGTTCGCCTTCTCTCTCTCCGAGCCGGTCGAGGGCACGGTAGACGTCGAACGCAGCGGCATAGTCATTCTTCTCCATGTAGAGCCACGCCAGAAGCTGCCGATAGGACCGATTCAGCGGGGCCTCCTGAACCGTCTCCCGCAGAACCTCGATGCTCGCCTCGATGCCCTGTCCCTGCTCCACGAAGGTTTGAAGTTGATTCCGGACGTAGCCGACCCGCTCGGGGGCCTCGGCCAGAAGTTGAACGTATTCGGTCATGGCCTCTTCGAACTGTCCGTCCAGGCCGTACAGGTTCGCCAGCTCAGTCCGGAACGCATCGGGGCGATCGAGCACGGTGCGGCCCTGTTTCAGCACCTCGATGGCCTTTCGGAAGTGACGAATGTCGACGAGCGTCTGGTAGACCGTCCGGTACGTCTGCGGCTCCTGCGGTACGAGGCGAAGGGCCCGGTCCCAGGTCTCGTTGGCTGTTTCCACGGTCCCCTTCTGGTACTGCAGGCGCGCCTTCTCGGACAGGAGGGACACGGTGGGAGAATCCCCGATGCACTCCTCCACAAGACGGAGAGCCTCGTCGTAGCGCTTGACGCTCTCGTACGCCTCCTTCAGTTTTCGGTAGAACGCCGTGTTGCTGGGGGCCTCGGCATGCAGGCGCTCGAGAAGCTTGATTGCCTTCTCGGTCTTTTCGGCCCGAGCGTACGCATTCGCTCTCTGAAACTGCCGGAGCAAGGTGCTGTCGGCCTGCTGGGCCCGCGTCGGGCCGGCGCTGCCGCAGAGGAGCAGGACCAGGGGTAGAAGGACGGGTCGGGGCCTCAGCAGGGCCCAGCCAGCCAGCCGCCGGAGAAAGGACGGGTGCGTCACGGAGAGGAGGAGCGAGGCGTGTAGAAGATGCTAGGCCAACCGCGAGCGTGACGGATTGAAGCAACGTTGAGACTCGCAAGTATTATCTTACGACGCGGGCGAGCCGGACGTTTCTCCGCGGCCACGCGGCAGGGGGCGGCGGGCCCTGTACTCGATACGCTGTTTTCGCGACGTTCGATAATCGTTGATGAATACACCTCCTCAGAACGGCCGGTCAGGCACAGGGCCTCGGAATCTCGCAATCCTCGGCGCAACCGGGTCGGTGGGGACGCAAACCCTCGACGTGGTGCGGCTTTTTCCGGATCGGTTCGACGTGAAGGCTCTCACCTGCGGCCGCAACGTGGATCTGCTCGCTGAGCAGGTGCGGGAGTTTCAGCCCGAGTGCGTTGCCGTCGGGGCGCCCTCCCAAGCCCAGGCGCTGGAGCGCGCCCTGTCCGGCATTGCTCCGGATGTTCGGATCCTCGCCGGGGAGGAGGGGCTGTGCGCGGCAGCCACGCGGGCGGACGTGGACGTGGTGGTGGGCGCGGTCGTGGGATTCGCTGGACTCCGGCCTGTCCTCGACGCCCTGAAGGCGGGGAAACAAGTCGCGCTCGCCAACAAAGAGACCCTCGTCGTGGGCGGCGCGCTGGTTGCCGAGGCGCTCGATCAGAGCGAGGGCCGTCTGCTGCCCGTCGACAGCGAGCACTCGGCCATTTTTCAGTGCCTGCTGGGCGAGCCCGATCGCTCCGTCGAAGACGTGGTACTCACGGCCTCCGGCGGGCCCTTCCGGGACCGCGCCGCCGAAACCTTCGGGGAGGTGACCGTGAGCGAGGCCCTTGATCACCCGAACTGGTCGATGGGGGCGAAGATTACGATCGATTCGGCCACCATGATGAACAAAGGCCTGGAGATTATCGAGGCAAAGTGGCTGTTTGATTTAACACTCGATCAAATTCAGGTGCTCGTGCATCCCCAGTCGATCGTCCACTCGATGGTGGCCTTCACCGATGGGGCCGTGAAGGCTCAACTCGGGGTGCCCGACATGAAGGTCCCCATCCAGTATGCGCTGAGTTTTCCCGCACGGTGGGAGGCCCCCCACGAACGACTGGACTGGGGCGAGCTCTCCCGGCTCGACTTTGCGCGTCCCGACACCGACAAGTTCCCGTGCCTCCGGCTCGCGTACGAGGCGATGGAGACGACCGGCACGGCTCCCGCCATCCTCAACGCGGCCAATGAGGTCGCCGTCGAGCGGTTTCTCGACGAGCAGATCGGGTTTACCGACATCCCCCGCGCCGTGGAGCGGGCACTGGCCCAGATTCCCGTCCGCCCCGAGCCGACCCTCGACGATCTCGTTGCCGCGGACGAAGAGGCGCGCCGCTTCGTCGAGGAACTCCCCTTGCCGGCATCAAATTGAACGGTGGGGATCTTTCCGGCTCATCCGTTCTGTGTACAGCGTCCCTCGGTGATCTCCCAGCCACCCCCTGTATGGAGCTTCTGCTTAGCATTCTTACCTCGACGCTCTGGGTCCTCCTGGCGCTCACCATCCTGGTGTTTATCCACGAGCTGGGCCATTTCCTGACGGCCAAGTACTTCGGCATGCGGGTCGAGCGCTTTTCGATCGGGTTCCCGCCCACGCTCTTCGGCCGCAAATACGGAGACACCGAATACGCGGTGGGGGCCACCCCTCTGGGCGGGTATGTGAAAATTACGGGCATGATCGACGAAAGCCTCGACACCGACCACACGGAGGAAGAGCCCGAGCCGTGGGAGTTTCGCGCCAAGCCGGTCTGGCAGCGCATCGTGGTCATCACGGCCGGTGTCGCCTTCAACGCCCTTCTCGCCATCGTCGTCTTTGGAGGACTGCGGTGGAGTGAGGGTGATACGTACATTCCGGCCGAAAATGTGGAGCAGGTGTACGTGGAGGAGGGGTCGGTGGCCTACGACGTAGGGCTTCGCACCGGGGACCACATCCTGAAGGTGAACGGAACGTCATTTGAGCGCTTCGATCAGATGGACCCCTCGTCACTGATCGCAGCGGACTCGATGACGGTGACGGTCATGCGGGACGGAGAACGGCAGACGTTGGTGGGTCCGTCCGACATCATCTCGCGGCTCAGCCGGGCGCGCGACGACGACCGGCGGTCTCGCTATCTTCCGGGTCTGGGGTTTCAGCCTCCGCTCGTTGGGGGCGTCCTCAAGGATAGTCCCGCCGACTCGGCGGAGCTTCGGGTGGGGGACCGCGTGCTTGCTATTCAGGGCGACACTGTGCGCTTTTGGCAGGAGATGAGCGACATGCTCCAGGCGGCGGAGGGGACCCCTGTAGAGGTGCGCTGGTTCCGGCCCGACTCGCTGGCCGACTCGGCGCCCGGAGAGGCCGGGCCCATCCTGGTTCGCCGTACCGACGAGGGGCGGATTCTGGCAGCCGAGGTGGCCGCCGAATACGACAAGGATCGAGATCGGTACCTGCTCGGGATTCGGGGGCCGGGGGGCAATCAGATCACCCGGCAGACGATGTTCGAAAAATTTGGGGTTCGGACTAAGAGCTACAGTTCGTTAGGGGCCCTGAAGGCAGGGGTGGTGGACACTTGGACCTATGGCCGAAACATTGTCGTTACGCTGAAGCGGATCGCTACGGGTCGAGACAGCCTCCGAGACAGCCTCGGGGGCCCTGTGATGATTGCAGAGGTGACCAGCGAAGCAGCATCTGCCGGATTGGGGCCGTATTGGCGCATCATCGGGGCCCTTTCGATTACGCTGGCCATCATGAACATCCTGCCCATTCCGGCGCTCGACGGCGGGCAGCTTCTGTTTCTGCTGTACGAGGCCGTCACGCGCCGCCGCCCGTCTGCACGGGTCCGGCTCGTCGCACAACAGGTCGGAATGATCCTCTTGATCGGCTTCATGGCCTTCCTGATCTTCAACGACATTCTTCGGTTGTAAGCCTCCTCGGACTGATGCCCCGCGGATGGCTCAACGTCCTCCTGCCGTTCGTCCGGACGAGGGTTCATGCCTGCCACGTGGGCTTGGCGAAGAGACGGTCTGGGGAACGCCGAGGTGACGGTTGATGGAAATGTGTGCGTGGGCCTGTTGACCTTTGCGCCTGCTCCCTGTAGGTTACGCTGCTGTTGCACTTCTTGGACCACGGGGAGCGCATTCTCCTCCTCTCGTGTTCATTGGTCGGAGTCACACAGATTTATGGGATCGACCCACCATAAGGCCAATATTTCGGTTCAAAAGGACCCCTCCGATGCCAGTGACGAACGCCAACAGCAGGCCCTCCGGGAGCGGGGGAAGCTGCCGGCCCACGTGGCCTGCATCATGGACGGAAACGGCCGCTGGGCACAGCGGCGGGGGGAGGCGCGCGTGCTGGGTCACCACGAAGGGGTCACTTCCGTTCGGGAAATCACGGAGGCGTGTGCGGAGCTCAGCGTGGAGTACCTCACCCTCTACACCTTCAGTACCGAAAACTGGGAGCGGCCCGACGCCGAGATTGATGCCCTGATGGAGCTTCTGGTGCGCACGGTGCAGAAGGAGCGGTCCACCCTCATGGAGAACGGGATCCAGCTCCAAGTTATTGGCGACCTGTCTCAGCTCCCCGATCCCTGCCGGAAGGCCCTCCTTGAGACCAAAGCAGACACGGCGGACAATAGCCAGATGACGCTTACGCTCGCGCTTTCCTACAGTGGACGCTGGGAGATTCTACAGGCCGCCCGCGACCTTGCCACCAAGGTCGCAAACGGCGAGCTTTCCCCGGAGGAGATCGACGCGTCCTGCTTCGAGAACCAGCTCGACACTGCGGGGATGCCGGACCCCGACCTCCTGGTGCGGACCGGCGGGGAGTACCGGCTCTCCAACTTCCTGCTCTGGCAAAGCGCCTACACGGAGCTTTACATCACCGACGACTTCTGGCCAGACTTCCGGCGGCCTCAGTTGTACGGGGCCATCCGAAGCTATCAGGATCGCGACCGTCGGTTCGGCCGGGTCGAGTGTAACCCTGGCGAGGAGACCACCGACGGGACATGACGGCTCCATTCTCCACCGAATGCTTGTCGAGACAGGCGCCCTCCCCGCGACAGCGCCTCCTCGCGACAGCGCTTCGATGACATTCATTTCCATGCAGCCGGTGCTAAACCCTCGTCTTCCAGACGAGCGACTTTCAGTTTGTATCATGGGGGAAGCGAGGTCTTTCGAGGAGAACGAGGTTC